>JAJFGP010000007.1 GCA_021776055.1 Kiloniellaceae bacterium
CTTCCCATAGTGGTGTTGATCTGCGGTGGGGCCGTGCTTGGCCTGAACATGGGTATCCGGCAGACTTTTGGTCTGTTCCTGGAGCCCATGACCGCGGATCTGGGGATCGGCCGCGGCAGTTTCTCCCTGGCCATTGCCCTGCAGAACCTGCTGTGGGGCGTGATGACCCCCTTCTTCGGGGTCTTCGCCGACCGCTATGGCACCGGCCGCTGCCTGGTCTTCGGCGGTGTGTTGTATGCCACCGGTATTCTGATCATGGCGTTGGGTGAAAGCCTTTTTGCTTTGCATCTCGGCGCCGGGGTCATGGTGGGAATCGCGGTGAGCGCCAGCGGCTTTCCCCTGGTCCTTGCCGCCGTGGCGCGCGCGTTCCCGGCGGAGCGGCGCAGCTTTGCGCTGGGTATTGCTTCCGCCGGTGGTTCGGCGGGCCAATTCCTGTTGCTGCCCATGTCGCAAGCGATGATCGGCGGCTTGGGTTGGGTCACGACCCTGTTGATCCTGGCCGCCTTGGCCTTCCTTCTTGTTCCTCTGGCTGCTGCCCTGGTGGGCAAGCCGGCAACGGTTTCCGGCATTGGCACGCAAAGCCTGGGTCAGGCGGTGAGCGAGGCGCGGCGCCATCGTGGCTACTGGTTGTTGAACGGCGGGTTCTTCGTCTGCGGCTTTCATGTGGCCTTTGTGGCGACACATCTGCCGGCGTACATTACATCGCTCGGCTTCGACCCGTTCGTCGGCGCGACTGCCTTGGGTCTGATCGGATTCTTCAACATCATCGGCGGGCTGCTGGCGGGATACCTGGGCGGGCGCTACCGCAAGAAGTATTTGCTCTCGGGCCTTTATCTGGCCCGCGCCGTGGCCATTGCGGTGTTCCTTGTCGCGCCACAGACGCAGATGGCAGTCTGGCTCTTCTCCGCCAGCTTCGGGTTGTTGTGGCTGAGCACCGTGCCACTGACCAGCGGCTTGGTGGGCGATATCTTCGGTGCCCGCTATATGGCGACGCTGTTCGGTATCGTCATGTTCAGTCACCAGATCGGCGCGTTCTTTGGCGCCTGGTTGGGCGGGCTCAGCTATGACCTCACCGGGTCATACAACGCCGTGTGGCTGATAGCTATCGCGCTGGGTGTGATGGCTGCCGTCTTGCACGCTCCCATCGCCGACCGGCAATTGGCAACCGAAGAAGCTTAGTCTTCGACCCAGGCAATGCGCAGGACGTTGGTCGAGCCCGGCGTGCCGAAGGGGACACCGGCGGTGACGATCAGTTTATCGCCGGGCAAGGCGATGCCTTCCTTGGCGGCGACCCGGCAAGCCTTCTGCACCATCTCCTGAAACGAGCTGACGTCCGCCGTATGCACGCAGTGCGCCCCCCAGGTGAGCGCCAGGCGCCGCGCCGTGGCCACGCGCGAGGTCAGGACCAGGATCGGCACGTCCGGCCGCTCCCGCGCGGCCCGCTGGGCGGTGGAGCCCGAGGTGGTGTAACTGACGATGGCGGAGGCCTTGATGGTCGTCGCCACCTGGGCGGCGGCGGCGGATATGGCGTCGGGGGCGGTCGCCTCCGGCGGCGGGTGCAGGGCATGGATGAGCGCCCGGTACAGCGGGTCCGCCTCGGTCCGCGCGGCGATGCGGTTCATCATGGCCGCCGATTCCACCGGATAGTCGCCGGCCGCCGTCTCGGCGGAGAGCATCACCGCATCGGCGCCGTCGTAGACCGCGGTGGCTACATCCGAGGCTTCGGCTCGGGTTGGTGCCGGGGCGTGCACCATGGAATCGAGCATTTGGGTCGCCACCACCACCGGCTTGCCCGCCAACCGGCAGGCGCGGATCAGTTGCTTTTGCCGGCTGGGCACTTCCTCCGGCGGCATTTCAACGCCCAGGTCACCACGCGCCACCATGATGGCATCCGCCGATTCGATCAGCGCGTCGATCTGGGCGATCGCCGCCGGCTTTTCGATCTTGGCCAGGATCGCGGCGCGCCCGCCGATCAGGCGCCGCGCCTCGGCGATATCCTCGGGTCGCTGCACGAACGAGAGGCCGACCCAGTCCACCTCCAGGTCCAGGCCGAAGGCGAGATCTACCCGATCCTTTTCGGTCAACGGCGAGAGCGGCAAGAGCACGCCGGGCACGTTGACGCCCTTGCGGTCGGAGAGGGGACCGCCGGTGATGACCTCGGTGCGGGCGAAATCGTCGCCGCATTCCATGATCCGCAGGCGCAGCTTGCCATCGTCGAGCAACAGGTCAGAGCCCGGCTGCACGGCGGCGAAAATTTCCGGGTGCGGCAGGGACACGCGCGTCACATCGCCGATGGCGGTATCCAGGTCCAGGCGCAGCTCGGCACCCTCGACCAAGTCGATCGTGCCACCCTTGATCTTGCCGACACGCAGCTTCGGCCCTTGCAGGTCCATGAGGATGCCGATGGGCCGGCGTAATTCGCGCTCCAGGGCGCGAATGGTTTCCACGTTGCGCCGGTGATCGTCGTGACTGCCGTGGCTGAAGTTCAGGCGAAAGACATCCACCCCTGCCTCGAACAGCGCCGCGACGATATCCGGGTCGGAACTGGCCGGGCCCAGGGTGGCGACGATCTTTACTTTGCGTCTGCGTTGCATGATCGAGTTTGGAACCTAGTCGGTCGGTAAAATCAAAATGGCGCGGAAATCGTTGACGTTGGTCAGGGTCGGTCCGGTCATCACCAGATCGCCCAGCGCCGAGAAGACCCCATAGCCATCGTTGTCGTCAAGCCGCGCTTGTGGATCGAGGTCCAGCGCTGCCGCGCGTGCCAGGGTATCGGGGGTGATGATGGCCCCCGCGTTATCCTCGCTACCGTCGATGCCATCCGTATCGCAGGCCAGCGCGTAAATGCCCGGCGCCCCATCCAGGGCCACGGCCAGGGCCAGCAGAAATTCCGCATTGCGCCCGCCGCGCCCCGTGCCCCGCACGGTCACCGTCGTTTCCCCGCCGGACAGGAGGACGCACGGCGTTTGGTGTTCGCGCGCCGCCTGACGAGCGGTCTCCGCCATGTCACGCGCGACCTCGCGCGCTTCGCCCTCGATGGCATCGCCCAGGATGATCGGTGTGATGCTCGCTTCGCGCGCGGCCGCCGCCGCGGCTTCCAGGCTGTCTTGCGGGCGGGTGATGATGTGGGTTTCGGCGCCGGCTAGGCGCGGGTCGCCGGGCTTGGGCGTTTCGTCCGCCGCTGCCGCCAGGTGCGCCCGCACCGCCGCCGGCGCATCGATGCCATAGCGTTCCAGGATGGCCCGCGCGTCGGCGACTGTGCTCGGGTCCGCCACCGTGGGGCCGGAGGCGATGATCGCCGGATCGTCGCCGGGCACGTCGGAGATGAGCAAGCTCACCACCCGCGCCGGCGCCGCCGCGGCGGCCAGGCGTCCACCCTTGATGGCCGAAAGGTGCTTGCGCACACAGTTCATCTCCGAAATTGCCGCGCCCGAGCGCAACAGCGCCCGATTGACGGTCTGTTTGTCGCCCAAGCTCAGCCCCGCCGCCGGCATCGCCAACAACGCCGACCCGCCGCCGGAAATCAAACACAGCACCAGATCATCGGCGACAAGCCCGCCGACGCTCCGCAAAATCCGCGCTGCCGCCTGCGCTCCCGCCGCATCCGGCACCGGATGCGCTGCCTCGATAACCTCGATGCGTTCGCACAGCACGCCATGCCCGTAGCGCGTCACCACCAACCCGCTCAGCCGATCCATCTCCCCGCGCCAGTTCACCTCAACCGCTCGCGCCATAGCCGCCGCAGCCTTCCCAGCCCCCACCACCACGCACCGCCCCACCGGCGGATCGGGCAAGTGTGGCGGCACCGCCCGCGCCGGATCGGCGGCGGCGAGGGCGGTGGAGAAGAGTTGGTTGAGCGTGATCTTGGGGTTCGGCACGATCATTCCAGTGAGCCTGGACGGGAATCGTTTGTCAGCAGATCGCGCGTGATGCTTTCAACGTCAATGTACGATCGCGCCAGAAAATGCGCACCAGCTTTCTCGAGCCGTTCTTCATGTCCATCCTGAATATGTGACGCTGCTAGAAGGCCGATAACATTCATGCCGGCCGCTACGCCTGCTTGCACGCCGGAGGTGCTATCCTCGATTACAACCGTGCGTGTCACATTGGCGCCCATTCTTTCAGCGGCATGTATGAAGAGGTCGGGATGCGGCTTTCCTCGCGGCACATTCGACGCGCTATAGACGTGGACGCCGAACGCCTTTTCCAGCCGCAGTAACTTCAAGCACACTGAAAGGCGCTCGGGCGAAGACGAAGAGGCAATGCAGCGTGGAACATCCGAAAATGCATCGATGTAGTCGTACACGCCATCGACCGGCCGCAACTCCTTTCGGAATCGCGCCAGCGTCCGAGCCTGAAATTCCGCGGGGAAATCTCGGGGCAACGCATGGCCAAGTTCGACTTCAACGGACGTGATCACATCAGCAAGGCGTTTTCCCATGTATAGGCGATACGCGTCGTCGAGAGTGGTGGGAACGCCTAGCTCAGTGATTGCCTCAGCGAGAACCGTATTAGCCAGTATCTCGCTGTCGGCAATGACACCGTCAAAGTCGAAGATGATAAGATCGTCCATATTTCACAATTGCCAGCTATAATTGGGGACAGGCTATAATTGGGGACAGTATATAGTTTTCAAGTTTTCGTATTCTCAAACAGTCATTTAATTAAATACTGTCCCCAATTAGAAGAGGTTCGGCAATTTTCTACGGCCACCTACTTCCCCGCCTCCGGCACCGCTGCCAAATCCTGCACCCATCCCAGCGCCGAGCCGGTCCAGGTTTGCATTTTCGGCGTTAGGGCGGCGCGTTGGCGGGCGGTGCCGACGCGGATGCCGAGGGAGCCGGGGGTGTTGTCGGCCGGGCCTGAGGTGATGGGGGTGCCGCAGTCGGGGCAGAAGGTTTGGGCGCGCTTGTTGCCGCTTTGCGCGGTTTTGACGTAGGCCTTTGGCGTGCCGGTGAGGAACTTGAAATTTTCCGGCGCGATGAGAACGACGGTGCGGAAGGCAGACCCGGATAGGGTTTGGCAGTCGGTGCAGTGGCAGATGAGGACTTGATCCGGATCGATCTCCGCCTCGTAGGTGATCGCGCCGCAATGACACCCGCCGTCGATCTTCATTGTCCCGTTCCTTCCGGTTGGCTCTAGCGTGATCGTGCCTAGCACACTCGGGGATGGCTGCAAACGGTTACCCACCATCCCCTCATGTTCGCGATGGTTAGAGTTTGAGTTGTAGTTGCGGCTGGCCGTTGGAGGTTCGCTCGGCGGTCTTGCCTCTGCTATCCACGACGCACACGATGCGTTTGCGGAAGTTGGAGAAGCTGTCGAACGTGACCACGTCGACGGGCGCGTCGAAGTCTAGGGTTAGGCGGAAGCGGCCTGGCGTTGCCAGGATTTGCACGCCGAGGACAGTGCCCTCGAAGGGCTGGCCCAGGTAGTGGCCGCTGACCCTCGTGCCGAGAGCGACGGGGCTGACGGGCGGGCGGTTGCCGACAGCGGCGTGTAGGGTGTTCCAGTCCTTGTAGCCGTATTGGTGGGCGAGCGCCTCCAGCGCCTCGCTATGGCCGATGGCTTTGCCGTCGGCTGTTAGCTTGGCGCGCAGGCGCTTGGCCTGGTCCTTCAACGCCTCGATGGAGGGCAGGGGGATCGAAGGGAGGGGGAGAGATCCGGTCATTACAGCCTCATTCAGTGGTTGCATGCGGATTATGTGATGGGGCTCGCGTTACCATCGGTCCGCATGGCACTGAAATGGGCGGATCGAATCTGATCTAAGGCTTCACCATGGCGTGCGCCAGCGAGCGGCAGGGGCCTTATCCCTGGGTCTTTAATACAAGGGCTCTTGATACGGGGCCGGGGCGGGGTTGTCAATTGAGAGACCGGACGGCAGTCGGTATAATCGTCGGTCATGGTCGAGGTTTCTGCGTCTCTTCAGATTGCCGCGCCCTACTGTGGACGAGCGGTGCCAGGCCGTAGGTTAGGGGGACGACATGTGGCTTGATCGCAGGTTGATGGATCTGATTGGCACGGAGTTGCCAATCGTTCAGGCGCCCATGGCGGGGGCCAACGGCTCGGCGTTGGCGCTGGCGGTAAGCGAGGCGGGCGGTTTGGGCTCGCTGCCGTGTGCCATGCTCGATGCTGTCAAGGCGCGGGCGGAGATCGGCGTTATTCGGCAACGCACGTCCAAACCCATCAACGTCAACTTCTTCTGTCATACGCCACCCAAGCCCGATCCGGCGCGGGACGCTGCCTGGAAGGCGCGGCTGCGCGGTTATTACGTGGCGCTGGGCCTGGACCCCGATGCCGCGACGCCAGCCGGCATCCGTGTCCCCTTCGATACGACCATGTGCGACGTCGTGGAGGAGATGAAGCCCGAGGTGGTAAGTTTTCACTTTGGTCTGCCGGCACCGGCCTTGCTCACCCGGGTGAAGGCCGCCGGGTGCGTGGTGCTCAGCTCCGCCACCACGGTGGCGGAGGCGCGTTGGCTGGTGGATAACGGCTGCGATGCGATCATCGCGCAAGGGTATGAGGCGGGCGGCCACCGCGGCTTTTTCCTGACCGATGACATCACGGCGCAACCGGGCACCTTCGCTTTGCTGCCGCAGGTGGCGGATGCGGTCAAGGTGCCGGTGATCGCCGCGGGGGGCATCGGCGACGGGCGTGGCATCGCGGCGGCCTTTGCCCTGGGCGCCGCCGGGGTCCAGGTGGGCACGGCCTATCTGTTCACGCCGGAATCGCTGATCACCGATATGCACCGCGCCCGGTTGCGCGCCGCCGGCGACGATCAGACGGTGCTAACCAACGTCATCTCCGGCGGGCCGGCGCGTGGCCTCATGACCCGCTTCATGCGCGAGACCGGCCCCATGTCCGAGACAGCGCCGGCCTTCCCCACCGCCGGCGGCCCCCTGGCTCCTCTGAAGGCCAAGGCCGAGTCGGCTGGGTCCAGTGACTTCTCCAGCTTGTGGGCCGGGCAGGCGGCGGCCCTGGGCCGCGAGGTCGGCGCCGGGGAGCTGACCCGGCAATTGGCCAAGGACGCGCAGCAGCGGCTGCAGGCCCTCGGCGCAAACGCTCGGGGTTAGGGTATGGCCGGCCGGGTCTAGGGCACTCCGCCTCGGTTGCCCCTAGCCCTTGTTGCCTGCCAACCTCTGTTACACCGGGGCGGCAGTCGGTATAGTCGGCGGTCATGACCGATGCTCAGGAAACCACTCACGTTATCGCGCCCACGGACTCGCTGGGCGGGGCGGCGCCGCTGTTGGCGGCGGACGAGCCGGTGCCCTTTGAGGTCTATAACGAGACCGGGGCGGCGCCGGTGTTGCTGGTCTGCGATCATGCCAGCCGGTTTATTCCGCGGGCGCTGGCCGGGCTGGGCCTGAGCGAGGCGGAGTTATGCCGCCATATCGCCTGGGATATCGGGGTTGCAGATGTAACCAAGGGTCTGGCGCGGCGCCTGGACGCGCCGGCGGTGCTCAGCCATTTTTCCCGCCTGGTCGTCGATCCGAACCGGGCGATTGGCGACGATACCCTGGTGCCGGCGGACAGCGACGGAGTGGACGTGCCCGGCAACCACGATGTGACGCCGCAGGCGCGGGCGACGCGTGTCGCCGAATTCCACGCGCCCTACCACGGAGCGGTGGAGCGGGCGCTGACGGCCCTGATGGGCCGCCACGGGGCCGCGGCGCTGGTCTCCATGCACAGCTTTACGCCGGTGATGGACGGGATCGAGCGGCCCTGGCACGTTGGCATCCTGTGGGATCACGATGGGCGCATGGCCGAGCCTCTGATGGAGGTGCTACGGGCGCGCGGTATCGCCGTGGGCGACAACGAACCATATTCCGGCCACGACGTGCAGGGCTATACCTTGCGCCTGCATGCCGAGGCGCACGACCTGCCGAACGTGCTGATCGAGGTGCGCCAGGACCTGATCGACACTCACCACGGCGCGGCGGAATGGGTGGATGTGTTGGGCGAGGCATTGGTGCGGGTGTTGGCCGGATTGGGCCTGCGCGACGGGATACCGGGCGCATGAGCCATAAGGAGCCGCCCTTCACCATCGGCATGGAAGAGGAATACTTGCTGGTCGACCGCAAGACGCGGGATCTGGCGGTCGATGTGCCCGAAGCTCTAATGACGGAATGCCAACATCGTCTGAAGGAACAGGTCAGTCCGGAGTTCCTGCAATCGCAGATCGAAGTGGGCACGCGCGTTTGCGAGACGGTGAAAGACGCCGGCGCCGAGTTGGCGCAGATGCGGCGCACCGTCGCCGAGGTGGCCGCCGAGCACGGCCTGGCCCCAATTGCCGCCTCGACCCATCCGTTCGCCGCCTGGGACGTGCAGAAGCATACGGACAAGGCGCGCTATCACGCCATCGCGCGCGACATGCAGGCGGTGGTCCGGCGCCTGCTGATCTGCGGCATGCACGTGCACGTGGGCCTGGACGACGACGAGCTGCGCATCGATTTGCTGGGGCAGGTCACCTATTTCCTGCCGCATCTCTTGGCGCTGTCCACCTCGTCGCCGTTTTGGGGTGGCAAGGAAACGGGACTTAAATCCTATCGTATCGCCGTCTTTGATGAACTGCCGCGCACCGGCTTGCCGGAAATCTTCGACAGCTATGGCGAATACAAGCGCCACCTGGATGCGATCGTCCGTGCCGGGGTGATCGAGGATGGCAGCAAGCTGTGGTGGGACTGCCGTCCGTCGGCGCGGTTTCCCACCTTGGAAATGCGCATCGCCGATATCTGCACGCGCCTGAAGGACGGGGTGGCGATCGCCGCGCTCTATGTTTGCCTGCTGCGTATGCTTTACCGCCTGAAACGCAACAACCAGCGTTGGCGCCGCTATTCCAATATGCTGATTCAGGAGAACCGCTGGCGAGCACAACGCTACGGTCTGGACGAGGGGCTGATCGATTTTGGCGTCGGCGCCATCGTGCCCTATGCCGATCTCCTGGAGGAGATCATCGAGCTGATCCGCGTTGACGCCCTGGCCCTCGATTGCTTGCCCGAGGTGGAGCACGCCCGGATGATCGTCACTGGCGGCACCAGCGCCCACCGGCAAATCGCCGTCTATCATGCGGCTCTGGCCGACGGCGCCGACAGGGTCGAGGCGCAGCGGCGCGTGGTCGATATGCTGATCGCGGAGACGGTCGCGGATTTGTGAGGCGCTAATGCGATTCGGCGCCATCACCCCCCTCCCGGCCTCCCCCCATCAAGGGGGGAGGAGATTAAGGTATTATTCGGCAACTCATTTCCCCCTCCCCCTTGATGGGGGAGGGTCGGGGTGGGGGTGCCTTGTGATATTCAGTAATATAAGGACCTGGAAAATTTTTGGCGAGAAGGAGGACTGGCATGGATGAGAAAACCCAGACCGAGTTGGAGGCGGCGGCCTTTCGCCGTCTGGTCACGCACCTGCGCGAGCGCACGGATGTGCAGAACATCGATCTAATGAACCTGAGCGGCTTTTGCCGTAACTGCTTGTCCAAATGGTACGCCGCCGCCGCCAAGGACCGGGGCCTCACCGTCGACTACGACAAGGCACGCGAGATGATCTACGGCATGCCCTATGCCGACTGGAAGGCCAAGCACCAGACCGAAGCGACAGCTGAGCAAAAAGCCGCCTACGCCAAGTCCCATCCGGACCACCATTAAAAAAACGTAGTCGGTATGGCCTGCTATCGCAGCAACCCTTTGTTTTGCTACAATACTGGGCATGAACTCGAATTTGCAGAGTATCGGCGCGGTTTCGCGGGCGACGGGTCTTAGCCCGCAACAGATCAGGTATCTGGAGCGCTTTGGCGTGCTGACTCCCGACCGTACGGCCGGCGGCAGACGGCGGTATGGCGCGCCGGACATCGCGTTGATGCGCGAGATACGCGATGCCTGGCGCGGCGGTGAGCCGCTTGCCAGTGTAGCGCGCCGCATCGCGGGGCGGCGGTCCAACAATGCGTCGGCAAAGATCGGCGAGTTGGCGTCGAAGACGGGCGTGAACGAGCAGCGTATCCGGCAACTCGTGGAGGTTGGCATTCTCTCGGTGTTGCGGACCGACGGGGGAACCCGGCTGTTTCATGAAAGCGACGAGACGCTGGTCCGCATCGCCGCGACGCTGGCCGAGACTATTTCCGTCGGCGCCTTAGACCGGCTGGCCAGGGAACGGAAAGGCCACAAGACCGGGCGAGAGTCGAGCGCTCATGTTCGTCGGCTGCTGGCCGAGATCGAAGCAACCATCAATAGCCGGCTTGCGGCATTGAACGAGGCCAAGTCCGATCTGACGAAGGCGACAAAACTGATTGCCGCGTGCGCCCAATGTCTGAATCGTCCCAACCCGCGCGATTGCCCCGACTGCCCAATGGAGCGGCAGCGCGGCGTCTCGGAGATCGCGCGGATCGTCTGGGAGTCTTAGAGTTTACGAAAAACGCGGCCGTGGATTGGCCAGATAGCCCAGCCGCTGCTCGTACCCGACGGATATCGCAGCGGACGCCCCGTGGCCATGGCCGTGGCCGCACGCGCGGCGGACGAGCGCGCGAAGTAAGTTGAGATCTCCCGGACGGACATTTTTCGTTTTAAGCCCGCCGGTGGCTGCGCGACCTCGGTGAAGCCGTCGCCGAAGTCGAGAGTCCGATAGCCGCAGTCGGTCAATCGCTTCTCGGTTTCCCAAAAAGGCCCAATGGTGGCTCGCAGATTCGCAAAGGTTCGGCGCAAGGGCGGTTTAAGCTCCAGATCGCCGTAGCAAAGTGCCGCGAATATGCCGCCGGGTTTCAGCACGCGCCGGGCTTGTGCCGTGTGGCATGGCAGATCGAAAAAGTGCAGCGACTGCATCGAAATTACGAGATCGGAGCAGCCGCTCCGGACCGGCAGGTCGGCCGCATCGGCAGTCACCTTGAATAGGTTCGACGCAGCAAAGCCCGCCTTGAGGGTCCTGAGGCTGATATCGACGGCCTGAACCGCGTCAAAACGTGCGGTGAGCATGGCGGAGACGTCGCAAAGACCTGCGCCGCAGTCGATGGCAACCGCAGTGGATGGGCAGAGCGCCGAGATCCAGTCGATCAAGCCGTCAGGAGACAGGCGGGCGGGGTGTTGCTGCAAGTCCACCCGCCCGTCCGGTCGCGTGCTTATCCCATGGCGGCTAAGAATTTTTGGTGCTCTCCGTCCCGCATGGTATGAGACAATTCCGGCTTGGGAAATTGACCGCCGCTGGCCGCGTTGATGTAGGCGGTGTAGGCCTTGCGCATCTCGCCCCAGACATCTCCGAACACTTCTCGCTTCGGCGGAATGGGAAACACGGAGCAGCCGATAATGTCGGATGAAACATGGAAAATCCCATGCGCATGGGGACCGGATCCAAGGCTCGCTACCGCTACGGGTAGGTTTTCGTAGCACCACTTGGTGAGTTCAACCGAGGTGTGCTCGAACAAGGCCGCAAAGATGCCGGCGTCGATGCTGGCGCGGACCAGGGTAACGATTTGTTCTGCGTCTTCCGCCGTGCACCCGGCGGGAGCGTGGCCGGAATTCATAACGGCGCGCTCACCCTGTACGCCAAAGTGTCCAACTACGGGAATGCCGGCATCAACGATGGCTTTGATGTGCGGTACGGTGCCCAGCGACGGTTCGATATGGACCCCGTCCGCGCCCAGTTTGACGACCTTGGCGGCGTTGTGCACCGACTCACCCACTGAAATGCAGGCGGTCGTGTTGGGCATGTTGCAGATGATGAACGGCGAGTGCGCGCCGCGCAACACCCCTTGCAGCATGTAGAGCTGTTCCTCGAAGTCCACGGTCGCCATGGATTTGTGCCCCATCATCCCCATGGGACCGGGGCTGCCACAACACAGTAGATCCATGCCCAGCTCTTCGGCGATGATTGCACTCGGCGTGTCATGGCATTCCATGCCGACAATGCGGACGCCGTTTTGGACCTTTTCCGCCAGATGCTTGAGGCGAGTTTTACGTCTCTTGGCCATTCCGTCCTCCCTAATGTCTTGTTGATCGCGTATTCTTTATATATTCAAAATCGTCGGATAAATAGATTTTTGATACAAATCAGCAAGAATTTTCTTGCGCAAGGAGAAACGCGATGTTGGATCGGAATGATGTGCCCCGGGCCGCCCGGACCGACATGCTCTCACAGAGCTGGTGGTTTCTGGCAACGCGCCGCTCGGTCGTCGTGCGCGCCCTAAAGGTGTGCGGGCTTGTGGGAACGTTGCTCGTAATCATCAACCAGGGCGACGGCTTTCTCGCCGATCACACTATTGATTTCGGAAAACTGGTTTTGACCTACGTCGTGCCGTACGGCGTATCGACATTTAGCGCCGTGGCCGCTTTGCGGGGGTCTTAGCCGATAAAGCTTAGTGTCGTTGTCAGGCCCTGGCGCATGTGGTCTTCAAGATGGGCGAGCATGGCATCCAGGTCATCGCCGCCCGCCAGCCCGACGTATAGGTCGTGGGCCTCGCGCAATGGCCCCGGGCGGTTATGGGCTCTTTGGTGCAGAGTGAAATAGAATTGCAGGTTGGGAAGCATCCGCCGCCAAGTCTGCTGCAAAAGCGAATGCCCGGCCAACTCGTAGCACCAGCTATGGAGGTTCAACTCGAGTTCGATGGCAAGGGCCGGATTGTCGCCTGCCGCTATGGCCGCATCAAGCCGGGCATTGCGTTCCAGAAGATTCGCCTTGGCGGTTTGGGTTCGCAATGGCCAGGCCAGCCGGAAGGCAAACTGCTCCAAGGTCGTGCGCAGGGAATACAGCTCTTCCAGATCCTTGCGGGTGACGGAGCGGACGGACATCCCCTTGTAGGGCTCGCTTACGACGAGTCCGCTTTCGACCAGTTCCCGAATGGCTTCGCGCAGCGGCGCCCGGCTGACCCCCAGACGCTCGGCAAGCATCGTTTCCGTGAGCCGGCCGGCGGGCTCCACCTGGCCCGATACAATCAGATCGCGCAGCTGATCGACGATTTGACTGCGGCGCGTGCGGTCTTCCAAAGGTCGAAGCGAGCTGAGGCTGGTCATGCCGTATCCTTTGCTACCAAGTCTTTGTAGAGGCGACGAATGGTCAAAGTCGTTGGTCCGGCGCCGCCGTTGCCAATGGTGCGGCCGTCAATCTCGGCCACCGGCGTCTGGGCGCCGAATGTGCCGGTCAAGAACGCTTCATCCGCCCCATAGGTATCGACGAGAGAAAAGTTGCGCTCGAACATCGGAATACCGTTGGCGCGGCATAGCTCGATCACCTTTTTTCGTGTAATCCCGTTCATGCAATAGTCGCCGGTCGAGGTCCAGACTTCGCCTTTGCGTATGATAAAGAAGTTGCATGAATTGGTGGTGTTGGCGAAGCCTTGGGGATCCAGCATCAGCGCCTCGTCGGCGCCGGCCTTCTGCGCATGTATGCCGGCAAGGATGCAGTTGAGCTTGGAGTGGGAGTTCAATTTTGGGTCCTGAGTCATCGGCAGGCCGCGATGAATCGGAACCGTGTGAAGGCGGATGCCGTGTTTCACAATGTCTTCCGACGGCGCGGAGTGCTCCATGATGACGACAATCGTTGGCCCGGATTGAGAGAGGCGCGGGTCCTGGAACGGTTTCGTTTTCACGCCCCGAGTCACCATCAGCCGAGCGTGGACGTTCTCGTGCATGTTGTTGGCATCCGCCGTGTCGTTCAGAGCCCCGATCATCTGATCGCGCGTGAGGCGAACATCCAGGTCGATCGCCTTGGCGGCCTCGTAAAGCCGGTCCATGTGCTCGTCCAGGAAGGCCCATTTTCCGTTGTAAAGGCGAATGCCTTCCCAAATCCCATCGCCCAGCATAAAACCGGAGTCGTAGACGGAAACCTTGGCGTCGGCGCGGTGCACGATCGCGCCGTTGACGTAGATCATCAGCTCGTCGTTGCGGCTATCCGCGGCGGCGTCATGAGTGGAATTTGAATTGAGTGGTTTGCTCATCATCTCTCGTTTCTAGAATTCAGCATCGGGCAACCGGAAGGTGGCATGACCGCGAAGGAATTCACGGGTGCGCGTCTGCGACGGGCGCACCAGAATTTCGTCCGGTGTTCCTTGCTCGTGTATCAGCCCTTGATGAAGGAAGAGGATTTTGTCGGACACGGAGTACGCGAACCCAAGCTCGTGCGTGACGATCAGCATGGTCATGCCTTCGTCCGCGAGATCTTTCATGGTTTGCAGTACTTCACCCACAAGCTCCGGGTCCAGTGCCGAGGTCGCTTCGTCAAACAGCATAAGCCGTGGTTCCATGGCCAGCGCGCGAGCAATCGCGACGCGCTGCTGCTGACCGCCGGAAAGATGCGACGGGTAGGCATCCATTTTCTCCGCAAGCCCGACCTTGCGCAGGTATTTTTCACCCCGTTCAATGCACTCTGCTTTGGACAGGCGCAAAACCGTGCGTGGCCCCTCCATCACATTCTGCCTGGCCGTCATGTGCGGGAATAGATTGAAATGCTGAAATACCATGCCGACGTGAGAACGGATCGGAATGAGGTCGCTCTCACGGTAGTCCATGGCGCCGTTGCTCTGGTGGCCGACGAGTGTGCCATCGAGCCATACCCTGCCGTCGGATGGGGTCTCCAGAAAATTGACGCACCTGAGCAGCGTCGATTTTCCGGAGCCGGAGGCACCGATCAGAACCACCGCCTGACCCTTTTCGACCACCAGATCGATACCCTTCAGGACGTGGTTTGCCCCGAAAGATTTATGCAGGTTCTCGATGCGCAGGACTTCGGTCACTGATCGCTCCGCCGCAGGTGCAACTCGACACGTTGGACGACCATGGCCATGGGGTAAATCATGATGAAGAAGATCAGGGCGACCACCGTGTATGTCTCGATCGGATTGAAGTTGTAAGTCGAAATTGCCTTTGCCTGATGCATGAGTTCGCCAAACGCGATAACCGAAGCGAGTGACGTCATCTTCATCAACTCCACGGCACGGTTCATGAAGGCCGGGATCATGCGGGCAATCGCCTGCGGTAGGATGATGCGGCGCATTTGCTGGCTATAGCTCATGCCGATCGCCTTTGCCGCCTCCCATTGGCCCTTGTGGATAGATTGAATGCCGCCGCGATAGACCTCGGCGCAGAAGGCGGTTGTGTTCAGGCTTAAGCCCAATGTCGCGGCTGTAAAAGCGTCGATCTGGAACGGCGATATGATCGGGAAGGCGAAGAAGAACCACATGATCTGCACCAGCGCCGGTGTGTTGCGGAATACCTCGATGAACGCGGTGGCCGGCCAGTTGATAAGCCGATTGCGCGAATAGCGTGCCGCACCGACAAAGAGGCCGGCAGTAAGCCCGACCACAAGACAAAGCACGCCCAGTCGAATCGTATTGCCCAGCCCGACCAACAGAAGATCGCGGCTGGCGAGAATGGAGGAAAAATCCCAGGTGTGTTCCATTGGTTTGTTCCGACCTAGTGCGCTGTCGTCTCGCCGGTGCGCGCAAGATGCCGCTCAAGGCGTCTAACCGTCATAGAAATCGGAAACAGAATGGCAAAATACATCAGCGCCGCGATGGTGAAGACCTCCAATGGTCGATAGGTGGATTGGGCGATGTTGTTGGCTTGGTACAGCAGGTCCGCGTAGGACACGGTTGCCACCAGCGTCGTCGTCTTCATCAACTCGATGACGCGCTCGAGAAAGGCCGGGATCATCCGTTTGACCGCCTGCGGCAGGATTATCCGCCGCAGGGTCTGGTTGCGCGCCATGCCGATGGCCTTGGCGGCCTCCCATTGGCCGCGTTCGATCGACACGATGCCACCGCGAAAAACCTCGGCAAAGAACGCGGACGACTGAATCGAGAAGGTCAACACCGACGCGCGGAACGGATCGATCTCGATCCCGGTCAACAAGGGAAGGGCAAAAAAGAACCAAAACAGCTGTACGATCGGCGGCGTCGAGCGGAAAAATTCGATGAGAATGCCGACCGGAATACGCACGGCGGGGTTCGACGACAGCCTGAGCAAGGCCGCGCCGAGTCCCAACGGAACACCGAACAGGAGTGCGAGAATCGTAATCTTCAGGGTGTTGACGAGACCAAGCAGCAACACATCGAAATCGCGCAATACGATCCCGAAGTCCCACTCATATCCCATTGTCACAATTCCCTGGACGGACCACGGCCCCGGTCACCCAGTCAATATCTTCAGTTCGTCCAATTCTCGCGGCGGATCGCCGGTACGGTTGTCGGATCGACGCCGAATTTGGTGAGGAATTCCTCGTACCAGACCTGGGTCTGCCCGGTATTGTAGTAGTAGGCGATGGCAGTGTTTACCCAGTCGCGCCAGCGTTTGTCGGGTTCCTGACGAACACCTGCCGACGACGCGGATTGACGAATTGGACTTGGTAAAACGATCTGCCCCCGGCCAATCTTCTTGCGCATGGCGATCAACGGCGGATGGAACAAGGACACGGCGTTCACGCGCCCGGACTGAAAGGCGGCAACCGATTCACCGTTTGATGGGAAGCGCAGGATTTCCGCCTTGTCGAGGTGGTCAGTGACATAGCGGTCCATGGTCGTGCCTTGGGTCACCGCGATCTTCATGCCGTCCTTGTTGAGGTCGGCCCACGTCTCGATCTTCATATCATCGTCGGCAAGAACAGCCAGGGCATAATAGAGCAGCGGCTGCGCCGGAAAGTCGATGGCCAGCGCGCGCTTTGGCGTGGCGTCCAGAACGAACATGACGTCAATCTTGTTGGCCTGCAGGGACGCGACAGCCGTACCCCAGGTGACCTCGACCGGCTCGAATTTTACGCCGAGCTCCTCGGCCATCTGCTTGCCGATAGCCGAGCCAAGGCCTTCCCAGACTCCCGATGCCGGGTCCTTGGAGAACCAAGGCGGCGCTTGGGTAACGCCAATGCGCAGCGAGCCGCGGTCCTTAATCGCATCCCAGGTCGAAGTTTCCTGCGCGCCGGCGCCGCCGGAAAACACAACCAGAGCCGCAAGTACGGCAAACGCGGCTGACAACCGCGCAATCGGTGTCCTGAACATCATCGAGGCCTCCCTGAAATTTCTTATTCCGCAAGCTTGATGATAAAATAAGATTGTCGACAATCTGTCAATGCAGATGCGATGCCAGCGCCTAGGTCCCGAACAAGTGGGTGCCTAGGATGAAGCGATGGCCGGAGAGGACGGGCAGGACTTCGTGCAAAAGCGAGCAGGACCAGACGATGGCCGCGCCCGTGGGGACTAGGTATTCTTGGCCACCGTACTCCGGAAAACGCAGGGCCCCGCCGGTGAAGTCTTCCGCGTTCAAGGTGACCGACATCGTGAAGCGCCGTTGCTGCGTCTCCGGCGTCGGGTTGTCTCGGTGCGCCGGCAGGTATCCGCCTTCGGCGGCATCGTAACCGGCGATGCGGTATTCCTCGCGCTGCGAGGCCGTGGTTTGGAAGGCTTTGCGGATCTCGGGCATGATGCGGCGGCCTAACTTGGCATCCAGGTATTTCTGCACCTGCGCATCTCGGACGACGAGTTGCAGGACGAGTCCATAGCTCTCGTTGCGCACCTTGAAGTTACCCGTCTCCACGGCATAACCCTCGCAGTGCATCCCGTCGGTCTGCCAAGTCGGCGCCGGTTGATGCCAGATCTCGATCAGCCGGGCGCAGTCCGCCAGCGTGAGTGCTCGGGGCAGCACCAGGACCGGTGGGTGAGCGCCGATTTGCGCACCGCGATACTCGTTCCCCAGGCGCACAAGATCCGTCAATGCCCGCGACGCGTGGGATCCGGCATCGCCGCCGCCGATGGCGCGGACAGCGCGGAAATTTGGGTCAACCACAAGGGTAACCACGGGACAGCCGGGCGGCGTAGGGTCCAAGCCACAAGCTTTGAACGCCTTGCCATCAGCATCGGAGAGCACTTGAAACGGAAGGTCATGGGTTGCGTGCAGATGCCGGTTGTCGGCGATACTTCTGCGCGTGATGGCAAAGACGGTTGCGCCGCTTTCCTTGAACGCTTCGGCGTGGTCGCGTAGGGCCGTTAGCTCGCGCGCGTAGACACCGTCGTCGTCGGTGCCGCAGTCAAAGACCAGAAGTGTTGGTTTTCCAGCAACCTCGTCGGCCACGGGAGTTGCGGGGGCGCCGTCCTGATCCGGTAGAATGAACGAGGCGATCCGATCGCCGCATTCAAGTTGCGTCGCTGTGCCAAGCGGCATCTGGTCCGTGGGTTGCACCTTCGCGCGCCCCCTGTATCGAGATTCCCGTTCTACGCGAGAATTACCCCGATAGTATACCGCAAGATGGTGCCTTGCGGAACCGCTCATACTTTTGCTCCCGTTTTGCTGTTTGTAGCGTTGAAAGAACACGCATGCGGCGATAGTCTCTCGGCCCCGGTGGAAGCGGCCGCACCTGTTGCGGGTTTTCAGCAAACCACCGGCAATCCGTGACGCAGGGAGAGGCAAGTAAAGATGAACGATGTCGGGGGGATAGGGGCTGATCGTCTGCGCTCATTCGTGGAGCGGATCGAGCGGTTGGAGGAAGAGAAGGCGGCGCTTACCGCGGACCTCCGTGAGGTCTATGCCGAGGCCAAGGGCAACGGCTTCGATACCAAGGTCATGCGCCAGATCATCCGGCTGCGCAAAATGGAAACCGCCGACCGGCAGGAGCAGGAAGCCCTGCTCGATCTCTATAAACGCGCCATCGGCTTGGTGGCGTAGGGCATCGTCCAGTCGGCCGGACCAGTCATCGCCTCTATTACAAATCGTCATGCCCGTGCTTGACACGGGCATCCATCGCAACGCTGCGCCATGGATTGCCGGGTCAAGCCCGGCAATGACGGGAGAGGGGCTGTCGAGGCTACTCGTGCCCTAAAACTTCTCCAGGCACGGGCGCAGGTCCAGTTCCTGCGTCCAGGCGCTGCGCGGCTGTTCGTGCAGATTCAGATACGCCTC
This sequence comes from Kiloniellaceae bacterium, assembly GCA_021776055.1. Taxonomy (GTDB): domain Bacteria; phylum Pseudomonadota; class Alphaproteobacteria; order Kiloniellales; family J153; genus JAJFGI01. The sequence continues at coordinate 18,855 of JAJFGP010000007.1, forward strand.
GGCGATGGCCGATGGGGCAAGGACGGCATCATTGCCGCGCTCGTCCGCCCGGTAGCCGGGCCGCTCGCCAGCGATTTGGCCATCGATGATGGCGTGCGCCACGTGAATGCCCTTGGGGGCAAACTCTCGCGCCATGCTTTGCGCCAGGGCCCGCAGACCGAATTTCGGCATGGCCAGATTTACAAAACCCGCCGAACCGCGCAGGGAGGCGGTGGCGCCGGTATAGATGATGGTTCCGGCGCCGGTGGGGACCATGCGGCGCAGCGCCGCCTGACCCACGTGCAGGCCGCCCAGACAGCCAATGCGCCAGCAGTCCTCAAAGTCGCGCGGATCGATGTCCAGAATGCCGCCGGGCCGGTAGGCGCCGGCGTTGTAGACGGCGAGGACCGGTGTGCCCAGATCGCTGGTCACCGCGGCAAACATATCTTCGACCGCGCCGGCGTCCGTGGCATCACAGGCATAGGCCTTGCCGCCTATCTCGGCTGCTAGGCCGCCTAGCTTGTCGGCGTTGCGGCGGGCGACCGCCACGGCCATGCCTGCGGCGGCGAAGCGGTGCGCAAGAGCCGCACCCAGGCCGGGTCCGGCACCGACGACAACAGCGACCGGTTTGCTCATTCGGCGGCAGTCCGTTGTGCTGGTGGGGAGCGGAATAGAGTCAGGAGCTGCGCCTGGTGCGTCTTCGCCTGGGCCAGGTGCTCCTCCTTCACGTGGCCGAAGCCGCGCAGGTGCTCGGGCACCGAGGCTAGGTCGACGGCCAGGCGATGATTGTCCGCCGTCAGGTCGCCGAGGACCTCGTCGATCAGAGTCTCGTAATCGCTAATAAGGCGCCGTTCCAACCGCCGCTCGGCGGAGTAGCCGAAGATATCCAGGGATGTACCGCGTAGGTGGCGCAGCTTGGCCAGAATTTTGAAGGCATGGAACAGCCAGCCGCCGAATTCGCGCTTTTGCAAATGGCCGGTTTCCGGATCGCGGCGGGCGAGAAGCGGCGGCGCCATGTGGAAGCGCAGGCGTACATCGCCCTCGAACTGCTGGCGCAGCTTGGCCATGAACTCGCCGTTGGTGTAGAGGCGCGCGACTTCGTACTCGTCCTTGTAGGCGAGCAGCTTGAAATAGTAGCGCGCCACCGCCTCGGCTAGACCCGCGCGGCCGGGCGTGCGCTCCGCCTCGGCGGTGCGCACCCGTTCTACCAGGGCGCCGTAGCGGGCGGCGTATTCGGCATCCTGATAGTCGGTCAGGAAGGTGATGCGGCGTGCGGTCATCTCCTCCAACGAGGCGGAGAGTTGACGGCTAGGCGGTGTCTGCTTGGGCTTGGCTAAAGCCTCCACCGCTTGCAAGTCATGCGCGGCGCGGCGACCCCACAATAGCGCCTTCTTGTTGGCGGCAACGGCGACGCCATTCAAGTCGATGGCGCTCTCGATGGCGTCGAGGGACAACGGGATCAGACCCTTTTGCCAAGCATAACCCACCATGAACAGGTTGGTGGCGATCGAATCGCCGAGCAGGGCAGTGGCCAGGCGTGTGGCGTCCAGGAAGTCGGCGTTGCCAGGGCCTGCGGAGTCGGCAATGACCTCGCGCAGTTCCCGCGCCGGGAAGCCTAAGTCCGGATTGCGGGTGAAGTCGCCGGTGATGGTTTCGTGCGCGTTGATGACGGCGTGGCTTGAACCTTGCTGGATCTTGGACAAGGCATCGAAGCTGCCGGCCACCACGAGATCGCAGCCAAGTACCAGTTTCGCGCCGCCGGCGGAAAGGCGCACGGCGTGGATATCCTCAGGTTGCGCGCCGATGCGCACGTGGCTGATGACGGCGCCGCCCTTTTGCGCCAGACCGGCCATGTCGAGAACCGAGCAGCCCTTGCCTTCGATGTGCGCCGCCATGCCAAGCAGGGCGCCGATGGTGACCACGCCGGTGCCGCCGACGCCGGTTACCAGAATGCCGTATGGCTCCTGTATCTCCGGCAGGGTCGGTGTCGGCAGGTTCGCCCATGGCCCCAACTCAACAGTGCCGGTGGTGCTTTCGCCCTTGGGCTTGCGCAGGCCACCACCGTGCACGGTAACGAAGCTGGGGCAGAAGCCGTTGACGCAGGAATAATCCTTGTTGCAGGACGACTGATCGATCGCCCGCTTGCGTCCGAACTCGGTCTCCAACGGCACCACGGAAAGGCAGTTGGACTTGACCGAACAGTCGCCGCAGCCTTCGCAGACCAAATCGTTGATGAAGACGCGCTTCGGCGGATCGGGAAAAAGGCCGCGCTTGCGCCGGCGCCGTTTCTCGGCGGCGCAAGTCTGGTCGTAGACGATGGCGGTCACGCCGGGAATGTCGCGAATTTGCCGCTGGACGTGATCCAGTTCGTCCCGGTGGTGTACGGAAACCCCCGGCGCCCATTCCACACCGATCGGATACTTGTTCGGGTCGTCGGCAACGACGAGGATTTTTTTTACGCCTTCCGCATAGAGCTGGCGGGTGATCATGGCCGGGTCCAGCGGCCCGTCAACGTGCTGGCCACCGGTCATGGCCACGGCGTCGTTGTAGAGCACCTTGAAGGTGATGTTGACCCCGGCGCCGACACAGGCACGCACGGCCAGGATGCCGGAATGGAAATAGGTGCCATCGCCTAGGTTGGCAAAGACGTGTTGAGTCTTACTGAACGGCGCTTGGCCGACCCAGGGCACACCCTCGCCGCCCATTTGGGTGAAGGTGTCGGTGTTCCGGTCCATCCACTGCACCATGTAATGGCAGCCGATGCCGGCCAGCGCCCGGCTACCTTCGGGCACACGGGTCGAGGTGTTGTGTGGACAACCGGAGCAGAAATAAGGGATACGCTGTATAGGCGCGGATTTGGCTTCGAGGGCCGTTTCCCGCTCGGTAAGGAAACGCAGCCGCTGTTCGATCCGCTCGCTGGAATAGAAGCGCGCGATGCGCCGGGCGATGACCCGGGCGATACGCGCCGGAGTCAGTTCCTTGGTGGAGGGCAGGATCCACTCCTGCTCCTCATCGTATTTACCGATGACCCGCGGGCGCACATCGGCGCGCCAATTATAGAGCTGTTCCTTAATCTGGTTTTCCAGGACCGCGCGCTTTTCCTCGACCACCAGAATTTCGTCCAGGCCCTCGGCGAAGGCGCGCAAGCCGGTGCGCTCCAGGGGCCAGGTCATGCCGACCTTGTAGACGGTCAGGCCGATGTCGGCGGCCATCGCATCGTCAATGCCCAGATCCTCCAGGGCCTGGCGCACGTCCAGATAGGACTTGCCGGCGGTGACGATACCAAAGCGCCGCTTGGGCGAGTCGACGACCACCCGGTCCAGCCGATTGGCGCGGGCGAAGGCGAGGGCCGCGTGTACCTTGTAGCGGTGCAGGCGCTCTTCTTGCTCCAGGGGCTGGTCGGGCCAGCGAATGTTGAGGCCGCCGGGCGGCATCTCGAAATCGTCGGAGTCGGGCAGGACGATCTGCGCGCGATGCGGGTCCACGTAAACGCTGGCCGAGCTGTCTACCGTCTCGCCAATGGTCTTGAAGCCAATCCAGCAGCCGGAATAGCGGCTCATGGCCCAGCCGTAGAGACCGAGGTCGAGGAACTCCTGGACGCCCGCCGGATTAAGCACCGGGATCATGGCGTCCATGAAGCTGTATTCGCACTGATGGGCGAGGGTGGACGACTTGGCGGTGTGATCGTCACCGGCTAGCAGCAAAACTCCACCATGTGCCGAGGACCCGGCGGCGTTGCCGTGCTTGAACACATCGCCGGACCGGTCGACACCAGGCCCTTTGCCGTACCACATGGCGAAGGCGCCGTCGTAGTTGCTATCGCCGAATAGATTACCCTGTTGGCTGCCCCACACGGCGGTGGCGGCCATGTCTTCGTTGACGCCGGGCTGGAAATGGATGTGGTTGCTTTGCAGGAACGGACGCGCCTGCCAAAGCTGCTGATCCAGACCGCCGAGCGGCGATCCGCGATAGCCGGAAATAAAACAGCCGGTGTTCAAGCCGGCCGCGGCGTCGCGCTGTCGTTGCATGATCGGCAGGCGCACGAGGGCCTGCGTTCCGGTTAGGAAAATTCGCCCCGCATCGAGGGCGTACTTATCGTCTAGGGAGACGGCCGCAAGCGCCATGGCCCGGTATCCCACATTGGCTGCTAGGAGTGCAAATTAGCACCGGAGTCGTTGAATAAAGTTAACGTGTGCTGACCTTTTTTTCAACGTGGCAACGGCGACCATTACCTAGAAAGCACAAATCACTCGCCAATGCACTCAAGCGCGCAAGGGATACAATGTCTGCAGGTGCATTGGAGAAATTTTGCATCCGGTATTACCGAAAAGGCCGGTGCTGTCGTGCTAATAGCGCAGTTTAACGATAATCACCTCGTTCGGGGCTTCGACGTCCACCGCCGCCTCGTCGAACGCGGGTGGCCCCAGGTCGATCCAGGCGCCATTGCTGAAGCCCAGGCCCTCTTTCGGCAGGCCCAGAAACGTGCGATCGAAATCGCCGTTGCCATTCTCGTCATGATAACTGACAACCGCGTAACGGCCTGTCGGCAAACCGGCGAGGCGAAGAATAACGCTGCCGAACTGCGCCTTCTCCTTGGTCTCGGCGACCACCGAGTCGGCCTCGGTGAAGCCATCGGCAGCGGACCACAGGGCGACGCGCACATCGCCGTCGGCGCTGCGCAGATTCTCGACCACAACGGTAACATTGGCCGAAGACATCGGTTTGGCAGGGCTGCCGGCCGCAACCACAAAAACCAGCGCCAGCGCGGCAATCAGCCTCAATCTCGTCATATGCTTGACCTAGGAGGGGAACGGGCCGATCACTTATACCTTGGGCGCGGGCCATCGGGAAGGCTAATCGGCTTCCAAGGTGTCGCAAATTTCTGTGAGGTTATGATGAATTCATTCTTAAGCTTAAGTCGTGCCGGATCGGTGCTTGCCGGCCTGATATTGCCCGGTACGGCGTTGGCACAGGCACAAGGCTATCCCGACCGCTCCTATATGTGGGATGGCGGATGGGGCTGGGGGCATATGATTTTCGGTTCCGTGATGATGATCGCCTTCTGGGGCACCATCATCTTTCTCATCATCTTGGCCGTTCGCTGGCTCGGTGGTGCGGGGCATGGGCCAGGGCTGGGCGGCAAGTCGGCGGTCGACATCCTGAAGGAGCGCTTCGCCCGCGGTGAGATCGACAAGGCGGAATTCGAGGAGCGGCGGCGGACCCTGGGCGACTAGTGGCGCTAACCCGTATTGCTGTGCGGCGGCTCGCTATGGCCGCCGCCGCCATCCTGGCCTTGGCCGCGATCTACGGTGTGTTGTCTTGGAGCGGCGTCCTGGACCACCTTCTCGATGGCGAGGCTTTGAAGGCCTATGTCGTGCAATTGGGCTGGTTTGGTCCGGCGGCGGTCGTTGCGCTGATGAGCTTTGCCGTTGTGCTTAGTCCCATCCCTAGTGCGCCGATTGCGATGGCCGCCGGTGCGGCATACGGCCACATGTGGGGGGCGCTGTATGTGGGGATCGGCGCTGAAGTCGGTGCCTTGTTGGCCTTTGGCATTGCTCGCATTCTGGGCCGGGAGGTCTTGGTGCGATGGTTCGGCGACCGGGTATCGGTCGGCTGGTTGGGGTCCCAGAACGCGTTGATGGCGATAGTATTCGCGACCCGGTTGATGCCGTTTCTATCGTTTGATCTGGTGAGTTATGCCGCTGGCCTAACGCCACTTACTCTTTGGCGCTTTGCTGTGGCAACTTTGTTGGGTATCGCGCCGGCAAGTTATCTACTGGCGCATTTTGGCGAGGAACTCGCTTCCGCGGATGCGCGGCGCGTGGGCTTGGCGGTCCTGGCGCTCGGGAGTATTACGCTCGTGCCGGTGGCTATCAAAGTCCTGCTCGATTGGCGCCGGCGGCGGCGTGCGGCAACGCCTAAACCGCCTCTTTGAGCAGGGTCATCAAAATGGATCCGGGCAGCGCACCGGATTTGCAATCGATCATGATCGCGCCCCGCATATTCGCATCCGTTAGTTCGGCGCCGCGGAGATCAGCGCCTTGCAGGTTGGCGCTCAAGAGATTGGCGCCCTGCAGGTTTGCCGCGGCGAGCATGGCATTGGACAAGTTGGCGCCCACCAGAGTTGCCGCGCCAAGATCCGCGGCGGCGAGATTGGCACCGGCGAAATTGTGGCCGCTCAACTCCAACCCGGCGAAGACAGCGCGCTCGCCCGCGTTGCCGCCACTGGTGATCCATTCGGCGTGGTTGGCCAGTTGCTCGTCGATCCAAGCGGCGGTGACCCCGGTGGTATCCGCTGTTTTGGCACGGGTAAGATCGATGCCGGACAAATCGGTTTCGGTCAGCGCGGCGCCGCGCAAGTCGGCGTCCGCCAGACGCGCGCCGGTCAGATTTGCCCGGACAATTTCCGCACCTTGAAATTTGGCCTCGCGCATGTCGGCATTGTGCAGATCGACGTCCTGCAGCAACGCGCCGTTGAAGACGGCGTTCTTTAGTTTGCTGTGCGCCATGTTGGTGGCGCGCATCATGGCGTTGCGAAAAATGCTCGGGGAGAGGTCGCCGATCTGGTTCGTCTTGTCGTCCATGATCGCGCAGTCGCGTAGGTCGGCGCCGACGAACTTGGCGGCGGTTAGATTGGCGCCCTCAAAATTTGCCGCGCGTAGATCAGCTTTTTCGAAATTGGCGCCGGTCAGATCGGCGTCCTCGAAGCTGCCGGCAAACAGGTTGGCGAGGTGAAAGTTACTGCCGGACAGGCGCGATCCGTCGAAGCTGCAGGCAAGCAGTTCGGCCTTGCTCAACTCCATGCCGCTGAAGTCGAGGCGCGACAAATCGCACCGGCGCATCGCAATCTTCCGGCCGTCGCGTACCCCCCGCAAGAAGTCGCTGTGCAACTCCCGCAGGCCGTCGAGTAACTGTTGGGTAACGCGAACGCCCGTTAGAACGTGATGGCCATGGCGGTGTCTTTGCGTGCGGTTTCGTCTCTCCGACATTCAGCCGAAATTCCCCTCCTCGGGCGGCCAGGCGCTCCTCACGTCCGGCCGGGATGGATAGATTTAGTATATTCAACGCTTTATTGATTAAACAAAATTGAATAGAAAGGGTTACTAAATGGGAAATATATCAATTGCTGTGAATATTGTATCTTTTAGTACACAGGATTTACATGAACAATCTTAAGTAGTAAAATATATATAATGAAATAAGTCAGTATAAACCCTCTAATGATTTGCCGTAATTCTCGAAAACCACATGCCGGCGAACTTTCAGGCTGGGTGTCATCATTTTGTTGTCGGTCGTAAAGGCACTGCCGGCGATCGTGAAACGGCGAATCCTTTCATAGGGCGATAGGTCTCGATTGACCTTATCCACGGCGGCCACCAGGGCTGCGTGCAAGTCTGGATCATCGCATAGCGTGCTCAGATCGGCCGGTTTGCCGACCTCGCGGGCAAAAGTGGCCAGGAACTCGTCGTCGGGAACCAGGATCGCAACCAGATGCGGGCGTTTGTCGCCATAGACCATGGCCTGCTGAATTTCAGGTTGTAGGGTCAGCAGGCCCTCGATCCGCGCTGGCGAGATGTTGTCGCCGCCGGAGAGGACGATGATGTCCTTCTTGCGGTCGGTAATTTGAATATAGCCGTCTTCATCCAGGCGGCCGATATCGCCGGTGTGTAACCAACCGTCCTTCAGGACCTCCGCTGTCGCTTCCTCGTTGCGCCAGTAACCCTGCATGACCAATTCGCCGCGCGCCAGTATTTCGCCGTCCTCGGCGATCTTTACCTCGACGCCTTTGAGGGGCGGGCCCACGGTGTGCATCTTGACCTTGTGCGGCGGATTGGCGGAGATGACGGGTGCCGATTCTGTCTGTCCATAGCCTTGCAGGACGCGCAAGCCG
>JAJFGP010000061.1 GCA_021776055.1 Kiloniellaceae bacterium
CATCTGGCGAGCGTGAAAACAGTGTGACGCTAAGCACTCCGGGCCAGCATTGCGCATCGGCCCGGGGCTTCTTTCATCTTCAAGAATACGAGGTAAATCATGCCGCTTATCAACGTAAAAGTTTTCAAAGATGAACTCAGCGCCGATCAATCCAGAGACCTGATCGGCAAGATCACGGATGCCATCACGGACGTGACCAGCGAAAAGCTGCGCGATGTGACTTGGGTTGTCATCGAAGAAATCAAGGACGGCCAATGGGGTGTGGGCGGCAATCCGCTCGGCCTTGGCGATGTAAAGAAAATCATGGCGGGTGGCAGCTAGTCGACGAACAGCCAGTCGATGTTGGCGCGGGCGCAAAATCCCTGCACATCCGAGGTGCGGCAAAGGGGGCGGATCATCGCCCCCTTTGCCTGAATTCGACTTAGTCCGCCGCGAAGCAGTAGAGGAGCCCCGCGCCGCCGGTGCTTGCCAGATTCGCCTGGCTGCATCCCCTTGACCCATGCGCGGAGTTCCATGAGGTGTTGCCACCACCATGCCGGTCATGGTGTCCGACCTGCGCGCTGCCCTCGCCGGAGCTCGTCCAGTTGCTGCACGTATGGTCATCCTTGCTGGGGAAGTAGGCTGTGCCGTCAGCCATCGAGCCGGTCAAAATGTCATGCTCGTTGCGTTCGTCATAGCGGCCCTTCACACGATTGCCGCTTTCGTCCAAGGCGGTTCTGAGGACGATGTTCGGGTTCAAATGGAGTTGATCGAGATCGCTGGCGATCAGCTCTCCCATCGCGTTGTACCAGGGGCCAGGTCCAATCCGGGTGCGAGCGGAAATGCCGCGCTTTCCGTCGGCCTGGGTGCTGAGATAGGCGCGCCACGTGCGCCCGGTGGACCCAGCCGCTTCCGCCAGCTTTGTGCAATAAGCGTCGGCACCTTCAAGGCCGCCTAAATTTCCGCCCTGTCCGACACCGACGCTGGTGACGAAAAACCCCATCGGATGATCTTGAGCCACCGCGAACGACGCGCTCATCAGAAACAGCACGCCCGCCACGGTTATTGTTTTTGTAACGTTCATGTCGACTCCCTTTCCTTGTCATACGCGCGCCGCGGCGATCGGTCGCTTAGCTCCAGGGCCGTGACGCGGCACGTCACAGTTCTAGCTGCTTTTATCGATACCCAAAATGCGGTGCGTGGTCACAATGCTGTGCGTAGCCGCGATGGATTTGGCAACGACGGCTCACATGCGGCCGGGATCGGAAGATTAGCCGGCCCGGTTGGTGCGTTTGCGGAGTAGGGCGATCAGGGCGTCGATTTTGCCGCCTGAATTTTTCAGGACCGAGCCGTACTCGGAGCGCAGGGTCTGGGCCATGCTGAGGCCCTGAGCGACGACATCCAAGACCTTGAAGCCGCCGTCACGGCTGCGCAGGCGCCAATCGACGTGCGCGGCCTCGGCGTTTGGCGGGGCCACGGTCGAGCTGACCATGATCTGATTGTTTTCACTGACTTCGCGAATGGCACCGATCTTGAATTTGGTGCCGGCGTAGCCGGCAAACTGAGGGGCAAACCGGTCGACCATCACGTCCTCGAACACCGCCAGGAATTCCCCCTGCGCGGCTTTATCGGCGGATCGCCAATAGCGGCCAAGAACGAAGCGGCCGATGGCCGGAACGTCAAAGTTGTCGTTGAAAAGCTGACGAAAGCGCTGCTTTCGCTCGGCGACCGGAACCGACTCATCGGCTAATTCCGCGATCGCCCTATCCGTGAGCGATAACAGGAAGGCGCCCGCGGCGTCTGCTTGATCCGCCCGCCCGGATGCCGGTAGCCAGACGAGCGCCAAAACACCGACAATCGCCCCATTTACCCATCGTAAAAGGGCGCGGCGGTTTAGGCTTGTCTCAGTCAGTTGTCTCGGAATTGTCCGCATCGTCGCTGAAGTCGGGGTCGCTGAAGTCGGGTTCGCTGCCATAGAGGCCCGATGTCTGGCTGTCATCGCTGGCCCCATTGCGGATCTCGTTCGCTCGTGATTGTCGATAGAGCGAGCGTATGCGAGCATAGAAATCGATGGAGTCTCTTTGCAAATCGTCGATGGTATCGATGTTGCGCGAGCGCGTGTCGATACCGCCTACCGCCGTACGTATAAGCAGTTCATCTTCTATGTCATAGATCCGTCCGACATATGTCAACGGATCAAGAAAGGTATCGACAACCAAACCGGCACCATCGCGCACTGACGAGGGGCCGAAGATCGGCAGCACCAGATAGAACCCCTCGCCGGCCCCATGGACCGCAAGGGTCTGTCCGAAATCCTCATCGTGATGGGGATATCCCCAACCATCCGCCACGTCGATGAGGCCCAGCACGCCGACGGTCGAGTTGATAAGGAACCGCATGGTGGTCGTTTCGGCGCGCGCCATTTCGCCCTGGAACAGGTCGTTGGCCAAAACCACCGGCGAGCGCAGGTTGCGTATCACACTGCGAACCGAATCGCGCACCACGGCCGGCACAAGGAACCGGTAAGTCGCGGCCGCCGGCTTGAGGATGAAAACATCCAGCGTCAGATCGAAAGCGAACATGAACCGATTGACGGTTTCCAGCGGGTCGTTGTCATCGTCCTCGACGTCATAGACATCCGCGGATTCGCCGGGCACGCCGGAAGCCGGCGCGTCTTTGTCCTGGCTGGCACAGGCGGTCAAGGCCAGCAGAACCGCCAGCACGGCCGCGAAACGGCGAATTACGCTGAATTCCATGAGAGAGAATAACCTAACAGGCACGTCGTCCTGACCTTTTCGCCTTACACAATGTCGCGCGTACCGTGTCAGTACTACCCAACCTAACAGCAGGACACGAGCAATTTCTCGCCGCCGCCAGCTATTGTCGTCCGTTCGGCCGAATCAGACCTTAACTTTGATCCAAACCCTGTCAAAACAACCCTAATGGAACCTTAAACGGTGCCGTATCCTCGCAGCGACCGTCGGCGCGAGTCATCATAGAGTCGCTCTGACGGCGAATCAGGTAACACAACACGCCCCGAAAGGCTAGAAAGCTCAAAAATTTGTCGATTGGCGGCAAGCCTATCTGTGGCAGAAATGTCGCAGTTTTTTGGCTTTTTTACATGCCTTTGCCGCGTCCCGGCAATGTTCTATCGTGCGCGCCGCGCGCAGCAGGAGCCCCTATGCAAGACCCATCGCCGCTCGATCTTCATGGCGACGTCGTGCGGCCGGAGTGGATAGACTACAACGGCCACATGAACGTCGCCTACTATCTGCTGGCCTTCGATGGGGCGGCGGATGCCTTTTTCGACGTCCTCGGCATCAACGAAGCCTACCGGCAGGCCACACGGAGTACCACGTTTGCCGCTGAATGCCATATCACCTATCAGCGTGAAGTCGTCGCCGGGGACCCCTTGCGCTTCACCGCTCAAATCATCGGCTTTGACGAGAAACGGATCCATTTTCTGCAAACCATGCACCATGCGGCTCAAGGATATATCGCCGCGACCAGCGAGTGGCTCAGCCTGCATGTAAATCTCGACCGGCGCCGCGTGTCGCCGATGCCGAAGGCGGTTCTTGGCCGCTTGGACGAGATCTATGCGGTTCACCAGCATCTGCCGCGCCCGCCGGAAGCGGGCCGTTCCATCGGCCTGAGGCGCCGGGCCTGAGGATTCGCATTGCCGTTACGGTCAGGATGGACAATGTTAAGCCGATGATTCGCCTTATATCCCTATGTTTTAAAGCAATCGCCGCCTGGCTTGTCGCGGCAATGGTCGGGTCGGGCGCTGCTTTGGCCGGCTGTACCGACCCGCCGGCACCGGGGGTCAATTGGCAGCGCTGCATCTTTGACGGCCTGGATATCAGCCAGGCCGATCTCAGCGGTGCCCGGCTGCGCGACGGCAGCTTCTTTCGCGCCAACCTATCGGGCAGCAATCTGTCGAAGTCCAGCGCCTTCAAGGCGAAGTTCGTCAACGCCGTGATGCGGGAGGCGGTGTTGGATGGGGCCAAGCTGTCCGAGGCCGACTTCACCAAGGCGGATCTGACCAAAGCGTCGTTTCTGGGCGCCGATCTGCGGCGGACCCGTTTCTTCGATGCGATATTGCGAGAGGTCGATTTCAGCAACGCGCGGCTGGGTGGTGCGGACTTCACACGCGCCGATCTCACGGGCGCCACATGGACCGACGGCAAACGCATCTGCGGCGAAGGATCGATCGGCCGCTGTAACTAACTAGATCGTTAACTAACTAGATCGTTCGGCCGCCACTATCTTCCTGGGCCAGGGCTCGTAAGGCGTCGCCATCCAGCCGGTAGGGCAGCCAGTCGGCGGAGTGGTTGAATGCCAAGCGCTCGTAAAAAGCTCGCGCCGGATTCCAGTTCAGCACCGAGAGATCGAGGCGCGGATAGCCGCGCTCGCCCGCCAGGCGCGCCAGGCGGGCCATGATGGCGCGGCCGACGCCCAAGCCGCGCGCCGATTCCGCCACATAGAGATCCTCCAGGTACAGACCGGCTCGGCCCTCGAACGTCGAGTAGTTGAGGAAGAACAGGGCAAGGCCCACGGCCTCGCCATCCACCTCCGCCAGCAAGCATTCGAACCGCCGGTCGGGGCCGAAGCCGTCGCGGCGGATGTCCGCCTCGGTCGCGCGCACGGCATGGAGCAGGTTCTCGAACTCGGCCAAGGCCCGGATCAGGCGCAGAATAGTTGCCGAATCCTGTGGCTCGGCCATGCGGATGACGGGTGCCGCTGTGTGATTTTCGCTCTTATCCATGGGAACTAGCCATAGCAACAGCCCTGGGTGCACACAACGGTTGTCATCACGCGCTGGTTAATGGCGGATTTACTTGGCTCGTGCTACGACGGCGGGCATGTCTCACCCCGCCGACTCACTGAACGGTGTGCTGGGCGCGCTCAGGCAGCTCAGCCGGAACGTGCAGGTGATCCTCTCGCTGCTGGCGGTGGCCATCGGTGCCGCCGCCGGTGTGGCCGCCATTGGCTTTCGCTATGTGATTGATCTGGTGCAACGCTTCGGCTTCGGCTTTGGCGGCGAGACGGTGGCGACCCTGGCCGCGGAATTGCCCTGGTGGCAGCTGCTCCTGGTGCCCGCTGCCGGCGGCCTGGCCATTGGCTTATTCGTCCATTACCTGATGCCGGGGCGCCGGCCGCACGGCGTTGCCGATGTCATCGAGGCCAATGCCCTGCGCGTCGGCCGAATGTCGGCGACCGTCGGGCTCAAAGCGGCCGTGGTCAGCGCCGCGTCAATCGGCGTTGGCGCCTCGGTCGGGCGCGAAGGGCCGGTTGTGCATCTGGGTGCTTCCGTTGGCGCCTGGGTGGCCAAGCGGTTGCATCTGGGGCGCACGCCGGCGCGCACTCTCTTGGGTTGCGGCGTCGCCGCCGCTGTTGCCGCCTCGTTCAACGCGCCGATTGCCGGGGCCTTCTTCGCCTTGGAGGTGGTGGTCGGCCACTACGCGCTGACGGCCTTCGCGCCCATCGTCATCGCTTCGGTGACCGGCACCATCATCAGCCGTATGCACTATGGCGATTTTCCTGCCTTCGTGATGCCCGCAATGCGCGCCATTACCTCGTTCTGGGAGTTGCCGGCCTTTGCCCTGCTGGGCGCTCTCTCGGCCATTGTCGCCATCGTCTTTATGCGCGCCGTATTTTTCACCGAGGATGCGGTGGCGCGGCTGCCAATGCCGCACTGGCTGCGCCCGGCGCTGGGTGGGCTCGCCGTCGGCCTTTTAGCCATTGTCTTTCCGCAGGTCCTCGGCGTCGGTTATGAGGCGACCGATGCGGCGCTGTCCGGGCTCTTTCCGTTGTGGCTGCTTCTCGCCCTGGTGATTGCCAAGACGGGGGCGACCGCCATCTCCTTGGGTTGTGGTTTTGGCGGTGGCGTCTTTTCGCCGTCGTTGTTCATCGGCGCGATGGTCGGTGGTGCCTTTGGCGTCGCCGCTACCAGCGCCTTTCCGGAGTTGTCCTCCGGCCCGGGGGCTTACACCATGGTCGGCATGGGGGCGATGGCCGGTGCGGTCCTGGGCGCGCCCATCTCCACGGTGCTGATGATCTTCGAGTTGACCGGCGATTACGCGGCGACGATTGCAGTGATGATCGCCACCGCGATCGCCAGCGTCATCACCCATCAGACGCAGGGCCGCTCGTTCTTCGGCTGGCAGTTGCTGCGCCGTGGTGTGGTAGTCCGCGGCGGCCAGGAAATCGGCCTGTTGCACGCCATTCGGGCCCGCGACGTGATGGACACCGGTTATGAGACGGTCACACCGGAAACGCCGATCGCGGTGGTGCGCGCCCGCCTGCAGGCGGCGGTGTGCGGCGAGCTGTTTGTCGTCGATTCGGACGGCCGACTGACAGGGGTTATCGCCTATTCCGACATGCACGAGTCGGCTTTCGATACCAGCCACGACGCCGAGATGACCGCCAAGGATGTGGCGCGTGCCCGGCCGATGGTCCTACAAGTCGATGATGATCTGGAGGCGGCCGTCAAGGCCTATGGGACGAGCGGCGAAGTTATCCTGCCGGTGATCGATCACCGGGACACCCGGCGCATCGTCGGCATCGCGCACGAACACAAAGTGATGCTCGCCTACCACCGCGCCCTCGACCAAGCCCGCGCCGAGGAACGCGGCGAGATCTGAGCGGCCAGAGTCGTTAATCGTCCAGAAGATAGGCGCCTTCGCGTTCGGGTAGAGTCTCTTTGCCCACGACCTTGGCGATGGTCACGCCGGGCAAGGCGAATTTATGCAGCCGCCGGCTGAGCACCAGGCCGTCGGTGCCGGCGCGAATGGGTTGGCGCGCGGCCGTGGGATCGTCGGCCGCCGGATCGATCAGCCAGGCAATGACATCGCCCTTGCGTACCTTGTCGCCCAACTCCACCGGGTAGCTCAGCACACCGGCCGCCGGTGCCTTGATGGAATCACAGGCGTCCAGGCGCGTCGCCTCGCACAAAGGCTTGGGTAGCGGACCCGGGTCGCCAGCAATGGCGCCATGTCGTTGCAGGGTACGGAACAGGGCCGCGGCATCCGGTTCGGCGAAGGTGTCGCCAACATCGGCCATACCGCGTAATTCCACGGTGCCGGCCAGGCAGGCGGCGGGAATGGGGTGATCGGGAAACCGTGCGGCCAGCCGCAGCCACGGGGTGGAATAGGCCTCGTCGAAGGAAGCGCCGCCCGACTGCTCGGCCAACATCACGGCGTGACAACCCAAATCAGCGGCCAGACCTTGCGCCTGTGGCCAATGGGCGGGGGTGACGAAGAGGTACATCAGCGCCTCCTCGTCGCAGTGCAGATCGAGGACCATGTCCGCATCGACCGCCTCGCGGGCCAGGGCCAAGCGCAGGCTGAGCAGTTCGTTGTGGACCGGCTGCGCCGCGATGGTCGCTAGCGCCTCGCGCAGCGCCGCGCGGATCAAGGCCACGTTCTCCGCCGGCGAATCGGTCAGCTTGCCGTCCACCGCCTCGGCGACGGTCGGAAAAAAATCGGGCCAGTTGCGATTGAAGTTGCCACCGCCGCGCAACTCGTAGCGGCCTAGCTGCTCGGCGTTGACGTACTGGTTTAGGCCGATGGGGTTGGCATAGGGGACCAGCACCACCTCGCCCGCGATGGCGCCGGCCGCCTGCGCCGCGTCGAGCAGGCGGGCCAGATGGTGTGCGACCAAAAGCGCCGGCGTCTCGTCGGCATGCAGGGAGGCCTGCACATAAACCTTCGGCCGGGCCTGTGCCTTGCCATAACGGCGTATGACCACCTCTCGGTGCGTGCCGGGGGTGGAGCCTTGTAAAGAGATTCGGTCGATCTGCCGCGCCATGCTTGCCTCTGCGTTCCGCGATCACGTGTGACGCTAGTCATCGCCTGGCATACCGGCTTGGTCAAGCGGTGCGAATGCTGCGTTGAATACCTTTAGGTGCGCAATTGGTCTCCCTGGTGCTCCGCCCACAATGCTGCTGGGTTGACGGTCAGGCGGCGTGCGAGAGCGCCTTGTCCACCTGCTTGATCTGGGCCTCGACCGAGATTTTCCGGAACGAGGTGATGTCGCACCTACGGTCCTCGAACGCATCCACGTCGGGGTGTTTTGTCTGCCGATCCGCCATCGTGGAATCGCGTTCCCCTACCAGTTCCTCGATCTGTGGACGGAACAGACGCAGCATGGCGGTGACCCAGATGTTGGCGGGCCAGGACGGCCAGCCGAGATCCATCTCGAAGCGGTCCAGCATCTTTACGACGTCATCTGCCGTGTACCAGTTGTCGGCGGTGACCCAGCGGTTGGTTGTGAAGAGGCCAATGGGGAACCCGGCGCGATCCATGGAGATGGCGATGAGATGGCTGAGTTTGTCGTCTCGTTCTTTCATGTAGGCGGCTTTGGACTGTTTGATCGGGCGGCACTCGTTCGGCATGCCCTTTTCTCTGAGGAAAGTATGAAAGTGGCCGTGCTCCCCTTTCCTGTGGGAATGGTAGTAAAATTGAGAGTGCGTTTCCGAATCGTACACGTCGCCCTTGGGATAGTGGTCAAGCTCGTAGAATTCCCCCTGTCCGCGAAGAATTTCGGCGACAACATTCGTGCCGCTTTTTTGGAGTACTCGGTAACACTCCACGATCTGTTCACCGGCGGTCGCCATCGCCTCTAGCTGCTCGCGGGGCAATTCTTTCACGCCCACCATCTGCGCCCCCCCTTTCCCGGACCCGCGGTTCAAATGACCGCGGTTGGGTCATCGGCATTAGACATGCCCAATACGGGGCAGAGGATTGATCTGGATCAGTCCCCCTGTTCACGATTTGTTGAAAGCGAACACAGAAACCGCCGATATCCGGCATTGGGCAAGGGCAGAAGTGTCGATGACTCCCCGCCGCTCCGGCGCTATATAAGGGGCAGCACGATGGCTCGATCCCAAGAACGTCGTAAATAGGAGTTTGTATGCAAGCAATTAGGCTCGCATTCATGGCTATGGTCGTTGCGATGCTTTCCGGTTGTGCGGCCGACTCCGCCGTTCGGATGAACGGGAGTGCTCCAAGAACACTTACGCTGAGTGCTGCTGACCTTGACGGCGTTCTAATTGTCGGCATGCCAAGGGGGGCTCGCAAGGTCAATACTCTGGTGTTTCACTCATATGATCCGGTGAGCAACTTGTTGATCTCACCTGAAAAAGGAGGGCAGGTCTTCGAGCTTTCTGGCGGTGGTACCTTGTTCGACGTTGTCGATACAGTTGGTCGCGTCCAATACATTCTTCAGCGCATCCCGCTAGGATCATATTACCTGACGACTGTATATTGGGGCCCCTATGGTCGAACGCTATTGACGGAGGGTTCGGTGGCCGTCGAAGTGCAATCCGGCACTGCGAGATATGTCGGGAATCTGGAATTTCGCACACCGGTCCTTATCTTTCAGGATGTTACAATCCGGTTGGGTTCGAGGCACGATTCGGCTGCCCGGAGCTTCTTGGCAAAGTATCCAGGGATCGCTGTTGAGATGCAAAATCAAACACTGCAGATATTCAAGCTTAACTGTGTGCTCGATGACGGGATCAAAGCCTGCTACGCGCCTTGAAACATAACCAAAATTTTGTTGGGCTTTAGGATATCCGATTCTGGGCTTCGATCGGGGTTCGTCATTAACCAGTGAGCGCTTCTTGATCAGTGTCCGCTGAAGTTTCAGCCGATACCAACAGACTGTCACCACAATCTCGCCCCTCGTCCCCGCCGCTCCGGCGTTATATAAGGGGCAGCACGATGGATCAGCCCCCGCTCAGCGATAGTCCCGATGCGACGCATCCGCATCTCGCCGCCCTTAATCCGGCGCAGCGGGAGGCGGTGTTGACGGTCGATGGGCCGGTCTTGGTGCTTGCCGGGGCGGGGACGGGCAAGACGCGGGTTCTGACCACACGGCTGGCGCATTTGCTGCTTACCGGGCGGGCGCATCCGGGGCAGGTGCTGGCGGTGACCTTCACCAACAAGGCGGCGCGGCAGATGAAGGACCGGGTGGCCGGGCTGCTCGGTCGGCCGGTGGAGGGCTGGTGGCTGGGGACGTTTCACGCCATCGCCGCGCGTATCTTGCGCATGCATGCGGAGAAGCTTGGCCTGCAAACGAACTTCACCATCCTCGATACGGACGACCAGTTGCGCCTGTTAAAGCAGGTGCTGACGGCGGAGAACATCGACGACCGCAAGCATCCGGCACGGGTAGTTCTGTCCGCCATCGATCGCTGGAAGGACCGGGGCCTGACGCCGGAAAGCGTCTCGGCGGGGGAGGCGGGGGATGTCGCCGGGGGCCGCGGTGTCGCCATCTATGCCCTCTACGAGGATCGCCTGCGCGCCCTCAACGCCTGCGATTTCGGCGATCTGATTCTGCACAACCTGACGCTTTGTCAGAAGTTTCCCGAGGTGCTGGCGGATTTCCACCGGCGCTTCCGCTATCTGCTGGTGGACGAATACCAGGATATCAACGTGGCCCAATACCTGTGGCTGCGGCTGCTAGCGCGGGGGCACAACAACCTGTGCTGCGTCGGCGACGACGATCAGTCGATCTACGGCTGGCGCGGCGCCGAGGTGGACAACATCCTGCGCTTTGAAAAAGATTTTCCCGGCGCCAAGGTGGTTCGGTTGGAGCGCAACTATCGCTCCACCGGACGCATTCTGGCTACCGCTTCGGGCCTGATCGCTCACAACGAGGGGCGTTTCGGCAAGACCCTGTGGACCGAGGGGGAGGAAGGGGACAAGCTGCGCGTGCGCGGCTTGTGGGATGGCGAGGCGGAGGCGCGTTTCGTCGGTGAGGAGATCGAGTCCCTGCAGCGCCACGGCGAAAGCCTGGCGACCATGGCCATCCTGTTGCGTACCGGCGCGCAAAGCCGCGAATTCGAGGAACGGTTCCTGACCTTGGGCCTGCCGTACCGTATCGTTGGCGGTGCGCGGTTTTATGAGCGTATGGAAATTCGCGACGCGATGGCGTATTTGCGGGTTATCGAGTCGCCAAGTCATGATCTGGCCTTCGAGCGCGTCCTGAACAAGCCCAAACGCGGCCTGGGCGAGGCCACCGTGCGGGCCCTGCACGAGGCGGCACGGGCCACGGAAATCCCCCTCATGGAGGCGGCACGGCGCCTGGTGGGCACCGACGAGCTGCGCCCGGCGGCGCGGCGTTCGCTGACCGGACTGCTGGCCGATTTCGACCGCTGGCGGGACTTGTTGGCGCACCTGCCGCACACCGAGGTGGCCGAGGTGGTGCTCGATGAGTCCGGCTATACCGGGATGTGGATGAACGACAAATCGGCAGACGCGCCGGGCCGCCTGGAGAATCTCAAGGAACTGATCAATGCCATGGCCGACTTCGAAAGTCTGGCCGGCTTCCTCGAACACGTGGCCCTGGTCATGGATTTGAACGAGGCGGAAGGCGGGGAGATGGTCAGTGTCATGACCCTGCATGCCGCCAAGGGCCTGGAGTTCGATACGGTATTCCTAGCCGGCTGGGAGGAGGGGCTGTTTCCCAATCAGCGCGCCCTCGACGAAAGCGGTGCACGCGGGTTGGAGGAAGAGCGGCGGCTGGCCTATGTGGGCCTGACCCGGGCGCGCCAGCGGGTAATCCTTAGCTTCGCCGCCAACCGGCGGCTGCACGGCTCGTGGACGCCGGCCATCCCCTCGCGCTTTGTCGACGAGCTGCCGAAAGAGCACATCGAGGTGGAAAGCGATCAGGGGCTCTACGGCGCGCCGGTGCCCGGTGCGGGTAGCGGGTTTGGCGGTGGCAGCAATTTCACCGAGTGGGGGGCGAATCGCTGGAGCCCCGGCATGACCCGCGCCCGCGCGCGGCAGCCGGACGGCGCCGCGACTTTCGCCACCACGGTTCGTGTCATCGAAAACGATCCCGTGGGTGGCTTTGTCCGAGGGGGGCGAATTTTTCACCGCAAGTTCGGCTATGGCACCGTGGCCGAGGTCGAGGGGGACCGGTTGGATATCGATTTCGACAAGGCAGGGCGCAAGAAAGTCATCGCCAGTTTTGTCGTGCCCGAGGATCAGGCGGGCTGAGTACCGATTCACCCCTGACGTGGTGTGTACGCCTGCTGGCACCGGCCGGCGCATTGCCTCTGGTCGAGTTGGCCTTGGAAGACCTGGGGGGAGCGGTTGTGACCGATCACCAACCGGCGGCCGAGGTTATCCCAATCGCTATCTATTTAGAGGACAAGCCGGATCGCGCTCGTGTCGTCGCGCTGCTTGCGGCGGCCGGGGTGGCGGCGCCGGATATGACGATCGAGGCGTTGCCCGATACGGACTGGGTGGCGGAAAGCCAGAAGGCGTTGCCGCCGATTCAGGCTGGGCCGTTTTACGTATACGGCTCCCATGTCACGGCGCTGCCCCTGGCGGACAGCATTCCGCTGTTGATCGATGCTAACGCGGCCTTTGGCACGGGCCGGCACGAGAGCACCGAGGGCTGTCTCGTTGTGCTGGCTGCCCTGGCGGAGGAACGGCGCGTTCAGCGGGCGCTGGATATGGGCTGCGGCTCCGGCATCTTGGCAATCGCTATCGCGAAGTTGTGGGACGCTTCGGTGCTGGCGGTGGACAACGATGCAAAGGCAGTTGGCGTGGCCGTGGAAAATGCCCGCATCAATAACGTTTCGTTGGCCATCGACGCGCGGCACGGGGACGGCTACCGTTGTGCGGCGGTCGGCCTCGGCGGGCCGTATGATCTGATTGTCGAGAACATCCTGGCGGACGCAATTTGCGCCATGGCGCCCGATCTGAGTCGCCATTTGGCGCCGGGCGGTGTTGCCGTGCTCTCTGGTCTGTTGGCGGAGCAGGCGGACCAGGTGCTGGCCGCGCACGCGCCTTTACGCCTCAAGCGCCAATGGCGCTTGGGCGATTGGGTCACGCTGGTTGTCGAGAAATAGAAGCCGGTCGCTGACCTTGCAATAAAGGCCGCGACCGGATTTTGATAGTTAGGCGGCGCCGGCTTGGGCTCGGTTCGCCGGATTGGCGATCCTGCGCTTGGCCATCACCTCGGGCACCCAGTCCACATCGCCCTTCACGTAGCCAAGGTCGGCCAACGTGGCACCATCCAGGCGGGCGATCTGCCCGGCAGCCAGGCGGCTAACGTGCCACTGACGCAGCGGCCGGACCGCGGTCTCAAGACGGGAAAGCAGCGCGTGCACAGGCGAGACGCTGGATTGGCCGGCGGGCACCTGTGCACTTCGCTTCTTCAGGATATTGTCCACCGCGGTTGGAATCTGACCGCGGGAAATGCCGATATCAGCCAGGACCCGGTCGGGCAGCTGCTCCAACTCGCGGATCGTCGCTCGACGCAACCGGGCGCTGCGCACTCTGGCGGTCAAAGTCTGCACAGATGCCATGGCGGACGTGGTGCGATTCGGTTTGCCTGCTACTGGGCGTACCACTGGGCGCGCGGCCAACAGGGTCGCGATTTCAGCGATCTGATCGCGTCTCAGGCCGATGTCCTCCAGCATGCGATCGCTCAGGCTTTGCAGCTGTTTGATCGTCTGCCGGCGGCGCCGGGCGCGGACCAGAGACGACTCTCGGACAGCGCGGCCGATGGCGGCGAAGCCACGACTGGTCATGCTGGCCAGGGTCTCGGCGCGCAGGAGGCGTCCTCGGTTGATCAGGGTCTGGACATCGGTGGCGCTGGCCAAAGCGGGCGCCAGTCGGTCAAGCTCGGTATTCAGGTCGGATAGGCGGGTCATTCTCAACTCTCCGTACGATTACGCGCACCCCTTGGTGCGCGGCAGACCCAAATCGGGCCGTAACTCCTCTTTCCGTTGTCAGGAAGATAACCATGCGTTGGCTAAAATTCGAGCGATCTTTTTGCACCGCAGCATTGCAATAAATGAATAGGTAACAATGAATTAATCTTAGTTTCTAGTTTATGATACTGCGAGGCAGCAAATGCCCCTTGGCGGGCCGCTTGCCAGGGTTCGGGACGCTGTTTAGCTTGGCCCACGGGGAATCTTGGAACCACGAGGGGGCCCCTGGCCCATGCCACAGGCGGCGAAGCGACCCAAAGCCCGCGGAGGGCCACAAGCAGGCGCCTCTGCCACCCGCCTGGCGGCCCTACGGGCCGAGCTAGACCGGCGCGGGCTGCATGGCTTCGTGGTGCCCCGCGCCGATGCTCACCTGGGTGAATACGTCCCTGCCTATGCCCAGCGCCTGGCCTGGTTGACCGGTTTTACCGGATCGGCCGGGATGGCGGTGGTCTTGTCCGACAAGGCCGCTATCTTCGTTGACGGCCGATATACTCTTCAAGTGCGTGATGAGGCGGATGGGGACCTCTACGAGTTTTGCCATCTCATCGAAATGTCGCCGCAGAGCTGGATCGAGAGCCATCTCGGCAAGGGCAAAAAGCTCGGTTTCGACCCTTGGCTGCAGAGCGAAAGTCAGACTGGGCGACTGTGCGCCGTCGTGGAGACCGCCGGCGGCCTCCTGGTCGCCGTTGACGATAATCCCATCGATGCCATCTGGCCGGATCAGCCGGCGCCGCCCCTGGCGCCGATTGCGGCGCACCCGCTCGATGTTGCTGGCCGGCCGTCGGCGGACAAGCGGGCGGAGCTTGGCGAGGACCTGCGGAATAAGGGCGTTGCCGCCGCGGTTCTAACCCAGCCGGACTCGATAGCTTGGTTGCTGAATGTGCGTGGCGACGACGTGCCGCACACGCCCCTGCCGCTGTCGTTTGCTTTGCTCAAGGCCGACGGCGCCGTCGACTGGTTCGTGGCGCCGGAAAAGGTGACAAAGGAGTTGTTACCCCACCTGGGGAACGGCATCGCGCCGCGGCCGCCCGAAGAGTTCTCCCCGGCGCTGAAGGCTCTGGGCGCGGCGGGTGCCCGAGTCAGCGCCGATCCGGATGCGTCGCCATCGTGGGTCTTCTCCCGTCTGCGTGAGGCAGGGGCGACGATTGTTGCCGAAGCCGATCCCTGCCAATTGCCCAAGGCGCGTAAGAACCCGGTGGAGCTGGCCGGCGCCCGCGCCGCGCACGCTCGCGACGGGGTGGCGCTGACGCGCTTCCTGGCCTGGCTCGACGGTGAGATTGAGGCGCCTTCCGAAAAGGGCCTAAGTGAGCTCGAGGCGGCCGAGCGGCTTCTGGCTTTTCGCCGGGAAAGCGAACTGTATCGCGATCTTTCGTTCACCACCATCTCGGGGGCGGGGCCGAATGGTGCCATCGTTCACTACCGGGTGACCGAGGCGAGCGACCGGCGCTTAGGTCCGGGTGAGCTATTTCTGGTCGATTCCGGGGCCCAATACCGGGATGGCACCACCGACGTTACGCGGACAGTTGCGATTGGCACTCCCAGCGATGAAATGCGGGATCGCTTCACCCGTGTTCTTAAGGGGCACATCGCCCTGGCCATCGCCCGGTTTCCGCATGGCACCTCGGGCAGCCAACTGGATGCGCTGGCCCGCTATCACCTGTGGCAGGCGGGTCTCGACTTCGACCACGGCACGGGCCACGGCGTTGGCAGTTATCTCGGTGTGCACGAGGGGCCGCAGCGCATCGCCAAGGCACCGCAACGGGTGGCCCTGGAGCCGGGGATGATCGTCTCCAACGAGCCGGGCTATTACAAGACCGGCGCCTACGGCATCCGTATCGAGAATTTGGTGGTGGTCATTGAAAGCCGAGTCCAGCCGGGAGACGAGCGGGAGATGCTCGCCTTCGAGACCCTCACCTTGGCGCCTATCGATCTGCGCCTGGTCGAGCCGACGTTGCTGTCGCCGGCCGAGGTGGCATGGCTGGACGCCTATCATATGCGGGTGCGCGCTGCCCATACGCCAGCGCTGAACGCCACGGAGGCAGCCTGGTTGGCCGAAGCGACGCGGCCACTAGCGGGCTAGAAAATCAGCTGCTTTCGGAGAACAGCGCCTTCATGTAGGCGTGCTGGATATCATTGATGTGGCGTGAGATTTCGGCCAAGTCCTGACCGATGCGCTCGGCCATGGCCAGATCCTCGCAGATAAACAGGTCGGTGGGCTCTGCCCAGCGTTGGGTCATATGAATTAAGGCGCGATAGGCGGCCTTTTCATCGGGCCGGCCGCCCTGGCCAAGGTCCTGAACCTTGTCGAGGATGAATTCGAGGCTGTCTTCGGCTTTCAGCATGACCCGGCCCTTAAAACAGTAACGGTCGCCACCTTAGGCAGAGCCGGGTAAAGACTTGGTTTACCCTATCCCTCGATCAGGGTGAGCCATTCCGATTCGCTGAGGGTGGTGACGCCCAACTCCGCCGCTTTCTTGGCCTTCGAACCGGCATCGGCGCCGATGACCACATAGTCGGTCTTCTTCGAGACCGAGCCGGCGACCTTGGCGCCAAGGGTCTCGGCGCGGGCTTTCGCCTCGCCGCGGCTCATGGTCTCAAGGGAGCCGGTGAAGACTACCGTTTTGCCGGCAATCGGCGTGTCGGCGGTTTGTACCGGCTCTAGGGGGGTGATCTCCAGCTCGTTGGCCAGGTCGTCTAGAATGTCGCTGTTGTGGTCTTCGCTAATGAAGCCGACCAGATCGGCCACCAGAGCCGGGCCGACGCCATCGATATTGAGCAGATCGGCATATTCGGTGCTTTCCGGATCGGTGGCGGCCGCCATGCTCTGGCGCAGTTGGTCCAAAGTCGCGTAGTGACGCGCCAACAGGCGGGCCGTCGTCTGGCCTACTTGCCGGATACCCAGGGCATAGATGAAACGATCGAGGGCGATGGTGCGCCGGGTCTCGATTGCCGCCAGAAGGTTGGTGACCGATTGCTCGCCCCAGCCCTCTCGTTCGACGATGGCTTCGGCGTGTTTCTTTAGGCGAAAGATATCGGCCGGGGTTTGGATCAGATTGTCCTGCCAGAAGGCGACAATGTGCTTGCCGCCCAGACCCTCGATATCGAAGGCGCCACGGCTGACGAAATGCTTCAGGCGTTCGACCGCCTGGGCCGCGCAGATCAAACCGCCGGTACACCGGCGCACCACTTCGCCGGGTTCGCGCACGGCCAGGCTGTCGCAGACCGGGCAGCGTTCGGGGAAGACGTAACGGCTGCTTTTGCGAGGCCGCTTCTCCAGGATCACCGAGACCACCTGCGGGATCACATCGCCCGCGCGCTGCACGATGACCGTATCGCCGATGCGCACGTCCTTGCGCGCGATCTCGTCCTCGTTATGCAAGGTGGCGTTGGAAACAACGACGCCGCCGACGGTAGTGGGCTCCAGGCGCGCTACCGGGGTCAGGGCGCCGGTGCGGCCGACCTGGATATCGATATCACGTAGGATGGTTTGGGCCTGTTCGGCGGGGAACTTGTGGGCAATGGCCCACCGGGGCGCCCGGCTGACAAATCCGAGGCGGGCCTGCCAGTCCAGCCGGTTCACCTTGTAGACCACACCATCGATATCGCACGGCAACGCCGGCCGTTCGTCCATGATCTTGCGGTAGCAGGCCAGCGCTTCGTCCAGGTCATGGCAAAGGCTGGTCGGCTCGTTCATGGCGAAGCCCCAGTCGGCGAATTTCTGGCGAACCTCCCATATGGTCTCGCCCAGGGGGGCGGAGATTTCTCCCCAATGGTAGGCGGCAAAGTGCAGGGGCCGTGTCGCTGTGATCCGTGAATCCAGCTGGCGCAGGCTGCCGGCGGCGGCATTGCGTGGGTTGGCGAATATCTTCTCGCCGGCGGCTTCCTGGCGCGCATTCAAGCTTTGGAAGTCGTCGCGGCTCATGAAAATCTCGCCGCGCACTTCCACCACCTCGGGCCAGCCGCTGCCACGCAGACGCGTCGGCAGATCGGCAATGGTGCGCACGTTGGCGGTGACATTTTCTCCACGGCTGCCGTCGCCGCGTGTCGCGCCCTGCACCAAGCTGCCTTGTTCGTAACGCAGCGAACACGAAAGGCCATCGATCTTCGGTTCGGCGACAAGGGCAATTTCCGCATCAACCCCCAAACTCAGGAAGCGACGGATGCGGGCCAGAAACTCGGCCACATCCGCATCGTCAAAGGCGTTGCTGAGCGAGAGCATGGGGACGGTGTGCGCGACCTCGGCAAAGCCACCGGCGGGTGCAGCGCCGACGCGCAGGCTCGGGCTGTCCGGGTGGACCAGGTCCGGGAAGCGCGCCTCGATTGCCTCGTTGCGCCGGCGCAACTCGTCGTAGTCGGCATCCGAGATCAACGGTGCCGCTTGTTGATAGTAAAGGTTGTCGTGGTGTTCGATTTCCACCGCCAAGCGGGCCAACTCGGCGGTGGCTTGCTTCTTGGTAATGTCGGCAACAGCCACGTTGGCGGCGCTCATCCGGCGTCTGCTTCGATTAGTCTCTTGGCGGCGGCGCGGGCCTCGTCGGTTACCTCGGCACCGGCCAGCATGCGCGCGATCTCCTCTTGCCGCTCGTCCATGCTCAGGGGGCTAACGTGCGTGGTGACGCGGGCGCCGGACGGCTCTTTGCGTACCCGCAAGTGATGCGCGGCGCGGGCGCCGACCTGCGGGCTGTGGGTGACGACGAGAACCTGGCGATGGCGGGTAAGCCGCCCCAGTCGCTCGCCCACCGCATGTGCCGTGGCGCCGCCGATGCCGCTGTCCACTTCATCGAAGATCAGCGTGCGGACCGGCCCTATCTCGGCGAGGACGACTTTGAGTGCCAACAGAAACCGCGCTAGCTCGCCGCCGGAGGCGATCTTGGCCAGCGAGCCCGGCGGGCTGCCGGGGTTTGTGGAAACCTCGAAGGCGATGCGATCCATACCCTGCGGGCTCCAAGCGCTTTCCTCCAGCCGGAATAGGTGGGTGCGGAAGGCGGCGTTGTCGAGCTTGAGGGGCGGGAGTTCGACAGCGACCGCCCGGTCGAGTTTTTTTGCCGCCTTTTGGCGCGCCGTGCTCAGCGCCTCGGCGGCTTTGATATAGGTGGCACGGCGCTTGGCCAGAACCTGGTCGAGGGCCGCCAAGCGGTCGCCGCCGCTGTCGATGGCCGCGAGTTTTTGGCGCAGGGAATCGCGCAGTGCCGGCAGCTTGGTGGTATCCGTGCCGTGTTTGCGCGCCAGGTCGCGCAAGGCAAAGAGGCGCTCCTCCACCTCCTCCTGACGGCCCGAATCCAGCTCGATCTCGGTGGAGACGGACTGGATCTGGACCAGCGCTTCCTCGGTCTCCAGCAGGGCGCGGTCGAGCGTGGCGATCACCGGGTCGAGGCGGCCAGCGGCGGCCTGGGTCACGCGTTCGAGGGCGCGTCGGGCGGTGGCTAGTGCGGCCTCGGCGCCGAGAGCCGAATCGCCGCCGGAAAGAGCATCGGCGGCGGCGTTTGTCGCCTCGATCAGTTTCTCGGCGTTCATCAGCAGGGAACGCTGTTCGGCCAGTGTCTGCTCGTCGTCGGGTTTCGGATCGAGGGTATCGAGTTCCTCGACCGCATGGCGCAGGAACGCCTCGTCGCGGCGCACCTCGTCAAGTTCACGGGCCGCATCGGCGCGGGCGGCATCGGCGGCCCGCCAGTCGTGCCAGCCGGTGGAAACCGCATCCGCTTGCGCCGTCAACGCGCCGAAGGCATCCAGTAGTTCCCGGTGCGTGGCGGCATCAAGCAGGCCGCGTTGCTCGAACTGGCCCTGAATCTCCACCAGGCTATCGCCTAGCTGGCGAAGCAGACCGACCGAGATCGGCTGGTCGTTGACGAAGGCGCGGCTGCGCCCGTCGGCACCAAGGACCCGGCGCAGGACGATGCCGCCATCTTCGCTGGCCATGCCGTGTTCGGTCAGCAGGTCGACGGCCGCATGACCGGCGGCAACCTCGAAACCGGCCGCAACCGAGGCGCGGGCGGCGCCGGGGCGCACCAGACCAGCATCGGCGCGGCCGCCAAGAGCGAGGCCCAGGGCATCAAGGAGGATTGACTTGCCGGCGCCGGTTTCGCCGGTCAAGGCGGACAAACCGCCTTCGAACGACAAATCCAGGTGGTCGATTAGGACGACGTCGCGGACCGACAGGCTGACCAGCATAGTATACCAAGTCTCGCTAATATTGACCCATTTCATGGCGGTGGATGGGCCGTCCGGCTAGGCGCGCGGCGCTCACCCCCCTCCCAACCTCCCCCCATCAAGGGGGGAGGGGCGGTCTATCGCGACGTACCTTTTTCCCCCTCCCCCTTGTTGGGGGAGGGCCGGGGTGGGGGTGGCTCTTGAACGTTCGAACTATGCCAAGTCTCCCGAGGACTTCACCATGAAATGGGTCAATATTAGCGAGACTTGGTATTGTCTCAAATGATCGAATTCCACACGCGGGATATCCAGGACCCCTTGGCCTCTTCGGGGCGCAGATCGACGCCCGTCAGGAGCACGTAACTCTCGGCGTACCAGACGTTGCCCGGAAAATTGTGGCCAAGTACGGCGGCTGTGGCCTGGGCCTCGTCATTTATACCAAGGGCTATATAGCTCTCCACCAGGCGGTGCAGGGCCTCGGGGACGTGTGTCGTGGTCTGGTAGTCCTGGATGACCATGCGGAAGCGGTTGATGGCTGCCAGGTATTCGCCTTGGCCCTGATAGAAACGGCCGATGTCCATGTGCTTGCCGGCGAGATGATCGCGCGCCAGGTCTACCTTCAGGTTGGCGTCACGGGCATAGCGGCTTTCCGGGAAGCGCCGCACCACGTCGTCGAGCCCTTCGAGGGCTAGCTGGGTCATCTTCTGGTCGCGCCCGACATCCGATATCTGTTCATAGTAGCTGATGGCCCTCAGGTAATAGGCGTAGGGCGCATCCCGGCTGCCCGGGTGCAACTGGATGAAGCGGTCCAGGGCGTTGATGGCCTCGTCGTACTTGTTGTTCTGATAATGGGCGTACGCCGCCATGAGTTGGGCCTTGGAGGCCCAGACCGAATAGGGATGCTGGCGCTCCACCTCATCGAACAAGCGTGCCGCTTCGTCGTATTCGGCAGTCAAAAGCTGGTCCATCGCCGTGTTGTAGAGATCCTCGACCGGGCGCTCCACATAGGCCGGCTCTTCATCCGAACTACACGCCACAAGTCCTAGCAGCAGGAGGGTGACCGCAATCGCCCGCCCGAGCGTTGAAAAAATTTTACCGGAATCCTGTATCCGCATGGCCCTAACCGCAATTCCCAGATCGCGCCCCGGATTCGGGGCAGATTTCAGGACAGACTATAGAAATAAGGGCCTCCGGTCACAAGTGACTGGAATCAAAACGGCGCCCCGTCCGGGACGCCGCAAATTCTTCAAACGTTGGGTGCTTTTACGCGCGCGCGGCGACCGCGCGTACCGGTGGCGCGGCGGCGCCCATGGCGGCTTCACCCACGGAGGCATCGAGATCGGCGGCGGTTATCTCCCGCCAGGTCCAGGCGCTGGTGTCGGCAAACAAGGCTTTGAGCAGGCGCAAGGTCATGGCATGCCCCGAGCGCGTGCCACGAACCCGCCCGGCCACCGGCGCTCCGGTCAGATAGAGGTCGCCGATCATATCGAGCACTTTGTGGCGGACGAATTCGTTGCCGTAACGCAGGCCGCCGTCATTGAGGATACCGCCGCCATCGACGACAACCGTATTGTCGAGCGACCCGCCGCGGCCTAATCCCATCTCGCGCAAATGGTCTACCTCGCGTAGGAAGCCGAAGGTGCGGGCGCGCGATACGTCGCGCTTGTAGTTGTCCTGTGTTACCTGGATCGCCCATTCCTGGCGGGCAACCGCCCGGCTGTCGAAATCGATTTCGAAATCGATCCAAAGGCCCTGACCCGGGCTCAGCGTGGCGGACCGGTGTGGGTCCGAGACGGTGACGGGCTTGCGAATCTCCAGAATGCGGCGGGGCGCGTTTTGCGCGACCGTACCGGCACACTCCATCAGAAATACGAACGGCGCCGCGCTTCCGTCCATCACCGGCACCTCGGGCCCGTTCAACTCGACGATGACGTTATCGATAGCCGAGCCCGAGAGGGCCGACATCAAATGCTCTACCGTCGCCACCTTGGCGCCATCGGACCCGACCAGTGTCGTGCACATGGGCGTTTCCACGGCGTTCCGCCAATCAGCGGCAATGTCTAGACTGTTGGCGATGTCGCTGCGGCGGAAGACGATGCCGTGGTTCGCCGGCGCGGGGTGCAGGGTCATATTGACCTTGGCGCCGCTGTGCAGGCCCACCCCGGAACAGTGAATGGCATTCTTCAGCGTGCGTTGCTGCAAAGCCTCGTGCCCGACACTGCTACCGTTCATCATCTCTAGGTTCTACCTTGTTATCGCCGCTTTCGACCGCACGCTCTGTCTGCAGCCCGAGTACTCTCAAGCATGTCTGGGCAGCGCGCCCTAGCCAAACCGGAACCCCCCGAAAAGAACTTGGTCCTAAAATACTTCAGGGGAACATATAGACCTGTTCCCCTGAAGTCCTCAAATCACTCTTTGTTACACTATGTTACGAAGGATTCCTGGGGCTTAGGAGCCTTCGTGAACACTTCCTTCAGTTCGCTTGTCGGCGCAAGAATGCGGGGATTTCAAGAAGATCTTCCTCACTCTGGCCGGGGTTGCTCCGCTCCGCCGGTTCTAGGCCGGTTAGACGGGTTTGGGTGCCTGCCCGTGGCTCGCTCGGGGTGTTTGGGCGGGCTGCCGGAAGCGGCGATGATGGCGCCACCGGCGGCTCGGCTCGTGCTGCCGGGCGGGCTTCGGGCAATGGTCGGGAGGCTAGGCTTGGTTCACTACTCATAGTAGAAATCGAACTCCTTGGTTCGCCCGATTGGGCTGCTGTTTGTAAGGCACGCGCCGCACCGCTCGTCATCTTTGCGAACAGGTTTTGCGCCCGTTTGCGGTCGAAAGTCGGTGCGGGCATCGCCATGCTCTGGGGTGCCCGCGTACCGTCGGCTACCGAACTCGTGGCAAAGCGGGGAGGGGCGGCCTTTTCTGCCGCCCGGATTACCGGTGCCGCGATTTCAGCGCTAGCGACGACTTCCGGAATTGGCTCCGGCTCCGCCGGGCTGATCTCCAGCTCGGGTTCCACGGCCACCGCGTGGGCGGCCCCGTAACTCGCGGCGAAGACGCCGCTGCCGCCTGCCCGGCGCTGGCCAGGCATGGGGGCGGAAGCCGCCGGCACTGGTTTTGGCGCCTGGGCGAACTGCGGGACGGGCTGTGGCGCAGCCTCGGCCGCCGGTGCGATGGGTTCCGGATTTGCTTCCGGTCCATCTTCGGCCCTGGTTTCAGTTGGCGCCGTGCCGCCTCGTGCCGTGACCAGACTGAGCGTGACCGGCCGCGGTGCCGCCATGGCTTCGGCGTCGATGCCGGTGGCCACAACGGATACCCGCACGCCACCCGCCATGTTCTGGTCGAAGGTAGAGCCGAAAATGATGTTGGCGTCCGGGTCCACCTCTTCGCGGATGCGATTAGCGGTCTCGTCCACCTCGAAAAGGGTCATGTCCGGACCGCCGGTGACGTTAATGAGGACGCCACGGGCGCCGCGCATGGAAACGTCATCGAGCAGCGGGTTCGAGATCGCCGCTTCCGCCGCCGCCAGGGCTCGGTTCTCACCCTCGGCATAGCCGGTTCCCATCATCGCCTTACCCATCTCGGTCATGACCGCGCGGATGTCGGCGAAATCGAGATTGATCAGGCCGGGCATGACCATCAGATCGGTCACCCCGCGCACCCCCGAGTGGAGCACATCGTCGGCCATCTTGAAGGCATCGGCGAAGGTGGTCTTCTCGTTGGCGACGCGGAAGAGGTTCTGGTTGGGAATGACGATTAGGGTATCGACATGCTCGGTCAGCTCGTTGATTCCCGCTTCGGCCATGCGCATACGGTGCACACCCTCGAAGTGGAACGGCTTGGTGACCACGCCGACCGTCAGAATACCCGCTTCGCGCGCGGCGCGGGCGATGACCGGCGCACCGCCGGTACCCGTGCCACCACCCATACCGGCGGTGATGAACACCATGTTGGTGCCGTCGAATTCGCTGAGGATGTCGTCCAGTGCCTCTTCGGCGGCGGCCCGGCCGATGTCCGGCCGCGAGCCGGCGCCCAGTCCTTGCGTGATATTGCGGCCAAGCTGGATGCGCCGCTCGCACTTCGATAGTTGGATCGCCTGCGCGTCGGTGTTGGCGATCGCGAAATCCACGCCCTCTAGGTTGGCGAGGATCATGTTGTTGACGGCATTGCCGCCGGCGCCGCCAACCCCGATGACGGTGATACGCGGCATCAGGTTGGCTTGGGTCTTCGGTACGTTCAAGTTCAAGGTCATGGTAGCCTCCACTGCCCCTCCGTGTGGCTGAGACCGTCGCCGAG
The DNA here is from genome assembly GCA_021776055.1 of Kiloniellaceae bacterium. Classification (GTDB taxonomy): domain Bacteria; phylum Pseudomonadota; class Alphaproteobacteria; order Kiloniellales; family J153; genus JAJFGI01. The sequence continues at coordinate 24,146 of JAJFGP010000061.1, forward strand.
GCGAACGGCCAAGGATCCCGGCACCGCCGGAAATTCTGCTGAGTAACGTCTAGAAATTCTCACGAAACCAATGCCCGACGCGGCCGATCAGGCCGGCGGGCTCCCCGTCTTGTGGCCGCGCCTGCATGGGTGCAGCCGCTTCCGCTAAGCTGGCATAGACCAGCAATCCCGCGCCGGTGGCGTACGCCGGTCCGGCGGTTGCTTCGGCCAGCCCTCTAACGTGGACCGGGCGGCCGATGCGCACCTGCTTGTCGAGAATCAAGGCCGCCAGATCGGGCAGGCCCGCCAATTGGCTCGCGCCACCTGTCAACACTACGCGACGGCCGGCGATTTTCGCGAAACCGCTGGTCTCCAGGTGCGAGCGCACCAACTCGAATGTCTCTTCCAGACGCGGTTGAATAATGCCGACCAGCAGAGAGCGTGGTACTTGGCGCGTCTGATTGGGTTCGTCCTCGCCGACCTGCGGCACATCGATCATCTCGCGCTCGTCGGCGCTGACCGGCATCGCATGGCCGAACAGGGTTTTCATCCGCTCCGCTTGCGTCAGCGGCGTGGATAGGCCGCGCGCGATGTCGCTGGTGACATGCATGCCGCCGACCGGAACGACATCCGTGTAGATGACATTGCCTTCGTAAAAGACGGCGATCGTCGTGGTGCCGCCGCCCATATCGATGACGGTGACCCCTAGTTCCTTCTCATCCTCGACCAGAGCCGCCAAGCCGGAGGCATAGGGCGCCACGACAAAGCCTGCGACGTCCAGGTGGCTGCGCTGCACGCAGGTCGTTAGATTGCGGACGGCGCCGGAGGCGGCGGTGACGACATGAATGTCGACGCCAAGCTGGTCGCCGTACATGCCGCGCGGGTCGCGGATACCGCGGTGCCCGTCGATGTTGTAGCCGGTGGGAATCGAATGGATGAGCTGCCGCCCGTTGCTGACCCACTCCACTTGCCCTTGCGCATCGTGGCCGTGGGTGAAAGCGCGCCGGAGGTCCGCGTCACCAATCTCGTGGCCGTTGATGGCGACCTCAACGCCGACCGAGCTTGATGCCGGATGACCGCCGGATAGGCTGACGATGACGTGTTCGATTGTCTGCCCGGCCATTTGCTCGGCGGCGTGGACGGCGTTCAGAATGGTCATTTCCACGGCGGCCATGTCGACCACGGCGCCGCCCTTGATGCCCCGGCTGGCCTGCTGACCGATGCCGATGACATTAGGCATCGCGCCGTCATCGAGACGGGCGATAAAGCAACACACCTTGCTGCAGCCCACGTCGAGGGCGGCAACCAGGCCGTGCCGGGCGCGGGCGGAACCCTTCCTCATCCTCTCGCTCTCTCCATCCGCGGTTTACGCATCAGGTGTCTTCCCCCGCCGGGCCCTGACCGGGTAGAACGGCGCCGGGCGCCGTGCGGACCACCAGGCGATCGGGCAGGCGCAGATCGATTGTCAGCACGTCGCGCTGCAGCACCTCGTGGCTGCGTTGCAGGCGGGCCAGTTCCGCCCAGGCCGCGGCGGTATCGGCGGCGGGCAGCCGCACGTCGATGCCGCTGTCCAAGCGAATGTTCCAACGTCGCCCCTGGACGCGGACCGCGGCCGTAACCTGGGCCCGCAAATCCGGTTCGCTGTCGAGGACCGCCAGCAAGGCGCCGGCGTTGCGTGGTGCGTCTTCGCCGACCAGCACGGGCAGCTTGGCGAAGGCCGTGGCCTTGGCGTCGGGGATAACCCGGCCATCCCGGTCGATGACCGCGAGCTTGCCTTCGTATTGCCAGAGGGCCATCGGCTCGCGTTCGCTCAGGCGCAGGAATACGGTATTGGGCAGGCGCCGCTCGACCGTGGCCGTGCGCACCCAGGGTAAAGTTTCCAAGCGTGCCTTGGCGGCATGCGGGTCGAAGGTCAAGATCGGCGTACCACGGGTGAGGCCCAGGGTCGCCAGGATGGCCTCGCCTTCGGTGCGGTTCCGCCCCTCGACCAGGACATCCTCGACGCTTAAACCGGCGCCGGCGCTGGCGGCAAAAAGGCCGTCGCCGAGCGCCGCGATCTGCCGTCCGTACCAACCGTCCAGCCACAAATAACCCAGGGTCACGATCGCCAATCCGCCGGCTCCGGCAGCGGCGAAGCGGGCCCGCCGCTGCCAATCGATCGGCAGCCGCCGCCGGCGACGCCGGCGCTCATAGTACCTGTCGTTGACGCCTACGAATCGCATGTCGCGTTCTCCACCATCCAGGCGCACAGATCGGCAAACGAAATGCCGCAGTGCGCCGCTTGTTCAGGAACCAGGCTGAGCGGGGTCATGCCCGGCTGCGTGTTGACCTCGAGAAAATAGAGATGACCTTTTGCCGCACCGTTGTTGGCGGGTGCGGTGTCGTCGTAGCGGAAGTCGGAACGGCTTACCCCGCGACAGCCCAAAGCCTTATGTACCGAACGCGCTGCTTGTAGGGCCGTCTCGGTAATCTCGGCGGGGATGAGGGCAGGAACGACATGATCGGCGCGGCCGTCGGTGTACTTCGCCTCGTAGTCATAAAAGCCTTCGCGCGGCTGAATCTCCGTCACCGCCAAGGACTCATCGCCCATAACCGCCACCGACAACTCGCGGCCGGGAATGAAGCGCTCGACCAGAATCTCGTCGCCATATTTCCATGTCGCCAAATCAATCGGCGGCGTGTTGTCACCCATTTGGACGATGCGCACGCCGACGCTGGAGCCTTCCTGTGCCGGCTTCACGACATAGGGGCGCTCCATCACGTCGCCGGCCGCCACGTCTCGCGGGCTGACAATGATACCCTCCGGCGATATCACGCCAGCGGCGCTGGCGATGCTCTTTGTCATCTGCTTATTCATGGCCAATGCCGAGGCCATGACACCGGAATGGGTGTAAGGGATACGCAGCAACTCAAGCAGACCCTGCACGCAACCATCCTCGCCCCAGCGGCCGTGCAAAGCGTTGAAGACCACGTCTGGGGCCGGGCTCAACGACTTGATCAGTTTCGCGACGTCGGTCCCCACATCGATCTCGCTGACGGTGTATCCGGCATCGCGCAACGCCTTGGCGCAGGCCCGGCCGGTAACCAGCGAGACCTCCCGCTCGGCCGAGCGTCCACCCATGAGCACGGCGACCTTGCGGCTCATGACGCGCCTCCCGAGCGGTTGCCGGGAAGCGGGTTGCCGATGCGGCGAATTTCCCATTCCAACTCGACGCCGCAGGTCTTGCGGACGCGGGCGCGAACGTCTTCGCCCAAGGTCTCGATATCGGTGGCCGTGGCGGTACCGGTGTTGATCAAGAAGTTGCAATGCTGTTCCGAGACCATGGCGCCGCCGCGCCGCAGGCCACGGCAGCCGGCGCGGTCGATCAGCTCCCATGCCTTGCCGTCGGGCGGATTTTTGAATGTCGAGCCGCCGGTGCGGGTGCGGATCGGCTGGCTGCCGGTGCGCGCCGCGTGAATCTCGGCAATACGGCGGGCGATGGCATCCGGCTCGTCCACATGGCCGTGCAGGCGGGCGCTCAGGAAGATCCAATCCTCCGGCACGCTGGAATGGCGATAGGTATGGCCCAGGTCTTCGGGCCGCAGGCGGTGAATGGTGCCGCTGGGGTCCACAGCCTCGGCCTCGACCAGGACGTCCTTGATTTCCTTGCCATAGGCTCCGGCGTTCATGCGCAGGCCGCCGCCGATGGTTCCAGGCACGCCGGAGAGAAACTCCAGCCCGGCCAGACCGCCGACCTTGGCCACCGTGGCGACATTGACGTCCAGGGCCACGGCGCCGCAGATCACATCTTGGCCGTCGACGGTGATGCCGGCGAACTCACGGCCCAGGCGCAACACGACACCCGGAATACCACCGTCGCGCACCAGTAGATTGGAGCCGACGCCAATGACGGTCAGTGGCACGTCGGCCGGCTTACCGCGCAGGAAATCGCATAGATCGTCGCGGTCGGCGGGGCGGTACAGCACCTCGGCCGGGCCGCCCACGCGGAACCAGGTCACACCGGCCAGCGAAACCTGCTCGCGATAGCGGCCCCGGACCGGGGGCAGGCGTTCGATGAGGGCTGTGTCCATGCGTTGTGCCATGGCGGTCATCTTCCCGCCCCCGCGGATTGCTTATCCTTAGCGGCGAAAATCTCTTCCAACTCCGCCGGCAGGGTTTGCGCCCAGGCGGTGATGTTGCCGGCGCCCAGGCAGACGACCAGATCGCCCGATGACGCCAGTTCGGAAAGGAGCGGGGCCAGCAGCAAGCGGTCGGTGAGCGCGGTCACGTTGCGATGGCCGCGATCGCGCAAACCTTCGACCAGGGCGTCGCGGTCGGCACCCTTGATTGGCGCTTCGCCGGCGGCATACACATCGGCGACGATGACGTGATCGGCATCGTTGAAGCAGGTGCAGAAATCTTCGAACAGGTCGGCGAGTCGTGAATAGCGATGCGGCTGCACGACGGCGAAGACCTTGCCTTGCGTGGCCTGGCGCGCCGCTTGCAGGACGGCGGCGATCTCCACCGGGTGGTGCCCGTAGTCGTCGATCACGGCGATGCCGCGCGCCTCGCCGACGCGCGTGAAGCGGCGCTTGACGCCCTCGAACGCGCTTAAGGCATTGCGCGCAACATTGTCGGGAATACCCATCTCCAGCGCCACGGCAATCGAGGCTAGCGCGTTGAGCACGTTGTGGTCGCCGAGCATGGGCAGGCTGAAGCCCTCGATCGTTCGGTTGGTGCCGTGCGCCCGATCATCGACCTCTACGTCGAAGCACGCGGCGACGCCCTTGGTGGACAAATTCACGGCACGCACATCGGCCTGCGGCCCAAATCCATAGGTGATGATTCGCCGGTCGCGAATACGGCCGATCAGCGATTGTACCGCCGGATGGTCCAGGCACAGAACGGCGACGCCGTAGAAGGGGATGTTCTCGACAAAAACCTCGAAGGCCCGATGCAAGGCCTCGACCGAGCCATAGAATTCCATATGCTCCGGGTCGATGTTGGTGACCACGGCGATGGTCGCGGGCAGCTTGGTGAAGCTGCCGTCGCTTTCATCCGCTTCCACCACCATCCAATCGCCCTGGCCCAGGCGCGCATTGGTGCCGTAGGCATTGACGATGCCGCCGATGACGACAGTGGGATCGAAGCCGCCGGTATCGAGCATGGCGGCGATCATCGAGGTGGTCGTGGTCTTGCCGTGGGTACCGCCGACGGCGATCGCCCACTTCAGACGCATCAGCTCGCCCAGCATCTCGGCGCGGCGGACGATGGGGACGAAACGCTCGCGCGCCGCCACCACCTCGGGGTTATCCGTTTTGACGGCCGAAGAGACGACGACAACCTGCGCCTGCTCCACGTTCTCCGCCCGGTGCCCGACCATCACATCGATGCCCATGGTCCGCAGGCGCTGGACGTTGGCGTTCTCCGCCATGTCGCTGCCCTGTACGGTATAACCCTGACTGTGCAGAATCTCGGCGATACCGCTCATGCCGATGCCGCCGATACCGACGAAGTGGATGGTTCCCAGATCGAGGGGCAGGGTCCTCATGCGGCGGCCTCCCCATGGGACGGCCGCTCGGCACCGTTGTCGTCGGTGGCAGCGGTTACCAGATCGGCCAAGGCGGCAGCCGCTCGGTCGCGTGCTGTCGCACGGGCGCAGCGGCCCGCGCGGGCCAAAAGCGCCGGATTGGAAAGAAGAGAGTCGAGGCGTTCCGCCAAGCTTTCCGGGGTTAGCATCGATTGCGGTACCAGCCAGCCACCGCCCGCTTCGACCAGGCGCTGGGCATTCGCCGTCTGATGATTGTCGGCGGCCCAGGGATAGGGAACCATGACGGCCGGTCGCCCGGCGGCGGCGAGCTCGGCCACGGTGGAGGCGCCGGCGCGGCTGATCACCAGGTGTGCCGCGGCCAGCCGTTCGGGCATGTTCTCGATGAAGGCGGCCAGCTCGGCCGTCACACCGCAGGTGCTGTAGGCAGCGGCCACCTTGTCGATCTCCGGACCGCGCACCTGCTGGCAAATCTCGATGCGCTGGCGCAACTCGGGCCGTAGCAGGCTGACGGCCGCTGGCACCACGCTATTGAAGACGGCCGCACCTTGGCTGCCCCCGACAACCAGCAGACGCAGCGGGCCCGCGTCGTCGGCGACTGCGACCGGACGGTTGGCCAACGCCGCGATTCCCGGCCGCACGGGATTGCCGGTAATGCGAATCTTGTCGCGGTCGGCGGGGCCAACCCCGTCGACCGACTCGAACGATGTGGCGATCGCCCAGGCGCGCCGCGCCAGCAGGCGGTTGGCGCGGCCGAGAACGGCGTTCTGTTCATGCAGGATCACGCGCCGGCCACGCCGTGCCGCGGCGAAGACCGTGGGCACCGAGGCGTAGCCGCCGAAGCCGACCACCACGTCGCCGTTCAGGTTCTTCAGCAAGGCGCGTGCCTGTAGGAAACCGATGCCCAGATGCACGGCGCCGAGCAACCGCTTACCCAGGCCGGTGCCGGCTAGGCCACGGGCGCTGATGCAATGGGTTTCGACCTGCGGCAAGTCGGGGCCGAAGCCGCCGCCGCGCCGGTCGGTGATGAGGGCTACGCGCAGGCCACGGGCCAGCAGTTCACGCGCCAAAGCTTGCGCCGGGAACATGTGCCCGCCGGTGCCGCCGGCTGCCAGGATCACCCAGTTTGCCTTGGACCGAGTCATACGGGACCTCCCGCGCCGATGCGCCGCCGGGTCAGGGCCAGCACCATGCCCATGCCGACCGCCATGGCCAGCATCGATGAACCGCCATAGCTGATGAAGGGCAGGGTCATGCCTTTTGTCGGCATGAGATGCAGCGACGATGCCATGTTGATGAGCGCCTGCAGGCCGAACTGCGTTAGCAGGCCGGTGCCCGCGAGAAGCACGAACAGGTTTTCTTCCTGTATCAGCCGGGAGAAGCTGCGCAACACGATAAAGGCGTACAGCCCGGTAATCATCAAGCAGACGAGCAAACCGAACTCTTCGCCCGCCACGGCGAAGATAAAATCGGAATGGGAATCCGGCAGCAGCGCCTTGACCGTGCCTTCGCCGGGGCCACGGCCCAGTAGACCACCATTCATGAAGGCCTCGATGGAGCGCTCGACCTGATAGCTGCCGGCGGCGGTTGGATCGAGGAACCCATTGATGCGGGCGCTGACATGCGGCAGCGCAAAATAGGCGCCGATCAGGCCAAGTCCGCCGACCAGACCGAACAGGCCCACCAACTGCAATGACAGACCGGCCAGGAAAAGCTCGACGCCAAAGATAGCGCTAACCAGAAACGCTTGCCCGAGATCCGGCTGCCGGAGGAGAAGGCCGCCCAGCGCCAGCCATAGGGCGATGGCGATCCAGGTCTCGGGCCGGTGGGTCGGGAAGGAGCCGTCGCTATTCCGGGTCGAGAGCAGCCAAGCCAAGGTGACCGCGAACATGGGCTTGGCCAACTCGGACGGTTGAACCGAGACGCCGACGACATTGAGCCAACGCGTCGCGCCCTTGATCTCGGCGCCCATAAACAACGTCAGCGCAAGCAGAACGAGTGAAACCGCCAAGCCGACAACGGTGACGCGCCGCAAGGTGCGCGGGTCGAGTAGCGACACACCGATCAGCATCGCGAGTCCCAGGAACAGAAAGACGATTTGCCGCTGGGCAAGTTGAAAACTACCGAGGCCGCCAATACGGTCGGCGGCAACCGGCGAGGCGGTAAGGATCAACAACGCGCCAAAGCCCATCAGGCAAACCACGGCGGCCAGGGTCCAACGGTCCACGGTCCACCACCAGCGGCCGAGTAGGCTCGTATCGGTGCGGGCGAAGCGGATCATTGCAGATAGCTCCCGCCTGCTTGCGCCTGGTGATGTGTCGATGCATCGCGGTTGCCGGGCAGAGCTTCGACAATGGCGCGGAAGGTATTGCCCCGCGCCTCGAAATCGCTGAACTGATCGAAGGACGCGCAGGCCGGGGAGAGCAGCACCACGGCACCCGGGCGCTGCTCATGCTCGGCCAATTGCTGCGCCTTGCTTACGGCGGTGCTTAGATCGCCGCAGTGAGTCAGGGGCACGTTGCCGTCGAGCGCGGCGGCGAAAGCGGCTTCGGCCTCGCCGATTAGGTAGGCGTGTGCAATCTTGCGGAACCAGCGCTCCAGACCCGCCAAGCCGCCATCCTTGGGTTGCCCGCCGGCAATCCAATAGATCGTTTCGTAGCAGGCGAGGGCCTTGCCGGCGGCTTCCACATTTGTGGCCTTGGAATCGTTGATGTAGGCGATACCCTCGATCACCGCGACCAATTCCTGCCGGTGCGGTAAGCCAGGGAAGCTGCGCAGTCCCGTGGCGATTTCAGATGGCTCGATGCCGGCCGCCTTGCTCGCGGCATAGGCGGCGGCCGCATTCTGCCAGTTGTGCTCGCCGGGCAGGCTTGGTGCGTCCTTCAGGTCGAGGACGCGCACCGCGCCGCCCTTGCTGTCGTCGGTGAGTGCGCCATCAAGGGCATAGACGCCGCCGGGGCAGGCACGTTGGCTTGTGATCGGCATGACGATCTGTTCGGCGGCATTGGTTAGCTCGGCGAAGATGCCGCGGCTAATCTCATCGTCCAATCCGACGACCGCGGTGTGCGGCGTGCGTTGATTGCGGAAGATCAGCCGCTTGGCGGCGGTGTAGCCCGCCATGCCGCCATGCCGCTCCAAATGATCGGCGGAGACGTTGAGCAGGACCGCCACGTCAAAGGTGATCGAAAGCGTAATTTCAAGTTGGTACGACGACATTTCGAGCACGTAAATGCCACCGGTCTCGAGGGGCGCCAGATCAAGCGCTGGCGTGCCCAGATTGCCGCCGACGGCTACCCTGCGGCCGGCCGTGGTCAGGATGTGGGCGATCAGTGCCGTCGTCGTCGATTTGCCGTTGGTGCCGGTGATACCGATGTACTTGGCGTTGCGCTGGGCGCGGGCCAGCAGCTCGATATCGCCGATGATTTCGCACCCGTGCGACTTGGCTAGTACGGCGACCGGATGTGGTGCCGGGTGGGTGTGCGGAATGCCGGGCGAAATGACCAAGCTGCTCGGTTCGTGCCAATTGCAGTTGTAGAGATCGACCAAGGGCACACCGGCCGCACGGGCGGTGGCAC
>JAJFGP010000062.1 GCA_021776055.1 Kiloniellaceae bacterium
TGCGGCCCCCAAGAAAGAGAGGGGTGCAGCCCACCTCTCCCGCCGGGCCTGCCGGTCGCACTTCGCCGCCCACCCCACTCTCTGGGTTAGGTGCGCGAGATTTGGAGCTAGCGCAGTCTCAGCCCCATGGGATCTTCCGGGAAAGGCGCGCGAGGTTTTTGCGAGCGGAGGTCCGAGATGGCGGAGCGCAAGCGGGAGACGATCTACCAGGAGGTTACCGACCGGATTGTTGCCGAGCTTGAGGCGGGCCGAGTGCCCTGGGTGCAGCCCTGGGGAACACCCCAAGCCAAGGCTGGGCTGGGGTTGCCCAGGAACGCCCGCACGGAGCGGACCTATTCCGGCATCAATATCCTGATCCTGTGGGGCGAGGTCATCGCCAAGAGCTTTGCCTGCCAGAACTGGCTGACCTTCCGGCAAGCCAAGGAACTCGGCGGCAGCGTTCGCAAGGGCGCGCGCGGCACGACCGTCTGCTACGCCGATCGCTTTATCCCCAAGGCTGAGCTTGAACGCGCGCGCGAAACGGGCGACGAACCTGAGGCCGTGCCGTTCTTGAAGCGCTACACCGTGTTCAACGTGGACCAGTGCGACGGCCTGCCTGAGCGCGTCCATGCTGGCGCGGCGCCGCTGCCCGAGCGCGAAACGATCCCGCACGCCGAACGGCTCATCGAGGCGACCGGCGCGGACTTCCGCATGAGCGGGAACCGCGCGTTTTACATGCCCAGCGCGGACTATATCCAAGTCCCGCCGCAACCGGCCTTCTTCGAGCAGATCAATTTCTATCGCACCTGCTTTCACGAGCTTGGCCATTGGACCGGCCACGCCTCGCGGCTGGCCCGCGACCTCTCGGGCCGGTCCGGCTCCAAGCTATATGCGGCCGAGGAACTGGTCGCCGAGATGGCGAGCGCCTTCCTCTGCGCCAGTCTCGGCATTACGCCGACCGTGCGCCACGCCGACTATGTCGGCTCCTGGCTCGAAGTCCTGAAAGAGGACAACCGCGCCATCTTCCGTGCAGCCAGCCAAGCCTCCAAAGCCGCTGATTTCATCCTCGCTTTCTGCGAGTCCACCGAGACGGCGGAGGGCAAAGCGGCATGAAAGCGCACACCCCGGGAGGACTCCTGACCGAGGCGACAGCCGAGGGTGAGCAGACCCTCGTGCCCGGCATCCGCCCCATCACGCAGCGCGAGCGCATTGAGGCGCTAATGACCGCGCCGCTCACCGCCCGGAGGGAGCAGAGGCCCCTGAACATCGGGCTGTTCGACGAGGACGGTCGTGCGCAACGCGACATCCTCGATTTCATCCACGCCGCCGAACGCAGCGCATCTTCATCCACCCAAACCAAGGAGTAAGTACCATGCAGCTTGAACATATCTCTCTCGATCATTTGAAAATCTCTCCCCTGAACATGCGCCACGCCCGCCAAGCCCCCGACGTGTCCGACATTCTGCCCAGCGTCAAGGCGCGCGGCGTTCTCGTGCCCTTGCTCGTGCGCCCGAACGGCAATGGCGAGGACTATGAGATCGTCGCCGGACGGCGGCGCTACTTCGCCGCCAAAGCGGTTGCCGAGGAAGCGGGCGAGGTTGCGCCCTTGCCCTGCGCGATCATGGAGCCGGGCGACGACGCGGCGGCGCTGGAAGCCTCCCTGATCGAGAACCTTGCTCGGCTCGACCCGGACGAGGTCGTGCAATGGGAAACCTTCGCGCGGCTCGTGAAGGAGGGCCGAAGCGTCGCGGACATCGCCGCCACCTTCGGCATCACCGAGGTCATGGTGAAGCGGCGGTTGGCGCTCGGTAACCTACTACCCAAGATCAGGGAGGCCTACCGCAACGAGGACATCGACGCCGAGACCATTCGGCACCTGACCCTGGCGACCAAGGCGCAGCAGCGGGAATGGCTCAAGTTGTTTGAAGACCCGGAACAGCGTGCGCCGGGGTCTTGGCAGTTAAAGCAGTGGCTGTTCGGCGGCAGCGAAATTTCCACCAAAGTCGCTCTATTCCCGCTCGATGCCTACAAGGGTCACATCGTTGCTGACCTGTTTGGCGAGCGCGAATATTTCGCCAACAGCGATCGGTTCTGGCTCTTGCAGAACGAGGCCATCGCCGCCAAGCGCGATGCGCTTCTGGCGAAGGGCTGGGGCGACGTGGCGATCCTTGAACCGGGCGAACGGTTCCATGTTTGGGACCATGAGAAGACCCCCAAGAAGGACGGCGGGCGCACCTATATCACCGTCAGCCACGGCGGCGCGGTCGAACTCCACGAGGGCTATCTCACCCGCAAGGAGGCCGCGCGCAGGCGTAAAGCCAAAGAGTCCTCGGCCAGCGGCGAACCCAGCACAGAGGCGAAACCGGCCCGGCCCGAGCTATCCAAGGCGGCGCAAAACTATATCGAGCTGCACCGCCATGCCGCCGTCCGGCATACCCTCTTGAGCCATCCGGGCGTGGCGCTCCGGCTCATGGTCGCCACCGCCATCGGCGGGTCCGCCCTCTGGCGCATCGAAGCCGATCCACAGCGAGCAGCTAATGAGGCCATTGCGGAGAGTATCGCCAACAGCAAGGCCGAGCCTGCCTTCGCCGAGGAACGCAAGGCGGTCCTTACGCTTCTCGGCCTGCCTGATTATGGCCACAGCGTGGTACGCGCGAACGGCGACGACCACCGGGTCGCCACGCTGTTCGCGGCGCTTTTGAAGCTCCCGGACGAGGACGTGCACCGGGTGCTCGCCTTCGTCACCGCCGAGACATTGGAGGCGGGCAGCGCGGTGGTAGAGGCCCTGGGCGTGCATCTCGGCGTGCAGATGGCGGATTATTGGCAGCCGGAGGGGACCTTCTTCGGCCTCATCCGCGACAAGACGGTGATCAACGCCATGCTCAAGCAGGTGGGGGGTAAGCGAATCGCGGACGGTAATGTAACAGCGACCGGCAAGGTCCAGAAGAAGGTCATCGGGGACTTTCTGACCGGCAGCGAGGGACGCGAAAAGGTCGAAGGCTGGCTCCCCAACTACATGGCCTTTCCGTTTAAGTCCTACACCAAGAACGGCGGCATCCGCGCCGAGGATACGTGGCGCAAGGTCAAGGGTCTCATCAAGCCTGAGTAGGCCAAGTGCGGGCGGCGGCCGATGTCGCCGCCCGCATTTTTAGTCGCTCGCATCTTCGCCATTCCCTTCTGCGCCAGTGGAAGCCCGTGAAGTTGGGTGCCGTCGGCATTCAGCTTGGTATCACGAAACCCACGAAATGTAGGGTTTCGGATCAGAAGGTGGCCGTCCGCTGTGTACGCTTCGCTATGCTGCTTTCTGACCCAATCTAGTCATTCACGTGCGCGACTCGATCCGAGGCGGTCATTCGTGAACCGCAGCAAATTCGGCGTTTAGGCGCTTGTCAGCATGTACTATCCTCGGATTACGAAGACGCGAAGTCGCTCAGACTATCTCGGAAAATACCGCTACGAGTCGATATCCCAATCCGGAGCCCGTACACATGAGCGATAGCAACGCACCAGAGAAACAGATCAATCCTGTTGAGCGAATACGTCTTGCTCAGGATTTCTTTCGCTTCGCCTATTTGGTCGGATCACCCATAAGCTTCGGATTGCCTGTCGATCTGCCGGAGCCACCAGAGATCATGACGTGGAGCAAGCATTCCTTGAATGCGGAGGACCTGCGGCTTGAGCCGGACACATTCGCCTTTTGTGGCACGATCTTAGAGCGGCTTGCGTATCGCTTGCTCGCGATGGAGCTGGACGTCGCCCTCTCGCAGGCATTCGCCCACCAAGATCGGCTCAACCATCCGGACCCGTTCGTCCGAGATGCCAGCGTGGTGATCAGAGTGATCCGCAATGCGGTAGCCCATAATGTCTTCAGTCCAGTTTGGAAGGTGGACAGAAAGCTTCGGAACAAGGTCATCGAGATAAACGACGTTTTGAGTTTCGACACGACAAACTTACACGGAACAACCTTACGTCGCTTTGATTTCAGTGGCCCGATTGCGCTGCTCAGACTGTCAGAACTCGTTGTGGCGTACTTGGTTCAAGCGCAGAGTTCCGTAGCCGCGCCCGAAGGCAAATAGACGTCGGATTCCAGTCACCGAGAGTCAATTTCTCTTTGCTGGCACGGTAGCTTGGCCAATGGAAAAGGTAATGCTTCTGGCATGATCCTGCCGATCGCCGAATGATCGCGAATTGCGGGAGTCCGCCCAAACCGACCAACTTTCGGGATGGTTGCGAATGGCTGCTAAGGGTGGTGACGAGGCCTTGTCGATCAGCTACCTCGTTGTTGAGATGCCCTAACGATCCGGTCGTCCGCTAGCGCCCCAGACTCAGTTCATGCGTTTATGAACACCTGTCCACTAGGCGCTATCGACAAGAAAACGTTTGCCGACTTCGCAGCTGAACCAACCTTCTGAAAATTGGGGTCGGCCTTGTATATGGAATACCATCCGTTCTGTTGGCCAACATTCATTTCTGCGATGTAGTTACCCGGCTCTAGCGTGTTTGCAACCGAGCCGTTCGTATTGTAGACGGTCACTTGTGCTTGGATCGTAAGATTGATGGAAGCCAACGTGATCAATTTCATGCCTCATAAGCTGGAGGGAACGACCGCCCGATGAACGATGCGCATTCCAATTGAACGCGCCATAGCATAGAGGCGGCCACCTCGGTGTCAAAGGCTAGGAATCCGGTTAGGGTCGAGTTCAGCGCTTGGACAGCTGGTCTTAGTTGGCACGCGACGCCAGTATCTCACCCAGTCCCAGAAGCGAGCGAAGCCTCTCAGTCTTGGGCGTCCTTATTCACGAGCTCCCTCGCCGTCGGCGCGGCGGCCAGTAAAGGTTCTTCACGCCTAGCAGGTTCCAAGTGATCGCGAGCACGTCCTTGTCATTCTGGTTGGCGACCTGCCGAAGAACAGTGGCGAGCTGCTGCATTCTCCGGCCCGGTAGGTAGGGACCAGCGGAAGATATGGCCCTTGCACATTCCGGCTGAGCCGATTCCAGCCTGCCCCCCTCCCGGGCTAACTTCTGCTTGAACCGAAGCAGGTTGGTCGATCCTCCTACCTTCGAGTGTAAGTCAAGCGTTCGCTCCCGCGCCGAGTCTCAAACCGGCGATTCCGACCCTAAAAACCGCGCCCATCGGTTTCTCACGATCACCGCGCCTGTGCCCCACTCGGTTCTCCTTTGACTCATTCCGGAGCCTATTCCCCCTGCTGCGGCTTTTGGACCTATGGCAGTCGTCGGGCCGGTGAAACCGGCGCGGTCGGCTTTTTTCCCCTGCGCCTTCGCCCTTACAGGGCTACGGCCCATTCCTCGCGGACGCTACGCTCCAAAAAAGACCACCCGCGCCGGTTCTCCGCTGCGCTGCGACCGAAGGTTCACCGGCCCGCCGCCCGCCATACACGGTCCGCCGTCAGCAGGGGGATAGGCTTCCTGCACAAGCTAATGGAGATAGAAAGATGGCACAGGCACTCGGATACGTGACGAAGACGGACAACGGCGGTTTCAAGGGCGTGATCAACATGTTGAGCCTCCGCAAGAGGATCGAGATCGTGCCCAACAACACCAAGGAAAGCGACCGCCAGCCCGACTTCCGGGTCTACACGGAAGACCGCGTGGAGATCGGCGGCGGCTGGAACAAAGTCGGCCAGCAATCGGGGAGACCCTACGTCTCGCTGACCTTCGCCCACCCGGACATGGGCCGCAGCAAGCTCTACGCCAACCTCGGCCGGGCCGCCGGCCAGGACGACGAGGACGTGCTCGCGATCCTCTGGAACCCGGAGAACTAGGCGACCAACACCGGCCCCTGCGTCATCCGGCGCGGGGGCCATTCTTGTGCGTCGAAAATCTGAAAAATAGGTAAGCCGAGTGGTGCAAGTGCCCGATTTTGCGCTGAAATTCGTCACGGTATGGTCACAGGTGCGCCTCAACTAGACCGGATAAGATATTCATAAAGCTCCATCTTACCGATCACATGTTGGCCGCGAGCGGAAGTGGTGGTGCGGACGGAAACGGATTCAGCCGAGGATTGGGAGAAGGGTTCTACGTTCGAGAGTCGAGACTCATTCGCCGCATGTTCCAGGATGGAAAGAGGCAGACAATGCACCTTCAAGATCGTTCCGCTCCGGCTTGGCCGGTCCCCTTAACAGGCTACGACTACACCCGTTTCCTTAGTCGGTCCCGCTGGGCTTGGGAATTCGTCCGGCGCAACGCGAGCTATGTCCGCGATTGGCGCGTCGGGCGAATCGGCGCGGCCCCGCCGATCCGTCTGACGTCCTCCGCCCGCATGACGCGCCTGCGCCGCCGTTTCAGGAGGGCGGAAGACTGGGGTCTTTGCCACTTTCGCTGATCCGGGTCTGACCGCCCTGGACGCCGAGGTATTCTGGCGTCCGGAAGTCTACAGACGGGTGCTGACAGCCGTGGTCAGTCGCCAGCATGTACTGGGCCGCAACAGCCCTATTTCGCTCGCCGCGATGCACTGCGAAAAGTCTATCCTCATCACCGCCAGCGGCGAATATTACCTCATCCTGAGAGACCGGTGGCGTTTGCTGCAGATTCGTTGTTTCGGCGATAGCATCGCGCTCGACCCGGGCGCAATGGCATTGCTGGTCGACGAATTGCCCAAGGTCGAGCTGGAAATCAGGTTGCTGCGGCGCTTTGCCGTTCTCAACCGGGCGCGCGGATCAGACGGATCAACCACCGCTTGGTCACCTCAATCGACGCGCTTGAGGAATACGCTTGTGGCACTGGATGGCTCCCTCAATGGGGCGACTTATCGCGAGATCGCTGAGCTTATCCATGGATCGGAATCTGTCGCGGATGCGTGGCGCGGATCGCGACGTGACCTGAAAGACCGCATGGTTCGCCTGGTACGCCGTGGCCATCATCTGAGCACTGGCGGCTACCGCGACCTCCTGAAATAGCCCGCCAATTCCGAGATTTTCTGAGCAGAATTGGTGTCGTTCTCGCGTTAACGCAAGTCCGCAACTCCCCGAACTCGCCTCCAACGGTCAACTTGGCAGGGCGTTCTCGTATCTGCCTTGTGTAACCCATTGCTTCCGGGAAGTGACCGATGACCGAACAACGAAAGAGCCCCTATCTCGATACGATCGAAGCCGCCGCCTATCTGCGGCTCAAGAAGCGCACGATGGACAACATGCGCTGGCTTGGGACCGGGCCGAAGTTTCGCAAGCACGGTGGCCGAATTTGCTACCACATCGACGACTTGGAGGCCTGGTCCAAGTTACACGAGCGCAACTCGACGTCGGGCCTCTGAGATGTGCGCCGGGTGCCCATCCGAGCTCAGCAGGCGCGCGGCTATCCTCCTCACCGGGTTTTTCGGGCTCCTCCTACTGGCTGTGGCTCAACTGAAGGGGCAACCTTTGGTGGTCTTCAACGGTTCCGCGAGCGCTCCCTTGGGGTTCTACCTTGTGCTCGACCGCGATATCAAACGAGGCGATCTGGTCCTCGTTCGGCCCCCGAGTTCGATCAAGAAACTGATCGTGGAGCGCGGATATTTGCCACCAAATGTGCCCTTGATTAAGCGCGTCGCGGGGCTTCAAGGCGACCGAGTTTGTCGTGAAAACCTGCTCGTTTCGGTCAACGGAAAGACTGCCGTGGCCGCCCTCGAAAGCGATCAAAAGGGAAGGCCCATGCCGGTCTGGAGCGGCTGCCGGAACCTGACGAAAGACGAAGTATTCCTTCTCCAAGACCATCCAAGGTCTCTCGATGGCCGTTATTTCGGCCCCATCGAACGAGGCCATGTCATCGGAATTCTGCGGCCGATCTGGCTCCTTCGGAGCGGCCCTAGCCTCGGCGGAGCGGTGTTGAAGCGTGAATTTGCTCAGCCCTGGAGCAATTTCCGGTAGCCGGTTTCGGTCATCCAGCGGGCACGCGCCATGTGGGAGTCCCAACAACGCCTGGCCCCGTTTGAGTCGCGCCTTGGCCCGCAATGCAGGATGGTTTCAGCGGCTTCACGCCAATCCACGCCCGCCGCTTCGGCGTCGAGCAACCGGACATAGGTCACGAAGTGCGCGGTATCGTAGTCCGTGATGTCTTCCGACCAGGGCGCTTCCGCCTCGATCTCCGGGTCCAGTTCTGCGGGTTTTTGCATGGAGAGCCACTCGGTCAATGAGTCTAGGAGCACATTAGAATATCCCAAAATGGGATAATCCGAAATTGGGATTAATGAATGGGTCGGATTTTCAAGCCCCGGCCCACTCGTATGCCCGATTCGCTCCGTTCTCCCGAACAGCAAAAGCTTCAAGACCTCCTAGCGGAGCTTAGGAAGTCGAAAGGCATGACTCAGGCGGACGTAGCGGCCACCCTGGACAAGCCCCAGTCCTTTGTCGCCAAGTACGAAGGTGGCGAGCGCCGACTCGATGTGGTCGAGTACATAGCCGTCGTCCAGGCGCTTGGCGCCGATCCGGCCAAGATGCTCGCGAAGATCTACCGGACCGACTGAGCCAGACGGATCGGGAGGAAGAAACCAAAAAATTAGCGAGGGCAAGATAAAAGCAATGGCGCCAAGGGGCGCCTATGCCCTTGTCTGCACATCCGGATTCATGGCGCTATCCGAGACTGGATAACGCCATGTAGGGCCTAACCCCTTGCCGTGCTTGGCTCCTCGATAACACCACCTTGAAGATCAACGGAATTATCACGAGGTCATGTCAACCATGGCCTCGCAAGACGATTTTCGCTTCCGTCCGAAGTTGGGGAATATCCGCTCGCGTGGCGGCGGCAAGACCAAGTGCTACATCAACCAAGTCCTGCAATCGGCGGGTCTTTCCGGTTCCTGGTCAAGCTTCTCCGCCGGGCGCGGGGCAAGCCGCTTCACGGGTGCCCGTATCGGGCGCGGTGCGGGGCAGGGGACGGTGGCAGCTTCCCGGCGCCAGGCCATCGGCCGCCGCCGCGTCGTCATCAAGACCCGTATCGTCAAGACCAGAGGCAAGCAGAGCGGCGCGGCCCGTGCTCACCTCCGATACATCCAGCGCGACGCCGTGGGTCATGACGGTGAGAGAGGCCAACTCTACGACTCCGCAAGCGACGAGGCCGATGGCAAAGCCTTCACGGAACGCGGCTCAGGCGACCGGCATCAGTTCCGCTTCATCGTTTCGCCGGAGGACGCTGCCGAGATGGAGGGTCTCAAGCCCTTTGTCCGTGACCTCATGGCTCAGATGGAACGGGATCTGGGCACGGAACTCGACTGGGTCGCCGTCGATCACTTTAACACGGACAACCCGCACAGCCACATCGTGCTGCGCGGCAAGGACGAGCGGAGCAAGGACCTGATCATCGCGCGCGACTATATCAGCCATGGCATGCGGGAACGGGCGAGCGAACTGCTGACACTGGAACTCGGTCCTCGAAGTGAGCGCCAGATCAGGGATGGGCTCCGGCACGAGGTCGAACGGGATGCCCTCACACACCTGGACCGCGAACTCGTCCGACAGGCGGAGGCGGGACTGCTTGATCTTCGAGCGGAGGCGAGAGGCGAATACCGCCGCTTCAAGCGCAGCCTTCATCTCGGGCGCGCGCAACGGCTCACCCGAATGGGCCTTGCGATCGAAACTGGACCCAAGCAGTGGCGGCTCTCGTCGAACCTGGAGCAAACGCTCCGCAGCCTTGGAGCGCGTGGCGATATCATCAAAACCATGCATCGCGAACTGAAGGCCGTGGGTCTTCAACAACCGGCTGGGGACTACGCGATCTTCGATCCTTCGGAGAAAGGCGCGCGGATCGTGGGCCGTGTCGTGGCGCGCGGCCTCTCCGATGAGCTTCATGACCGTCACTACCTCATCGTCGACAGCTTGGATGGGAGGACTCACTACGCTGAGGTCGGGCAACTGAAGACGGCGGGTGATTTCGGGCCCGGTGCCATTGTTGCCTTAGGAACGGGGGTCGTCGCATCGAGAGCAGCTGATCGCACGATTGCCGAGATCTCCGGTGGCAACGAGGGTCTCTACAGTTCCGATCTACATCGGCTTCACGACCCGCGTGCCTCGGACGAGTTCATCCGCACACATGTACGCCGGCTCGAGGCCTTGCGGCGCGCCGATGTGGTCGAGCGTTTCCCAGATGGCCGTTGGGGCATCCCCAAAGACTATCCCGACAAGGCCCGTACCTTCGACGAAGCGCGGAGCGCTCGGCAGCCAGCCAAGCTCGCACTCTTGTCGGCCTTTGTCCTGGAGGCCCAAGTCACCGCCGATGGAGCGACCTGGCTCGACCACCAGTTGGCTGGACGACATGCGGAGCCCCTCCACGAGGCCGGGTTCGGGCGCGATGTGCAGGAGGCTTTGGAGCGTAGGCGGCAGTGGCTGATCCAGCAGGGTTGGGCCGAGGAGGAAGAGGAACGGATATTCTACCGATCAGGCATGCTGAACACCCTGCGGCAGCGGGAGATCAGGCGCGTGGCCGGCCAGCTTGCCCGAGAGCTCGGCATGCCCTTCCGGGAGGTAGGGGATGGAGAAAGGATCGAAGGTATCTATCGGCGGCCCATCCACATGGCGAGCGGCAAGTTCGCCCTCGTCCAGAAAAGCCACGAATTCACGCTTGTGCCTTGGAGAGCGGTTCTCGAACGGAACAGGGGCAAGGCCGTTGCCGGGATAATACGCGGCGACCGGATATCCTGGTCTCTGACTCGCAAACGAAGTCTTGGTGTTTCATAGGCTCGGTTTAGCGGCACCGGATGACTGAGATACGCCAGTTGCGGTCGCTCATATTGGTTTAGTGGAATGTCCGATTTCCAATCCCAACTTGGGCGTTCAACCGCGGCGTTTGCCACCCCCCTACAGTACGAGCCCGAACGCCCTCTTGTAAAATTCTGGGGAGACGTGCATTTGAAGCTGCTCCTTCGTCGGTAGGCATTCAGGAGTGAAGCGTCTGGCCCCGCTGATGGAACTCATCCGGATCACAGCCTCAATCGAGCGGATGCCGTGCAAGTACTTCTCCTCGTGCAGGAATGCCTCGACAACTTTCTCGTCGATGTCCGCCATTTCCGTCCCACCGCCGGCCTGGAAGATCGACGGCGCGCGCATTCTCAGGATCTCCCGCAGAAGGATGGCGCGTCTCATGATAAACTTCCGGAACTCGCGATCGGCGAAGATACCGCTCTCTGGTATTTCTTTCGTACTTCCGTCGCTGTGGATTGGCCAAAGACCCCCAATGTCAATATGACCTTGTAGTCTACTTAAGAAGTCACGGCCCTTCGAGTGGACGAAATTCGAGTCACCATTCAGAAATTTTTCTCCGAACTCATTGAAAGTAGAGCTGACGCTACCCGCGAACACGAAAATCGACTTACCGATCGGATGGGTCATATGCCCAGACGTGAACACTCCGTCTTGTAGTGGCGCAAGAAAATGCTTCAACCAATAAAATTCGTTTCTATCGACACTGCAATCAAACTCATCAAAGAATAGCACGGGCACTTTTCCCGCGAGCCGGAGATCCCTCGCTGTCTGAAAATAGATTGAAAGATCCTCTGGGTCGCTGAAGCCCGAGAGGTTGCATTCGATAAAACTTCCTTCGACTAATTCTTTAACGCTACCCTGGAGCGTTTTGAATACGCTCTTGACGGTGAAAGATTTCCCGGTTCCTGGTTGACCAAATACCGCCAAACCCAACGGTGTTGGAGCGCCGTCATTTTCGACGAGATAGGAATGAATGAGTCGTCGGATCGCACGTAGACTCTCGATCTCCCGACTGGAAATCGTCTTGATCTTCCCAATGTTGCATATAGGCAGCGGAAACTCCTCACCAGCGATCTCCATATTTCCCTTCCGCACGTAGTCCACAAACGGACATGGCGACTGCGGAAGATCGTTCGAGAATACATCGAATATTTCCAAATCACTTCTTCTCAGCCAATCTTTATCGAGCCGGACCCCAGACAGCTTGTAGGCTGATTGGTCTTTCCGAAGTTGCCTTAATGGCGATGTATCATCGTCTCGCCCCAGTGGATAGGAAAATGCGTCCGGACGACGAGTGGACGGCATCATCGCCTCCGGCGGCTGCTGGTCGTCCGAGGACTCGTTCTCCGAAAGGGGCGGAAGCGCGAACACGGATTCGTGGTACATCAGAGTGGGGATCAGTCGCACAACGCCATTGTTGTAGCCAGATTTCGGCACCCGGGTGAACATGTTATTGTCGGTCACGGGCTGAAACCCGCACTTGAGCATCCGCTGTTTAGCGATCAACGCATACGTGAGAATTTTTTCGATCAGATCACTGGAGTCTTGGAGTTGGATCTCCGGATGCTCCAAGAAATGCGTATGAATCAAGCCAGAAAGGACGCTTGTGAAAATTGTCTGCGCTCCGGGCATCGAACCGTTAAGTTCGGACTGGTACTCCCCCTCGCCTCGGTTTGTGGAATACACCAGGATTGCCTGCTCGACGGTGGCATTCTCTTTCGATTGCGAAGTGTGCAAATACATAGCGGCGTCGAAATCGAAGGTGATGACCAGGTGAGTTGGGACGTCCGGTCCGAGAATTTTCTGAGTTTCTATCTGTGAGACGAGGTCGTTCACGGATCGCTCCCATGACAGGGAACTGCTTATGGCCACGCCGTTTCTTCGCAGGTCGTCGGCGTTCATCACAAAAACAACCCGATTTGGCAACAGGTTGATCAATTTATTAAAGAACGACGATGGCCTCGCCGTATCAACTTTGGGTTCGTGGGATTTCACAATGGCCCAAGTTTTGCCGCGGTCGGGCGACTTCGCCCATGGCTCGGATTCTAACCAAGCCGCATTCCCTTGCCGCAGGCGTATCCCCCCATCATTGAACACGCATAGTGTCGCCTGATCATCATCCTCAAAGGTGATCTGCTCTTCGCTCGGCGCCTTGGTTTTTTGCTTTTTTTGTACACCGCTACCTAACAAGCATCGGAAGAGTTCTTGATCCTTGTGGCGCCGGATTGGCAAAGTGAAACCCTCGTAACCTTCCGGTCTCACTCGATAAGAGTTGTCGGATACCTTTGATACCCGGTAAAATAGATTTAGAATATCGTCGAAAGCCGCTGGGTTCCTAGCCAACACCTCTTGCATGCCCTTGAGAGTTTTCCGGAATCCGGACCAGGGTGGCAATTCATGCAACCCTTTCTTAGTGGTGTTGGGGTCGAAATCCCCTTTCTTGCTAACTTTTCCCTTGTTCCAAGAAGCCAACGCGACGGCTAAATTTTGTGCGAGTAGATACGCGCCGCCGAACTGGCGAACTACGAACCGGTTTCGTATGCGCTTGCTTAACCCAGGATACGGATGAGTCTTAAGGTCCAAATTCGTTTGATAAGTCTTGGTGAAATCACCTGGATGCTCGTATTCGTAATTATCCAGTGTGATATCGCCGTAGATCCGGATGGTCATGCGTACCGGTACCTTTGAATGACGCGACGATAACCAGCAACGAAATCATAGTGGGCACAGATGGGGGGGGCAAGAAGATCAATTGACGATTGAAATTCTTTCGATTTATTTGAGTTGCTCCCTAATCGTTGGACAGATTTGGCGGCGATGGGCTACTGCCTGGGCCAAAACTAGCGGTATGATAGGCGTTGGGCGAATGGCCGCTTTTTGAACCCTAATCGGGCTTAGTTTGCTGCAGCACTGAGCGAGAACGTCTAGTAGATCTGAGTCGCTTGGCACTGCGGCATCTAACTGTTGTCAAAAGGAATTTTTCTGAGACGTTCACTGCATCCCTTAATCAGCGCTGCCTTCTAACGTCTTACAGCGAAGCCATTGCTGGGCATCGCGGCGCTCTTTGACCATCGCTTCGCGATCGCCAGCGTTGCGCTCCTCCCGTGCAACAGCATTCTTCCGAACGATGAAGTCGTATCCGCCGTCCGTCCGACCGAGGTTCGTCACGTATCCGGTCAGGGGTTGATCTCGGATTGGGAATCGCCCCGCATCGCTAGGGGCAGGCCCATCCTTCAAGACACCGATCACATTGCGCTGGTTCGAGCCTCGCTGTGCCAACTGGGCGCATAGAGCCCTGTAGTGGCTCATCGCCGACAGGGCCGATTGTTTGACGAATTCCGCGTCGAGCAACTGCTCCTCGCTCTCGAAGAACAACACAATCTCGCCGAAATCGTGGCACTGCGGCGCGTCCGGCTTCGCCCCGTAGATTGCGGCTTCGATGGGGCCGTCAAAGACGTACCAGGCGGACCCTCCCGGGAACCGTCTTTCCTCATATTCAGCCGCCAATGCGGCGGCGGAGATCGCGATGCACAGCGCGGCGGTGCAAGCGATTCGCCGGAAATCGATCATCTCTCGAAAGCCCTTCACATCAGCATTCCCATTCCTTGAAACGATACGGAGCCCCCGCAGGAAACATCCAGGTATCAGTCTCGACAGATGCGTCTTCATCTCCAATCAAGTCTAACACAAATATTTTCTGTAAATAATCTTCACGACATCTCATGCGCTCTCACATTGTTTCTGTATTGTTCAAAATAACACTGTATTGAACGTAATTTTCACGGCGAATCTTCATTGACGATTTGCCGCTGTTCTTTCCATCCTTGTCCTCGTCTTCAGCGAGTCAAATTTGGGGCAAGGGTCACCGGGATGACGCCCACCAAGCTGCTTATCGGCCAGGCTCTGACGGTCTTCGCGATCGTCATCGGCGGCCTCTGGTGCGCGACGCAATGGTCCGCCGCGATGCTCGGTCACCAGCCGCGCCTCGGCGCGGCCTGGTTTGTGCTTGGCGGCCATCCGGTCTATCCGCCCTGGCGGGTCTTCGAGTGGTGGTACGTCTACGAGGCCTACGCGCCGCGTATCTTCCACCGGGCCGGCATGATCGCCGCCGCCGGCGGTGTCCTGGGCACGGTGGTGGCCGTCATCGGCTCTCTCTGGCGCGCCCGTCAGAACCGCTTCGTCACGACCTACGGATCCTCACGCTGGGCCAGCCCACGGGAGGTCCGCACGGCCGGCCTGTTCGAGCCGGCGGGCGTCTTCCTCGGGCGCCTCGGCGGCCGCTATCTGCGCCACGACGGGCCGGAGCACGTCATGGCATTCGCGCCGACGCGCTCGGGAAAGGGCGTCGGGCTGGTCGTCCCGACCTTGCTGACCTGGACCGGTTCCGCCGTCATCCACGACATCAAGGGTGAGAACTGGCAGCTTACCGCCGGCTGGCGCGCGAAGTTCTCGCACTGCCTGCTGTTCAACCCAACCGATCCAAGGAGCGCCTGCTACAACCCGCTCCTCGAAGTGCGCAAGGGACCGCACGAGGTTCGCGACGTTCAGAACATCGCCGACATCCTGGTCGATCCGGAGGGCGCGCTGGAGCGGCGGAACCACTGGGAGAAGACCTCGCACGCCCTCCTGGTCGGCGTGATCCTGCACGTGCTCTACGCGGAACGGGAGAAGACCCTGGCCCGGGTCGCCTCGTTTCTCTCGGATCCCGGCCGCTCCTTCGAGCGCACGCTCAGGGTCATGATGACCACCAACCATCTGGGCACGGCAGAGGCGCCGCAAGTCCACCTGGTTATTGCCTCGGCGGCGCGCGAACTCCTGAACAAGTCCGAGAACGAGCGCTCGGGCGTGCTCTCCACCGCCATGTCGTTCCTCGGACTCTATCGCGATCCGACGGTCGCCGAGACGACGTCGAGCTGCGATTGGCGCATCGCCGATCTGATGGACGGCGCGCGCCCGGCCTCGCTCTATCTCGTCATCCCGCCTTCGGACATCTCGCGCACCAAGCCGCTCGTGCGCCTGATCTTGAATCAGATCGGCCGCCGCCTGACTGAGCGGCTCGAAGGCGAGCGCGGCAAGGAGCACCGGCACCAGCTCCTGATGATGCTGGACGAATTCCCGGCCTTGGGGCGGCTCGACTTCTTCGAATCCGCGCTCGCCTTCATGGCCGGCTACGGCATCCGCGCCTACCTCATCGCCCAGAGTTTGAACCAGATCTCGAAGGCCTACGGCGAGAACAATTCCATTCTCGACAATTGCCACGTCCGCATCGCCTTCGCCTCCAACGACGAGCGCACGGCCAAGCGCATTTCGGACTCGCTTGGCACGGCGACCGAACTGCGTGCCCAAAAGAACTACGCCGGACACCGGCTGGCGCCCTGGCTCGCGCACGTCATGGTCTCGCGCCAGGAGACCGCGCGGCCCTTGCTGACGCCAGGCGAGGTCATGCAGTTGCCCGCCGACGACGAGCTCGTGCTCGTCTCCGGCCAGCCGCCGATTCGCGCCCGCAAGCTCCGCTACTACCGGGACCGCAACTTCACCGGCCGCGTGCTGCCGGCACCGGTTCTCTCCGCGGAGGGCTACGCCGACAAGCCCGCGCCGCGTACGGGCGACTGGAGCGGGCGGGTCCGCGAGCCTGACGCGCGCCTCGCCACCCCCTGGTTCGACCTGGTGACCGAAAACGAAGACGGGGAGAGCGGCCTCAAGCGCCACCCCGGCCTCGCGGTGGAGGCGGAGACG
The DNA here is from genome assembly GCA_021776055.1 of Kiloniellaceae bacterium. Taxonomy (GTDB): domain Bacteria; phylum Pseudomonadota; class Alphaproteobacteria; order Kiloniellales; family J153; genus JAJFGI01. The sequence goes on from JAJFGP010000062.1 coordinate 16,403, forward strand.
GCGCCCGAGCCTACGACCAACCCGGACCAGCGGCTCTTCGAGGAGGACTTCGACAACCCGCCCGCCGCCATCGACCCGGCACCGCGCCTGACAGCCGTGCGGCGCGCCCACGCCGTGAACCAAGGCGACGACGATCTCATGCCGAGCTTCTAGGAGATGTGATTTGAAAGCCCGCCTCTGCGTCTATCTCTCCGATCCCGTCGAGCAGCAGCTCGCGCTCGCCGCCAAGCGCCCGGGCGCCTCCAAGTCGGCGCTCACCGAGGCGGCCCTTTCGGCCTTCCTGAACCCGGGCCAAGACGGCAAGCCCGATCCGGTGCTGGTGCGGAGGCTCGACCGCATGTCACGCCAGATCGAGCGCATCGAGCGAGACCAGACCGTCGTCAGCGAAACCCTGGCGCTCTTCATCCGCTACTACCTGACCATCACGCCGCCCTTGCCGGGCGCCGGACAGGATGCCGCGCGGGCGCTCGGCAAGGAACGCTTCGAGTATTTCGTCTCCCAGCTCGGCCGGCGCCTGGCCGGCGGCAAGAACCTGGTGCGCGATGTCCTGGAGGAAATCCCGGCGGTCGAGAGCGACCTCTTCGCCTCCGGCGAGATCGACGCGCCGATGAACGGCGCGCCAGCGGAGGCCGCCGCCGATGACTGACATCTTCCGGCAGACGACGCGCGATCGCAGGCGCGCCATGTTGCGCACGGCCCTGGGCTCTGTCATCGGCGCCGCGTTGTCCGATGCGGCGGTCATCGAGGTCATGGTCAACCCGGACGGCCGGCTCTGGACCGACCGCCACGGCGCGGGACGCCGGGACACGGGCGAACGGCTCGCTCCGGCCGAGGTGGAGCGCATCATCCGCCTAGTCGCGAGCCACATCCATGTCGAGTGCCACGAATACAACCCCATCGTCAGCGCCGAGTTGCCCGAGACCGGCGAGCGCTTCGAGGGGCTCCTGCCGCCGGTGGCGCCCGCGCCCTGTTTCGCGATCCGCAAACCGGCCCAGGTCCTCTATCGCCTCGCCGACTATGTCGCGGCCCAGATCATGGGGCCGCTGCAGGCGGAGGTTTTGCGCCGCGTGGTTCAGGAGCGGCGCAACATGGTCGTTGTCGGCGGCACCAGTTCGGGCAAGACCACCCTGGTCAACGCGCTCCTCGCCGAGGTCGCCGAGGGCGGCGACCGGGTCGTCATCATCGAGGATACCCGCGAGCTCCACTGTGCCGCCGCCGATTGCGTGATCCTGCGCACCAAGGCCGGGGTCGCGAACCTTGCCGAGCTGGTGCGCTCGACCCTGCGCCTTCGGCCCGACCGCATCGTGATCGGCGAGGTGAGGGGGCCCGAAGCCCTCGACATGCTCAAGGCCTGGAACACCGGACACCCCGGCGGGCTCACTACCCTGCACGCCAATTCCGCCCATGCCGGGCTCTACCGGCTGGAGCAATTGATCCAGGAGGCCGTGGTCACCATACCCCGGAGCTTGATCGCCGAGGCCGTCGACGTGGTGGTCTTCCTGCGCGGGCGCGGTTCCGCCCGCCGCATCGAGACCATCGCCAAAGTCCGCGGCCTCGATGCGAACGGCGACTACGCGCTCGAAAGCCTCGTTCCCCTGCAACTCACAGCCTTCTGACCGGGAGACCGCCATGCGCCGATACCTGTCCGCCCTTCTTGCCCTTGCTCTCATTCTTACCTGGTCCGGCACGGCCGAGGCCGCGGGCTCCGGCATGCCCTGGGAGGCGCCGCTCACCCAGATCCTGGCCTCCATCGAGGGTCCGGTCGCGCGCATCATCGCCGTCATCATCATCGTGCTCACCGGCTTGACGCTCGCCTTCGGGGAAAGCTCGGGCGGCTTCCGGCGCCTGATCCAGATCGTCTTCGGGCTCTCGATCGCTTTCGCGGCGACTAGCTTTTTCCTTGCCTTCTTCTCCTTCGGCGGCGGCGCCCTGGTGCTTTGAGGAGATGCAATCCATGACCGTCACGCTCGAAGGATTTCAGGTGCCGCTGCACCGCGCGCTCACCGAGCCGATCCTGCTCGCCGGCGCGCCGCGTACGCTCGCCATCGTCAACGGCACGCTCGCCGCAGCCCTTGGGCTGGGTCTGCGTCTTTGGATCGCCGGCCTTGCCGTCTGGCTCATCGGTCACGCGCTGGCGGTTTATTCCGCCAAGAAGGACCCGCGCTTCCTCGAGGTCCTCGTCCGCCATATCCGCCACAAGGGGTATCTCGCATGCTGAGCTTGCGCGAATACCGCGACAAATCAGCGCTGCTCGCCGACTACCTGCCCTGGGCCTGCCTGGTGGCGCCCGGCGTGGTCCTCAACAAGGACGGGTCGTTCCAGCGCACGGCGCGTTTCCGCGGGCCCGATCTGGAAAGCGCGACCCCGGCCGAGCTGATCGCGACGTGTTCGCGCATCAATAACGTGCTGCGGCGCTTCGGCTCCGGCTGGGCGCTCTTCTTCGAGGCCGAACGCCACCCTGCGCGCGATTACCCGGCCTCCGATTTCCCCGACCCTATCTCCGGCCTGGTCGATGCCGAGCGCGCCGCGGCCTTCGAGGCCGAGGGCGCGCACTTCGAGAGCGGGTATTACCTGACCTTCGTCTACCTGCCGCCTGCCGAGAGCATCGGGCGCGCCGAGAAGTTCCTGCTCGAAACGCCCCCCGGGACACCGGAAGCCAAGCGCGGGATCGATTACCGCGATTATCTCGAAAGCTTCATGGCGCAGAGCGACCGCGCGCTCGATCTTCTTTCCGGGATCATGCCGGACGTGGCGGCGCTCACCGATGAAGAGACGCTCGGCTACATTCACAGCTGCGTATCGGCCAAGCGCCACCCCGTCGCCGTGCCGAACGTTCCGGCCTACCTCGATGCCCTCATCATCGACACGGCCCTAACCGGTGGCCTGGAGCCCCGGCTCGGGGAACATTACCTGCGGACGCTCACGGTCATGGGCTTTCCCAACGTGACCACGCCGGGCCTGCTGGACGAACTGAACCATCTCGGTTTCGCCTACCGTTGGGTAACGCGCTTCCTGCCGCTCGACAAGACCGAAGCAGCCCGCGCCCTGGGGCGCACGCGCCGCCACTGGTTCGCCAAGCGCAAGTCCATCGCCGCCATCGTCAAGGAGGTCCTGACCAACGAGCAGTCCGTCCTGCTCGATAGCGATGCGGCGAACCAGGCGGCCGATGCCGATACGGCCTTGCAGGAGCTCGGCGCCGACCTCGTGGCCTTCGGCTACGTCACGACGACGGTCACTGTCTGGGACACGGACCGTCCCGGCGCCGAGGACAAGCTCCGCGCCGTCGAGCGGGTCATCAATGGCCGCGGCTTCGTCACCATCCGCGAGACCCTGAACGCCGTCGAGGCCTGGCTCTCCTCGCTGCCGGGCCACTGTTACGCGAATGTGCGCCAGCCGCTGGTCCACACCCTCAACCTCGCGCACATGATGCCGCTCTCGGCGGTCTGGGCCGGACCGGCGCGCAACGAACACCTGGACGGGCCGCCGCTCCTCTACGCCCGGACCAACGGCACCACGCCCTTCCGCCTGGTGACGCATCTGGGCGATGTCGGTCACATGCTCGTGGTCGGTCCGACCGGCGCCGGCAAGTCGGTGCTGCTCGCGCTCATGGCCTTGCAGTTCCGCCGCTACGAGAACGCGCAAGTCACGGTCTTCGACAAGGGCGGATCGGCTCGCGCCGCCGTGCTCGCCATGGGCGGTCTCTTCCACGACCTGGGCTCGAACGCCGCGCTCGCCTTCCAGCCGCTCGCACGTATCGACCGAAGCCCGGTGCGCGCCTTCGCGCTCGAGTGGGTCTGCGGCCTGCTCGCGCACGAGAAGCTCACGGTCACACCGGAGCTCAAGGAGAGCGTCTGGTCGGCGCTCAACAACCTGGCGACCGCGCCGATTGCCGAGCGCACGCTCACCGGTCTCTCTCTCCTTCTGCAGTCGAACGCTCTCAAGCAGGCGCTCCAGCCCTATACCCTCGAGGGTCCCTTCGGCCGACTGCTCGACGCCGATGAAGAGCGCTTGGAGATGGCGCCGGTGCAGTGCTTCGAGATGGAGGAGCTGATGCAGCAGGCCTCGGTCGTGCTCCCGGTCTTGACCTATCTCTTCCACCGCCTGGAGCGGCGCTTCGATGGGCGGCCTTCGCTCTTGATCCTCGACGAGGCCTGGGTCTTTCTCGACAACCCGGTCTTCGCCGGGCGTCTGCGCGAATGGCTCAAAACCCTCCGCAAGCGGAACGTCGGGGTCGTTTTCGCGACCCAGTCCCTGAACGACATCGCCGAGTCATCCATCGCCCCGGCGATCATTGAATCCTGCCCGACCCGCATCTTCCTGCCCAACGACCGCGCCCTCGAGCCCCAAGCCCGCGACGTCTACCGCCGCTTCGGGCTCAACGAGCGGCAGATCGAGATCATCGCCCGGGCCACGCCCAGGCGCGACTACTACACCCAGTCGCGCCAGGGCAACCGGCTCTTCGAGCTCGGGCTCGGGCCTATCGCGCTCGCCCTCTGCGCCGCCTCGACCAAGCAGGACCAGGCCCTGATCGACTGCCTGCTCGCCGAGCACGGCCCCGAGGGCTTCGCGCGCGCCTACCTCAGCGAAAGGAACCTCCCATGGGCGACCGACTTGCTCGACGACTGACCGGTCTCATCTTGGCCGCGAGCGCCGTGGTTTTCACGTCCGCGACCGAGGCCGCGGACTGGGGTAGCTGCCGCGGACGCGACGGGACTTGCAGTTGGTTTCTCAACGTCGCGATCCGCCAAGGCGGAGCCGCCCTCAAGGTCGAGGACGCCTGCCGGGGAACTTGGCGTCACGCCTGGGGACGGCGCGACGCCCGCAACGATATCGCGCAATGGCTCGATGCCGAGGCGGCGGCCGGCGCGGCCATTCTCTGCATTCCCTTGGCGCCCGAGGTCGACGAGATCCGGGCGACGTCCGCCGGCGGCCACTGCGGCTATCCCGAGGGTCTCGCGAGCGCCCCCGACCCCAGCATCACTCTACGCGCCGGACTTGGCCTGCCGGGGAGCGCCGTGCTTGCCGGTTGCCACGCCCGGATCGGCGCCCAGGACTTCGGCGGTATCGCCCTCGACTTCGCCGACAGCTACGGCTTCGGGGACTCATACGCGGCCGGCTATTTCTACGGCGTCTACGACGGCTTCGGCGAGACCAGGGTCGGCGCGACCGAGGCCTCCGTCTGGCAGATCAGTCGCTTCAATACCTATCACTACCGCGTCGAAATCCTGGCCAAGGGCAGCCCGGACTGGCGTGCCGATTTCCCGGAGGGCGGCAAATGACCAAGACACGATTCTTGCGAAGCTTTGTGGCAGTCGCGCTCGCCGCGAGCCTGGCGGTCTCGGCCGCGGGACCGGCGCGGGCGCTCGCGGTTTTCGACGGCGCCAACTACAGCCAGAACCTGCTGACCGCGATCCGCACCCTCATGATGATCCAGAACCAGGTGAGCCAGCTCGCCAACGAGGCGCAGATGCTGGTCAACATGGCCAAGCACCTGGAGCGTCTCGACTACAGCGCGGCGGCCCAGATCAGGACGGCGCTCTTCCAGATCAACGCCCTCATGCGCCGCGCCGAGGGCCTCGCCTACGAGGTCGCCGCCGTCGACCAGGCCTATGCCCGGCTCTTCCCCGAGGCCTACACGGCGGCGGTCACCGGCGACGATTTGGTGCGCGATGCCCGCGAGCGCTGGCAACTCTCTCGCCAGGCCTTCCGGCAGAGCATGCGGGTCCAGGCCCAGGTGGTCCGCAATGTCGAAACCGACGCGGCCACCCTCGACCGCCTGATCGCCGAATCCCAGGGCGCGATCGGCAGCTTGCAGGCGCAACAGGCCGGCAACCAGCTCGTCGCGCTGAATGCCAAGCAGCAGTTCCAGACCCAGGAGCTTCTCGCCAGCCAGCAGCGGGCCGAGGCCCTGGAGCAGGCCCGCCAGGTCATGGCCGAGGAGCGGGCGCGCGTCGAGTTCGAACGCTTCCTCGGCGACGGCCAAGCCTATTCGCCCAGCAACTGAGTGCACTTACCGGAGCCCCGTCATGGACGACCTCAACGTCATCGACCGCTTCACCCAGACCTTCAGCGACTACATCGAGCGCGGCTTCGGCTTCCTCGGCGAGGATGTGGCGTTCCTCACGACCTTTCTCATCACGGTCGACGTCATCCTGGCCGGGCTCTTCTGGGCGCTCAACCGGGAGGACAATGTCGTCGCCCAACTCCTCAAGAAGGTCCTCTACGTCGGCTTCTTCGCGCTCATCCTCAACAACTACGAGGTCCTGACCGCGATCATCTTCAATTCCTTTGCTGGGCTCGGCCTCAAGGCGACCGACACGACGCTCACCGCCGCGCAGCTGCTGCGGCCGGGCTTCGTCGCCGACACCGGCTTCCGCGCCGCCTATCCCCTGCTCGAGGAAGCTCGCTCCATGCTCGGCTTCACCAGCTTCTTCAACAACGCGGTCACCATCCTGATCCTGCTCTTCACCTGGGTCGTCGTCCTGGTCTCCTTCTTCATCCTCGCGGTCCAGGTCTTCATCACCATCATCGAGTTCAAGCTGACCACGCTCGCCGGCTTCGTGCTGGTGCCATTCGCGCTCTGGAACAAGACCGCCTTCCTCGCCGAGCGGGTGCTCGGCAACGTCATCGCCTCCGGCATCAAGCTCATGGTGCTCGCCGTCATCGTCGGCATTGGCAGCACCATGTTCACCGACATCGCCGCCGGGTTCCGCGCCGCCGAGATCACGGTCGAGAGTGCGGCCGCCATGCTGCTCGCCTCGATCGCCCTGGTCGGCCTCGGCATCTTCGGGCCGGGCATCGCCGCCGGCCTGGTCTCCGGCGCGCCGCAGCTTGGCGCCGGCGCCGCCGTCGGCACCGCGGCCGGCATCGCCGCCGGGACGGTCGCCGGTACGGGACTAGCCCTCGGCGCCGGGCGTCTGGCCGGCGGCGGTGCCAGCCGGGCCGTGCACGCCGGGGCCGCCATGACCGGTGGCGCGACCGCCGCCTATGGGCTGGCGCGGGCAACTTCGGGCTTCACCGGCGTTGCAGGTGCGGCGGCTGGTTCGGCGGGCGTTGTCCGGGCCGGGGCCGGCGCGGTGGCGCGAGGGATGCGCGCTGCCGCCGGCCGCGCCACCGAGGGTGTGCGTACGAGCTACCAGGCCGGCCGGGAGGGGGCCTTCACGGCGACCGGCGGCAAAGCAAATCGCCAGGAACAGGATGCCGCTCCGCCCACGTCCCCGTCCTGGGACAGCGCGCCCGAATGGGCCCGCAAGCTGCGATCCGAGCAGCGCCTGCGCGAGGCCGGCCGCACCACCGCCCAGACCATCCGCGACGGCGACCGCCCGGCCAATGCCGGGGCGCCTAAGCTCGGCGAGGAGGAATAGAACCCGATGTTCAAGCGCGCGACCACGAGCTACGGCCAGACCGAGGCCCCGGTTACTCCCTACCAGAAGGCGGCCCAGGTCTGGGACGAGCGGATTGGCTCGGCGCGCGTGCAGGCGCGCAATTGGCGCCTCATGGCCTTCGGGTGCCTGGCGCTTGCCGTCGGTCTCTCCGGCGGGGTCATCTGGCAGTCGGGCCGGAGCACTATCACCCCTTACGTCGTCGAGGTCGACCGTCTCGGCTCGGTCCTGGCGATCGGACCTGCCGCGGAGGTTTACCGGCCAAGCGATGCCCAGATCGCCCATCACCTGGCGCGTTTCGTCGAGAACGTCCGCTCCCTCTCCATCGATCCGATCGTGGTCCGCCAGCGCTGGCTCGAGGCCTACGACTATGCGACAGACCGGGCCGCCATCACACTCAACGAGTACGCCCGCGAGAACGATCCCTTCGCGCAAGTGGGGGATCGCAGCGTGAGCGTCGAAGTGACCAGCGTGGTGCGCTCCTCGGAGGACTCCTTCGATCTGCGCTGGATTGAGCAGAGCTACCGGAACGGCAGCCTGGCCAAGACCGAACACTACACCGCCGTCATGACCGTCGTGATCCAACGGCCGCGCGACGCCGCGACTCTACGCAAGAATCCGCTCGGCATCTATGTGCACGGGCTCAACTGGTCCCGCGACCTCGTTACCGGAGAGACCCCATGAGAATCCTGATCGTCCTTGCCATGGCTTACCTTCTCGCCGCCTGCACGGATCGCCAGTCGCCACCCCGGATCGCCTACGACAGCGAGGACTTCGCGCCCGCCGCCGTCGCGGCCGAACCGCCCCGGCCGGTCCAGATCGTCGAGGTGCCGCGGCCCTTGCCCCTGCCCGGGCAGTTGAAGCGCCTGCCGGACATCGCGGCGAAAGAAGACTCGGAAGACCCGGACGCGTCCTGGCCCGAGGACCGGGTGGAGGCGGGCAACGCGGCGGCCCGGCTCGAGCCCACGCCCCATGGCTATGTGAACGCCATCCAAGTCTACCCCTTTGCCGAGGGCGCGCTCTACCGGCTCTACACCGCGCCGGAGCAGGTGAGCGACATCGCGTTGCAGACCGGTGAAAAACTGATCGCGGTTTCCGCCGGCGACACCGTGCGCTGGGTCGTGGGCGATACGACCAGCGGGAAAGAACCGGCCGAGCGGGTCCACATCCTGGTCAAGCCGATCGCGCCCGGTCTTATCACCAACCTGGTCATCACCACCGACCGGCGCGCCTATCATCTGGAGCTCGAGAGCACCGAAGGGACCTACATGGCCTCGCTCGCCTGGAACTATCCCCAGGACGAGCTGATCGCGCTCCGTGCCCGCAACCTGGAGGCCGACTCCGTCGAGGCCCGCACGCTCGACCAGGGCCTCGACTTGGCTCGCTTGCGCTTCCGCTACGAGGTCACGGGCGACGCGCCTCCTTGGCGGCCGCTCCGCGCTTTCGACGATGGGCGCAAGGTCTATATCCAGTTTCCCCCGGGACTTGCCCAGGGCGAGGCACCGCCTCTCTTCGTGGTCGGGCCGGACGGGGCGAGCGAGCTCGTCAACTACCGGGTCCGCGGCACCTACTACATCGTCGACCGGCTCTTTGCCGCGGCCGAGCTCCGCCTTGGCGAGGAGCCGCAGCAGGTCGTGCGCGTCACCCGCACGGATGGCCGGGAGCCCGGGTCGTGACGGAACCAGCCGGACCCGAGCCCGGTGCTTCCCCCAAGGAGGACCCGGCGGAGCTCGCGCTCCGGGCACGGCCCCGGCCGGTCACGCGCATCAACAAGCGCGTCCTCATGCTTCTTGCCGGCGGCGCCTCTCTCCTGGTCCTGGGCGCGACGATCGTCGCTCTCGATCCGCCGAACTTCGGCGGTGGCGACACCGGCAAGGAGCTCTACAACGTCTCCAACAAGCCCACAGCCGAAGGTCTCTCTAAGCTGCCCGCGCGCTACAGCGATCTGCCCTCCAAGCCCGTGCCATCGCTCGGTCCGCCGCTCCCAGGCGACATCGGCGGACCTCTCCTCGGCATGGAGCGGGACCTAGGTATCGCGGAAACGGGAGCGGAACCTGTTCCGGACCTCCCGTTCCGCCCAGATCCTGAGGAAGACGCGCTCCGGGCGGAGCGCATTCGCTTGGCCCGCCTGGCGCAGCAGGGCAGGGAGTCGGCGGTCTTCTTCCGGGTTTCGAACCCGCTTGGGCAAGGCACAGGCAACGTTGAACAATCCATGCCAAGGCCGCCGGCAGAAGCGGTTGATGGATCGAGCCCGAATAGCGGCGCGACTGAAGCGCGTGACCTGAGCCTTGACCGTGAGAACGACCAGAACCTCCAAGGCCGCAAGCTCGATTTTATCAGTCAAGACACTGATCCGGCCATCTACAACCCCCACGCCCTCCAGGATCCGGCCTCGCCCTACCAGGTGATGGCCGGGACGATCCTCGCCGCGAGCCTGGTGACCGGCATCAACTCCGACCTGCCCGGCACGGTGATTGCCCAGGTGACCGAGGCCGTCTACGACACGGCCACCGGCCGGCATCTCCTGATCCCGCAAGGCTCCCGGCTAATCGGTAGCTACGACAGCGTCGTCGCCTACGGGCAGGAGCGGGCACTGGTCGTCTGGCGGCGGATCGTGATGCCCGATGGCTCGTCCGTCGTCATCGAGAATCTGCCGGCGACCGACACCGCCGGTTACGCCGGCCTCGAGGACGAGGTCGACTTCCATACCTGGCAGCTCATCAAGGGGATCGTGCTCTCGACCCTGCTCGGCGTCGGCACCGAGCTCACCTTTGGGACGAACGAGAGCGACCTGGTCCGGGCCCTCCGGGAGTCGACCCAGGACAGCGCCAACCAGGTCGGGCAGCGGCTTACCGAACGCAACCTCAACATCCAGCCGACCATCACGGTCCGTCCTGGCTGGCCGCTCCGGGTCATCGTCCATAAGGACTTGGTGCTGCGGCCCTACCGCGGATGAGGAGAGGAGATATGGCCAACCTCAAGCTGGGCAGGCTTCCCGAGCGCACGCCGGTCAAGATCGCGATCACCGTCACGCCCGAGCTCAATGATGCGCTCAAGGACTATGGCGAGATCTACCGGCGCAATTACGGCCAGAAGGAAAGCGTCGCCGAGCTGATCCCCTTCATGCTGGAAGCCTTCATCAATTCCGATGCCGGGTTCAGGAAGGCCCGGAAAGAGCTTGATGCCACTGGCACCGCGCCATCTTCAACCCAAGCAAAGGAGCAATGAGCCATGGCTACGATTGGAAACTTCACCGTCTCGAAGGACGGCTATGTTGGAACGATCCGGACCCTGACGATCAACGTCAAGGCGCGGATCGCCGCCAACGACCAGAAGAAGAGCGAGGGTGCGCCGGACTTCCGGGTCTACGCGGGGAAGGCAGAGCTCGGCGCAGGTTGGAAGGCGAAGACCAACGGCGAGGAGCCGCGCGAGTACTTAAGCGTGCTGCTCGACGACCCGAGCTTCCCCGAACCGGTCCGGGCGGCTTTGTTCGAGGATGACGGGGCTGCGTATCTTGTCTGGAACCGGCGGGAAGCTTGACCGATCCTATGATCGGGCGAATGCGAGCAGCGGACCGAAATCATGGTTGTCCGCTGCGCGAAGGGCCGCGATATAGCGAGTTCGTGTTTCGCTGACATCGGTCAGGTTGACCCGGCCCCAGGTAAAAGGCTCTTGTCCGAGTCGCACCGCCAGAAGGTCCGCTATGAGCCGGGTCGTGCGGCCGTTACCGTTTGGGAACGGATGGATGGCGACAAGGCGGTGATGAAGCCGGACGGCGATTTCATCCGGCGGGTAGGTCTCATGTTCGACCCAGTAACGGGCATCATCCAGCGTCATGCGGAGTTCGACGGGAATCCGGACCGGCTCGATGCCGATATTGCGTTCGGTCCGCCGGAATTCGCCCGCCCAGGCCCAGACGTCGCCGAACATCCTGCGATGAAATTCCGTGACGAAAGCCTCGGTGAGGATGTCGCGGCGGCGTTGGCGGTGGGCCCAGGCGGCGCCGGCGGCAATATTGGCTTGCTCCGCTTCATTGAGCTCGCTGCGATAGGTGATCCATGTCGGTAGCAGCCCCTCCCGCTCCTCCGGCTCGAGCGGGGTCGCGTTGTCGGGCTCGTCGAACAGGTCGCTCACAACCGTTCCCAGAGATCGCGCTCCCTAAGGTGCTCGCGGACATATTCGTCTATTTGCGCCTCGCGTTCCGTCTTGGAGAGCCCTTGGGCTTCCAGGTCCATGCTGTGCCCGATGCGCGCCAGTTCCTTCCGGGCGATTTCCCGGGCACGCGTCTGCACGGCGTCTTCGAGCGACGAATTGGGCACGAGGGCATAGACCAAGGTGCAGTCGAGTGCCTCCGCGGCCTTGCGCAAAGTGTTCAACTGGATGGTGCCAAAAGCCTCGGACTTCTCCAGGTCGGCGACGCTCTGGGGTTTCATGCCGAGCCGCGCGCCAAGCTGGAGCGCGGACATACCGAGAGCGTCCCGGATGGCCCGTATCCAGCCTTTCGGCGGTACGGCGAAGCGGGATTCGGGCTTGAAAGCGGACAGGCGCTCGTCGAGCCGTTGTCGGGCGATCTGTCGATTGCGGTTCATCATAAGGTTATGGCCTGTTTATAAGTTATATAAAGCAGGATATAGCCTGATTATTGACAATATGTAAACAGGCTATGGCCTGTTTTTTATGACCAGTCCGTTGGTGTTCACGCCAACCGTGAAATGGCCTAATTCACTGCACAGTAAATATGCCGTTTTTCTCGAGATGCCGGGCGGGTACCTGGGCGTACCGCTTGACGGCCCGACTTGCTCCAAGCTCGTCCAATTCGTGCTGTTCGAGGAGGGTCGGGCGACGTACCTCGTGTGTAGCCAGCGAGAGGGGGCAGGGTTTGTCCCGGCGAGATTGATTTATCTTTGTACTAACGGCCATGGCATGATACAAACTCTCATACTATAGGATCTATGTTATGAGTATTTGTATCAATGACCCAGCCCCGCTCCCAGCGACAAATCGCCCACGCCCTCCTGGAGGCGTGCGGAATCATGCGTCTGGCGGAACTACGCAGCGCTGGCGTTACCTCCGCAACGGTCAGCCGCATGGAGAGAGCGGGCGAGGTTGTTCGCCTCGCGCGGGGGCTCTATCAACTTCCCGACGCTCCACTGGACGCGAGTCACAGCCTGGCGGAAGCCGCCAAGCGCCTGCCGAAAGGAGTCGTTTGCCTCGTCTCCGCCCTCGCATTCCATGGCCTCACCGATCAGCTTCCCAAGAAGGTCTGGATGGCAATCGGTAAGAAGGACTGGGCACCTAAATCCGAGGGCATGCCCATTCGCGTCGTTCGCTTCACCGAAAGCCTCCTCACCGAAACCGTCGATATGCATGTGATCGAGGGCGTACCGGTGAAAGTGTTCGGTGTCGCCAAGACTGTCGCGGATTGCTTCAGGCATCGCAGCAAGATCGGCCTGTCGATCGCGATCGAGGGGCTCCAGGAGGCGCTCCGTCAGCGCAAGGCCACGCCGGCAGAGATCTCTCGACAGGCCGAGCGTGGAGGGGTTTCCACCGTGATCCGGCCCTATCTGGAGGCCTTGACCGTCAATGGCTAAGGAGAACAAGAACATGGGCGCATCGGTGCGTGCCCGCCTGCTGAACCTCTCCAGGGCGAACGGCCAGAGCTTCGACCTGGTCCTCACGCGCTTTGCGCTCGAACGCCTGCTTTTCCGGCTCGGCCAATCGCGTCACGCTGACCGCTTCGTGCTGAAAGGCGCTATGCTGCTGATGACCTGGTTTGAAGAACCACATCGCGGCACGCGCGATCTAGACCTGCTGGGATTCGGCGATCCGAGTCAGGATGCCATGCTCGCGACGTTTCGGGAAATTCTGACCCAGGATGCGGACGACGGTGTCGTGTTTGACGCCGACGCTCTTCGGGTCGACCGCATTCGTGAAGAGCTCGAATATGGCGGTCTCAGATTGCGTACGATTGCATCGATCGACGGCGCGCGGATTAACTTGTCGATCGATGTCGGGTTCGGCGATGCGCTAGAACCGGGCGCGGAACTCATCGACTACCCCGTCATGCTCGACCTTCCGGTCCCGCGGTTGCGGGCCTATGCACGAGAAACGGTCATCGCGGAGAAGTTCCAGGCCATGGTTGCACTGGGCCGAGCGAACAGCCGGATGAAGGACTTCTATGACATCTGGATTCTCAGCCGATCGTTTTCGTTCGACGACAGGCTTGCCCGAGCGATAGCGGCCACATTCGCACGGCGCGGAACGGAAATTCCAACCGAGTTGCCCGATGCGCTTTCACCCGCCTTTGCGGCGGACGAGCAGAAGCAACGACAATGGCGAGCCTTTGTCGAGGATGTCACCCTTGACCCTGGGACGCTAGCGGACGTGACCAACGAGCTCGCCAGATTCCTGATGGCTCATGCTGTCGCTGCAAAGCGAATGGCTGGATAACTAAGAGATTGGATGTGACTGACCGGGTGCGAAAATCCATGGGCGAAGACAAGCAGGAGCAATGGAAAGCCGCATGCCTATGTTAGAAACGTAGAAATACAGATTAGGGACATTTCAGAAAGACCTGCGATGATCGTTGCCGAAAGAATACGTTTTCTCGCTAGCGTTGTAAGATTGAGAAAATAGAACAGTCGGGGAGGTGCTTATGGCCGATAGAGGTGCACAGAAGGCGCGTTCGGTAGGCGAAGCAGAGACCCCTGCTGATTTCCTAGCAAACTTGGGCAACGCGCTTCGCGAAAAGGAGGATGTGGACGTCGGTTTGGCAGATATCCTCGCGAAACACCTGCTTACCGCCGCGCCGGCCGTTGACGCGGTCGCGAGAGCCAAGGACGCCGTCCTGAAACTTGCAGGCGACCGAGCCAATCCACCAAAGCCGGAGTTGGCCGATGGCTGACCATTATTTTATCCAATCGTTGGGCCTCGTCGGGTTCCGCGCCTATCTGGAACCGAAGACGTTTGATTTCAGCAAGAAGCGCTGCCTGGCGATCTTCGCGCCGAACGGCAGCGGTAAGTCTAGTGTCATAGATGCGCTAGAATTCATGTTCTCCAAGGACGGAACGCTCGAACGGCTCGGGCAGCGTGCCATCAACAACCAGGCCGGTCCCGTGGCGCTGGCGCACAATCTGGCTGAGGAGGCAAAGATCGCGTCGGCGGTCACGATCGGCGTCGTCTCAGGCAAGGATGCCGCCAACGGCAGCCGATCGGCGACGGGGGCGAAGCGGCCGATACCGGCGGTGGCCACGACTGTGAACGCCTGCTTTGCGGTGCCGCCGATTATCCGCGGGCACACGCTGCGCACCTTCGTCGAAATCCATACACCCGAACAGCGCTACGCGGATGTCGCCAATTGGTTGCAGCTCGGCCCGCTGGTCGAGGTCCAGAAGAATATTCGTGCGCTGCGCACGCAGGTGAAGGCTGCGGCCGAGGACGAGACGGCGCTGCAGCGTGTGAACACCGAGCTTGCCAGGGAGACGACCCAGGTGGTGAAAACCTGGGATTCGGCGGCGGTGCTTACATACGCCACCACGTCGATCTTGGCGCCACTCGACCCAGCGCTGGTGCTGGCGGCGCTGGCGGCTGGCGATCCGGCTTTTCTCGAACTGAAAGCGCGCGCCAATGCCGAGGAAAACAAGATCGGGATCGCGGGCCTGCGCCAGATCCGCAATGCGGCCGCCGCTCTGTGGGCAGAAGAGATGGACGCGGAGAGCGGCCAGACCGTCGTCAGTGGCGCGATTCCGACCTTTGACGCGATTGTCACGACACTGTCGGCGACGGAGAGTAAGGAAACGGAGGAGCGCGGCAAGGCGGCGAGTACCGTGTTTCAGGCTTTGTGGACAGCCGCAGAACCGCTTTTCGCCGAAGGCGTACCGGCACCTGACGTTTGCCCGGTCTGTGCAACACCTGTCGCGGACACGGCGGCGGGCAGCGCCGAGTCGATCCGGGACCATATCGCCAAGCACCTCGAAGAGCTGGCCGACTACGCCGCCGCCAAAAAGGCGCTCGACGAGGCCAAGGCCGTGGCGACCAGGGCCCACACCCAATTGGTGGCGGCGCTTCCGGGGCTGATTGGCCTGCTTGGCGACGGTGAAGCGGCGCTGAAAACCGGCCTCATCGCGTATCACGCAGGCATCGCCGGCTGGCCGCACGGCGCCGTGCCGGCCTCGGCCGATATGGGTGCGGCGATCGCCAAGCTGCTCACCACGCTCGATCAAGCCATTGCCGATATCGAGTCGAAGCAAGGCGATCACACCTATATCAAGGCCAAGGCGAAGATCGATCGGCTGCTGGAGCTACAGACCGAACGGGACCTTGCGTTGCGGACGCGAGATGAGTTGGGGAAGCTCTCCGATGCCTTGGCGGCGCAGGCGACAATGATCTCAGCCGAAATCCGCAAGAAGCTGCAGGCCCTGCTCGACAAGCTTCAAACGCCGATGAATGACATCTACAAGTTGATCCAGGGCGCTGGCGCCACGCCAATCCGGCTGGAGCTACCGGCAGAAGACGACACGAATCAGCAGCGGCTCAATCTCCTGATTGATTTCGCCAAAAACCGTATGGGTGTGCAGCCGGGCGGCTATTTGAGTGACTCCCAGATCCATTCAGTGGCACTGGCGCTGCGAATGGCGGCGATCAAGCAGTTTAACGTCGGCGCGCCCATCATCGCGCTGGATGACATCGTGACCTCCTACGATGCCAATCATCGGCGCACCATCGCCGGGCTCATCGCCGCCATGTTCGGCGATTGCCAGATCCTGATCACTACCCATGATGAACGGTTCTTCAATTATTTGAAGGATCAGCTCGAGACAGAGGCGTGGCACTTCACCCGCATCATCGGCCTTGACCCAGCGTACGGCCCGCGTTTCGCGGACCACAAGGTTAGCGACGAGATGATCGAAGCACGCTGGGCGGATGGTCAGCCGGCGGCCAATGAGATGCGCCAGGCGGAGGAAGAATGGCTCTTGGGTATCTGCCGGGGATTCGGGGTCAGCGTGCGCATTCGACCGCTGGAAAAGGCGTATTCCTACGAACGTAGTGAGCTGGCCGTGGCGCTCGCCGGTTTTCTCAAGGATGCCAAGCTAAAGCCCGCGCTTGTGCCGGGCGTCAACAACCGCTTCCTCGCAAGTTTGGTGAAGGGCGAGATCGAGAATTTCGGCAGCCACTTCCAAGATGGTCCCTATGGCGACGGCTCAATCGGCGACGAGAAAGCTCGGTGGGAAGAGTTCAAAACTTTCCGCGGCCAGTTCGCTTGCAAGAAATGCAATCGGACGAAATTCCAGCGCCCCTTAACTCTGAAAAAGCCCGTCTGCGCACATGGCGGCTGCGAGGCGCAATTTGAATTCGTCGCGCCGGTTCCAAACAAGGTGATCCTGTGACTCCGATTATGCGGAGAATTGTATGACCGTCAGCGGGCCAGATTTTCGCCAAACGTGGCTTTGGCGGCAAGCCTTCCAAACACCGCGATCGGACAGCACTACCGAGGAGCAAGAGTTCTTCAGGACGCAGTATCTCTCAATTCGAGAGCGCACAGCGCAGCTCGTTTCCCGGATTGCGGTCGATTTGCCGGGGATGACTGTTCACGATATCAGCCATCTGGATGCGTTGTGGGACACCGCGTCCTCGGTTGCAGAGGGCGCCGTCAATGTCAATCCGGCCGAGGCGTTTGTTCTCGGCGCCAGCATACTTCTGCACGATGCGGCGATGAGTCTGGCTGCCTACCCTGGCGGCCTGGCGGAGGTGAGGACAACGGTTGCGTGGAAAGATGCTGTAGCACGGCTTGCGCTAACTTCGGAGGAAAGAGGCGGCGACAAATTTGACGTTGAGAAACTGCCGGACACCGTTGTTCAACGGGTCGTACCGGACGTCCTTCGTCGGTTGCATGCGGAGCGTGCGGAAGAACTTGCCGAACAAGCTTGGCGAATGGCAGATAAATCGCAGGTGTATCTGGTCGAGGACTCCGAGCTGCGTCGGTTCTATGGACCGACGATTGGTCAGATCGCCCACAGTCACTGGTGGTCGGTGCAAAAGTTGGAACAGGAATTCTCTGAGGACCTGGGTGCGCTTGCAAATCGAACCCTCAATCGCGTGGATCGGGTAAAACTCGCTTGTCTGCTTCGGGTTGCTGACGCTTTGCAACTCGACAGTTGGCGAGCCCCGCGGTTTCTTCGCGCGATCACAAATCCAAGTGGTATTTCAGCGCTTCACTGGTCATTTCAAGAGCGACTGGCTAGACCGCATATCGAACTCGACGCCGTGGTCTTCACCACGGGCCAGCCCTTCGGACGCGAGGATGCGGAAGCTTGGTGGCTTGCATACGACACGTTAAACGCTGTTGACCGCGAGCTTCGAGACGTTGATCTGCTCTTGCAGGGCCGAGGCCGTGAGGTATTGAAAGCAAGACGAGTTAAGGGTGCGTGTTCGCCAGAGATCCTTGCACGGTCGGTTCAGACTCGGGGTTGGCGCCCGGTTGATGCCCGTCTTCAAGTTTCGGATGTGCCTAGCATCGTAGAAAACCTCGGGGGATCGAAACTCTACGGCAACGATCCTACGGTGGCGTTGCGCGAGCTAATTCAAAACGCAGCCGATGCGGTACAGGCCAGACGAAAATATCAGAATCGCCCCGCTGATTGGGGGCTCATCACGGTCGGTTTGCTCTCGGAAGGGGACAGAACATGGCTTGTCGTTGAAGACAATGGCGTCGGCATGTCTGAACAGGTGCTAACCGGCCCCCTTTTGGATTTCGGGACGTCGTTTTGGCGATCACCTCTCGCGATGGAGGAGTTCCCCGGCCTCATGGCCGCGGGCATGCGTGCCATCGGCCGATTTGGTATCGGATTCTTCTCCGTGTTCATGCTCGGCCCCGTCGTGCGGGTGTACTCTCGACGCTGCGACAAGGGTCAAGAAACGGGGCGGTTGTTGGAGTTTCGCGGTGGTACGAGCTCTAGGCCAATTCTTTCTCCTGTGTCTGGCGGTCCCGTGCCAATCGACGGCGGCACACGAGTTGAGGTCTTGCTAAAAGACCGTCCGCACGAAGCGGGTGGTCTGCTGCATGTCAATTCCTACTCCAAACGAACGATGTCGTTGGATGCGCTTGTTGGTGCGGTCGCACCGAATCTCCATGTAGCGATTGCAACGATGGTGCAGGAGGCCACCCAACCGGTCGTTCAGCCGGGCGATTGGTTAAAGATCAGTGATTTCGATCTTGTGCGCCGTCTGAATCCGATGCTTGACCGCTCTGAATCTGATACGCCGAAGGCAGATCGGGCGCTGATGCAACCGATTGGAGATGTGAATGACCAAGTGTTTGGCCGAGCCTTTATATCGCCTTCGCGATACTTATTTTCGGCGGACGGAGGCTGGGTAACTATTTCCGGATTGCGTGCTTCCCGTCTCCACAATGTGCAAGGGGTGCTGCTTGGCGAAGCGGTTACTGCCGCTCGAGACGCTGCTCAACCACTTGCCACAGGAGAGGCACTAGCAAAGTGGGCATCGAAGCAAGCTGAAATGATTGCCGTTGCGGTGAATGACGAGGAGCGTCAGGCACGTTCTGCCGAAGTTGTACTGGAATGCGGAGGAGAGATTGGTAATCTCAAGTTAGTGAAGTGTGGATCCGACTGGCTGACCGCAGTCGAGTTCACCGAGCGTCTTCGGTGTTCAACGGAGTTAGCGATCAGCTTCGATGGCGAGTTCGATTATGATGAGAATCAGGACGATGTTCATCCAAAGGAGTTTCGTGAGGAATTCGAGATATCGGAAAAGATTGCGTTGGTTCTGAAGCATGACGGAAGCATATTACGGAGCGGAGGCAATAGTTGGCCAAATTCTCTCACTGGACAGTCCAAGTGGAGTGACTCGAACGTGGCTGCACATACGAGAGAGTTGATTCGCAGCGTATGGGGCGAGAACCTTGAGGAGGACGGAGAAGAGCGTGTGGTCGGCAAGGTGGGCACCTCTGAGATCATTCGTCACGTGGCAGTATTTCGCAAGGCAGATGGCGAAGGGTTTCTTTAATGGCGCGATCTAAGCCAATTGATCTAGCAACGCGGTCTTTCGAAACGCAAAGCGACGCCAAGACTTTTTTCAAGGCCATACTGAACCGCTACCGGCCGGGCGAGCGACTCACCGAAGAAGATGGTCTTGATCTTGTTGCACTTCTTGAGCGCCACACAGAGTATGTCGACAAGGTGGGGTGCGGCGTCGGCCACTTTGAAGTCATGAGGACCGAGCACGGAACGCAATGTTTCCGGATTGTCCGTACTGACGGGAGCGGGACCGATTTTTCCTATATCCATTGTATTTCACAACGCGCGCCCAGTCGGAAACAGGAGGTAAGCCAAGGTTTTCGGCGAGCGGTAAAGTTAGATCTCTATAGGGCTCGCGATAGATTCTTTGCTGCTCACAAGGGCGCGGACGGCCTTGTGGCATGTGCTGTGACAAGTGAACGCATTGGGCGGGACCAAGGGCATATGGATCATTGCCCCCCGATGACATTCGAGGTCATCGTGACAACATTTCTGTGCGGGCGCGGCCTATCGCTCGACGATGTGCCGCTTACCACAGGGCGGGACGAGCAGGTCTCACCAGAAGTAACGGATGAGGCGCTGCGTGATAATTTTCGGTCCTATCATGCCAGGGTCGCGAGACTCGATTTCGTGATAAGTAGCGTTAACCTCGCACAGGCCGGCCGACACCGACTCAGACCGGGGCGCATCGATCTAGTTTCGGAATGAACGAAGAAGATGGCCGTGGATCATGGCGAACTATGTCTGCGTTCCGGGACGCAGGGAATGGCTGAAGGCAAATGCAAAGTTCGCGTCTTTTACTCTTGGCAAAGCGTTTCTCCAAAAAAGGCGAATTTGTATGCGATCCGGGAGGAGCTTGGGGAGACAGCCAAGCGCGTCGAAGCGGCGACAACCGAGATAAAAATATACTTGATGAAGCAACTCTGGACACATGGAGAAGCCCGAATGCCGTGCCAAAAACTTCAGAAGAAATCGAGATGGCGCGCTTGAGATATGTGTCCGGGATCAACGCTTATGGAACAAGCTAGCCTGATTGTGTGACGAAAGATATCGGCCTCATCGTAACCACCAAGGAGTGGAGATGAGAATGAAATCCGGGACAGCTAACCCATCGGCCGAGAGGGTCATGAAAGATCCCCGCATGAATATAAGAGTGGCTATCCTTGCTATAGGCACTTTGGGATGCTCGTTGATACGCAGTACTTGTCAACGATGCTTGACCATGTAGAGATGCTAGCTGCCATATGAGTAAGAAGTTATCCACGTCTCGTGCACCGCAAGTTGAAGCTCTCAATCCAACTTTCATGAAATTTCGGTAAAAGATTTACCGTGGCCTCTACAAGTTCGTCACCTACAGCTTCGGGCATACCGTGCACAAACGCATTTCGCTGTTGTTGAACATTTTCTAAATGTGTACGAACCGAACTGTAACCGAGATCATCTAAGTCGTCGCCGTAGCGATTGCCAAAAAGAATTCGATGTAGTCGATCAAGGCGCGCACCAATTGAGGCATAACGGCTCAGAAGATCTGACGCGACCGGCCTCGGAAGCTCACTTGTTGCTGTTTCATAAAACCAACCCATGAGCGTTTCGAAATACGTCCAAAATAACAGAATAACTAATACGCGTTCTGAAGGACGATTTTCTTTGGGAAGAGACAGACCGTTATCTCTACCCAAAGGTCGAACCCAATCTCGATGCATAAGCTGAAGCATTGCATATGGAGACCAGTCGAGCGCTCCTGCAAATGCTTGCGGCACTAAAACAGTCTTACCTTCGGTAACAATTTCAGTCGGAGAGATATTGCGGTAGTTCGTTGCACAAACTGGACAATCATCATTGAGGTCCATCAGTGCTCGGCATGAACCGCATCTTATTCGGTCTTTCCACGCGCCCCACCACCACTCCCAATTATTTGATTCCATCAATATTCTTTCCCGACTATGTATTATGCTAAACGCTGATATCTATTCCTGAATAAATTTACACCATGAAATACGCCCCATGCGGAACCAAAAATGGGAGCCGCAGTCCTTCTTGCGCCATATGGACGGATAGAGCGTAGCCGTACCATCTTCATGCCGGGTCAATTGCCAACACGGTCGCTCGTCAGGCAATAGGTTCATGTAAAGTACTCTGCCGCAGCCACATGGGCAGATCATGGCAACGTGTTCGTTAAACCCATCTTCCTGAACGACATAGAGGATGCGGCGCTTTGGGCGGCTCGGCAGCGACTCTTCAACAACAATTGTGCGATACGGCGGAGCAAACCAGTCGCGAAGTTTGCGGAGGGCGCAGGATAGTAGCTTCCGAAACCAGTTCAAGCGGCCCGCCTTTCAGAAAGCTCCATGATTCCGAGAAGCGGCGTGACATCTCCCAGGCCGACGCTGCCCCCTAGAATTTCGCAGATACCTTCTTCGGGATCGTAAATAATCTCCATGCTGGCGAGGCTGAATGTGACAGCGGCGTAGTTGTTGTTCGGCTCTTCACGGAAGGGGTGAAGGCGCGCGAGGAACTCATTGACCGCCAGCCCGGCCGCGAACATGTTGACGCTGATGACCGCCGGGCGGTGCGCTTGCACACCGGCGATATATCCGTCCTCGACTTGCTGGTCATGGGCGGCAGGGTCATTGCGCCGCAAACCGGCGGCGGCAACCTGGTTCATTGTAAATAGGCCCCGGCTCATCAAGCTTGATCGGCCTGGGCGGATGTAATGGACGGTACCGCATATCTCACGAATGTTTCCCTTGGCCGCGCCTTGCCGTATGGCTTCAAGCCGCACACCGATGTCAAAATATGGCAGGGTATAATAGGCCGCGAGCGCATTTAGCAGATACCGGCCATCGATGGTATCCATACACCCAAAAACCACATCGCATTGCGCGACTTTCCGCACAACCTCCTGGTCCCAAAGATTCCTGCCCAGCGGAATAACCCGCGTACCAAGACCGGCCCGATCGATCGCCTCGGCTTGCACATCGACCTTGGGGCGGCCCAATGCGGCGTCACGCATGGTCGAGTTCAGGATGCGGTTTACGTTACGATCCTCCATGGAATCGTCATCCACGATGACCAGCTCGCCGACACCCAGTCGCATGAGCTGTTCGATCACGGGGCTACCCGTGCCCGAGGCGCCGATGACAGCGATAGACAGGCGCCGCAGCCGCTCGATTGTCCCCTCATCGAATATCTGCGCATGGGACGCCGCAAAGCTGGGTACGTCCTTGTTACCCGCGTCCGCATACCAAAAATGCAAGTCGTCGTCGGCGACGCTGATACATTCGATTGGTTCCATTTTTTGTCCGGACCTAAGAACGCGCCCGAA
Organism: Kiloniellaceae bacterium; assembly: GCA_021776055.1. GTDB lineage: Bacteria > Pseudomonadota > Alphaproteobacteria > Kiloniellales > J153 > JAJFGI01. The sequence goes on from JAJFGP010000062.1 coordinate 39,142, forward strand.
CATTTGTCCATCGGGCAACATAACAGCGCTTCCGTGTGCAATATCGGCCTCGACCCACCCCCGGATCATGGGCAGCAAGCGGGCATCCCCTTCATCATCCGTTCCTGAAAAGGCCGGATAGCCGTTCGGGTGACTATGCACCTTAATCACGGAAAGTCGCTTGTCGGCGGCCCGTTCAAGAATGGGAGCAACATAATCCGGGTGCCAGGTCACGCGTACTGGCGTTCGCTCCGAGCACTGGTCATAGGGCACATCGTGGATTTCGCGCACGACCAGCCGGTGGCGTCGATCACCTTCGCGTCTATTGCAAAGAAGAAGGGCGACAGCCTCCTTGCCATCCCCCGGAAAAAGAAAACTCTTGAGGTGCTCGTGCTGGTCGCCCGAAAGCGCGAGGGTTACTGGGACGGGCATTTTTCGAACTCCCTAGCAAGCCAGTCCTCGACGAGGATTACATGAGTGCCCAGAGAGTCGCGGCCAATCTTCCACGGATTCTGCCCGGAGCGATGGCGTGACCACCGTTGGTACGACTTGCCATCGATCACCTGCTTGGCGTCCGTCGCACCAATTTGCCTTCCGTCCGTTCTCGCAAGCGCGGGGAAGAAATATACCATGTTCAATTCAGTGTTGGGGTAGCCGGTTTCCATGCGGATTGCCGCCGTCACGCGAGGATGATTGTAACCCTCATGTGTCGGAAAGTCGTGGATCAGAACCCACTGTGAACCATCCACAATGGTTTCCCATGGCAGACCATATTCGTTGAGAAAAACCTGGTCCTGCTCCGGCAGGTCAAACTGGCGACGAAGGCTCATCTATTAGCCCTCCGTCTGATCGCGCGGCAGCGCCTTGAACTTCTCGACGCCGGGACGGCGCAGGTCAACTTTTTCGTCGAGCCCGACCTTTTGGGGTTTTTCGCCAGCCAATTTGACTCGCAGTGTATAGTTTTCCACCGGGATCAGACCGCCAAGGGTCAGTATCTCGCGCCCGGTGGGCAGCGGATCGTGGACCACATAGGGGTCGCCGTTGATCTTGAGGCGGTAACCCCTGGCGAGCGGGGGCCGCTTGCCGAGCTTGGCGTACTCCTCAAGGTCGATTATGTCGTCGAGCACCGCTTCGACACCGGAGGAGTCCTCCTTGGATTTAGATTGAGTAGTCATTCATAGGTTCCTTTTTGCTAGTTAAGCTCCGGGCCACCTTGGCCAGGCATGACCAAGTATGCCAAAGCATGCTAAGTTTGTCAAGCATCTAATTAGCACGCTTGACATAGCTAGCGACAATGGCTAGAATCGTAAGGAAAACAACGCATCAAGGAGCCTGCCTATATGTCCACAGCCACCAGAGACAGGACCACCGTGAAACCGACCCTGGGGCAATACCTCGCTTCGATTCGCACCGACCGGAAGTTGACTCTGCGCCAGGTCGAGGAGGCCACGAACAAGGAAGTTTCGAACGCCTATCTCAGCCAAATAGAAAACGACAAGATAAAAAAGCCCTCGCCCAACATTCTTCACACACTCGCGGAACTCTACGGCATCAGTTTTGAGAAACTGATGGATATGGCCGGATACCTGATGTCATCGACGAAACGCGCCGACGATGACAGGCACGGCCGCGTGGCAACCTTCGCTGAGCATAACCTTACGTCCGACGAGGAAACGGAGTTAATCCAGTATCTCCAATTCATTCGGGGCAGGAATCGGAAACGTGACAAAGCCTGATGATAGTAGCCTCGACCCCGAGGATCTTCGCGCGGTCGAGGCGCGTGCAAGGCGTCTCCTAGACCGCGCGGACGCATGGAACCGATTTCCCGTACCAATTGAGGATATTCTTTCCGCCGCCAAGGTTCAGGTCGCGCCAACCAGCGCATTCGACGCGGATTCTATTCTTGCGTATCTAAAGGGTAGGGCCGCGGACACTGGGGTGCGTATCAAATCGGCGATCACAAAGGTGTTTGGGCTTTATGATGCTGGAGAAAGCCTGATCCACGTTGATGACACCGTGGTCGAATCAAAGCGAACGTTTCTAAAACTACATGAAACGGCGCATCACGATATGCCGACACACCGGAAGACGTTTCGATTCTTTCAGGACTGCGAAAAGACACTCGCGCCTGAGATCGCGGATCAGTTTGAGCGAGAGGCGAACAATTTCGCCCGCTTCGCACTTTTCAAGGGTGATACTTACGCGGAGTACGCATCAGACTGTGCGTTCGAAATCAAAACGCCAATGAAGCTCGCAAAAAAGTTTGGCGCATCAATTTACGCATCCGCCCGCGAGTTCGCGCGGACGAACGACAGGGCGTGCGTTGTTTACATCTTGGAACCGCCAGAGTTTTGCCAAGCGAATGGTGCGAAGGCTATCGTTCGGCGCATCGAGCCCTCCAATGACTATGTCGCGCGATTTGGGCATCCGGCCGACAAGGTTATCACGTCCGATCACTTCCTTTGGTCGGTACTGCCCTGTGGTCGCAGAATGACGCGGCCCACTGCAGTTTCGGTCATCGACAAAAATGGAACGTGCCACGACTGTGTGGCAGAGGCGTTCGATACCACTTACAATGTGTTGATCCTGCTCTATCCCGTGCGAGCCCTAAGCGCTAGGACGATCATCCTGCCTCGGGGCTTCAAGAAAAAGGTCGCCGATAAGTAAGAAGCGTAATGAGACCACCCTATCACACTAACTTAGAAGAAATTAGACGAACATGGTCAGACGCATAACGGCATCGCAGTGGAACAGTAAAGTGCGTCAGGCGCAGCAGAAGCATCGCCAGGCCATCGGAAAATATAATTCCGAGGTCAGAGCTTATAATCAGAAAGTCAATCAGGCGGTCAACAAATACAACAGTGAAGTGAGCGCCCACAATGCGCGGGTTCGGGCGAACCGACAGCGACTGAAAAACGAAATAGCGCGCCTAAGCCGCCAGACAGTAACGACGCGCTACGTTACATTCCGGCCATCGGTCAACGAAGTCCAAAGCGCGTACGAGCGATTGGAACATGCGGCGGACTCGAGCGGTTATGACGATCGGTACAACGAAATTCTCGATCTGTCGGAACGTGAGGCCGCCAACAATGCTGGTCTGATGAACGCATTGCTGGGTGATGCGCAGTCGTCCAATGAACAGCCGCCGAACGCGCCCGAGAGCCCGCTGTCGCCCATTCTTCAGGCGATATCAGGCGAACTTGCCGACCGTTGGCGGGGCGCGCTGTACTCTTTGAGCCCGCAGAACCCCGATGCCGCGCGACATTTTTGTACGAGTGCGCGTGAAATCATCGCACGAATCCTGGATACGAAGGCGCCTGATAGTTCCGTTGCCGCCGCGATGCCGGATTGCGACCGCACGCAGCAGGGAACGCCGACGCGACGCGCTAAGATACGCTATTTCCTGCACTTGCAAGGAATAAATAAGGATGAACTTGTGGCGTTCATCGAAAGCGACATGGATAACGTGGTTGATTTGTTTGATGTCTTTAATATGGGCACCCATGGTTCCGCCGGAACGTTCGACTTTGCGCAGCTTCAGGCGATCCGCAAGCGGGTTGAGGATGGGATCATGTTTCTCTCCCGGCTGATGCGCTAATGGAAAATGGGTGCGTTCAGCTAGTGCCGGGTCGGGCTCTAAGCGTGAACTTTCAGAAGGTTTCCCCCGGTCCTGACCGAGGAAGCTGGGGTTGTCGAAGCCTCAGAGTTAAAGGAAGACCGAAAGGATATCCATAAGAATGCCCGACTGACACCGATGGATTGAGAGCAGCTAGTGCGCTTGATCTAAGCGGGTACAAGGCCGAAGGCCGTCACCGAAGCCGTGTGTCCGCGCACGATGCGTAAATAGTTGACGCACTAGCGTGCCGAGGGTGTGGCTTAATTCAAACCCTCTGGAACTGAGCAATTAGTTTTCTGATGGCTCCTATTTAGCTCACAGTGGGGGCGGACGGCGGGATTCGAACCCGCACGACTGTTAGTCATTGGATTATAGGTCCAATGTGTCTACCAATTTCGCTACGTCCGTAGTGTTTACATGTGATTTTAAGCCTGCGGTTCTCCTAGGCGGCTTCACTACCTTTCATCGTCGATTCTATTTGGGTCGCAATTCGCTCGGCGGCATCCTTGACTGGATCGGCCGCTAGGTGTGCATATCGCGCCGTGGTCTGAGCTTGGGTGTGGCCGAGGAGCTTGCCGATCATGGGCAGGCTTTCGCCGAGATTGGCCGCGACGCTGGCATAAGAGTGTCGGAGGTCGTGCATCCGGACGTCATGAAGATCAGCCCGCTTTCTGATCGCTTCCCACTGATGGCCCATCCTTGTCATATGACCCCGGTGGAAACGGCCGACGAGCACGTGGGGATTGTCCTGCACCCGTGGGATCGCTTTCAGGACGTCAATCGCCGGGCCGGATAGATAGACCGTCTTCCGGCCGGTCTTGCTGTCCGCGAGATTGATCCGCTTGTTCTCGAAATCGATGTAGTCCCACTTGAGGGTCAGGATTTCGCCGAGACGGCAACCGGTGAAGATCAACAAGCGGATCGCCTGGATGGCTCCGATGAAGATAGACCCATCCTTTTCGGCCTCGTTGAGGATCTTGGCGAGCCGTCCGAACTCCACTGGCGAAAGATAGCGCTCCATCTTCCGGCTTGGGTACTTGTCGATGTGCCGGCAGGGGTTGGTGCCGTCGGACCGCAGGCCCCACTTCTCAGCCAGATTGAACATCTTGCCGAGCAGCCCCATGACGTGGTTGGCGGCACCCGGCCGGTCGACCATCTTCGCGTGCAGGCGCTGGATATCGGCGCGGGTCACGAGGTCGAGGCGTTTCTTTCCCAGGGCAGGGAGGACATGGTTGTTCAGGTTGGATATGTCGGACTTTACGCTGCTTGGCTTCTTCTTGGGACGGGCGTGTTCATCGAGATAGCGCTCGGAGAACTCCCGCACGGTCGGCTTTGTCCGCGCCTCGCGCAGGTCCTCGCTCGGGTCTTGACCCATCGCCACGCGGGCCAGCCATTGCTGCGCCTTGGTCCGGGCCTGATCGCAGGTGATTTTGCCATGAACGCCGAGGGCAGGGCGCCTCTGCCGACCGTCGAGTGTTCGGTAGTAAAGCAGGTAGGCGCGCTTGCCCTTGGGCGTGATCTTACAGCCGAAGCCACTTAGCTGCCGATCCCAGAACACAGAATCGGTCTTGCCAGGTTTGGCGGACTCAACCACTCTCTTGGTCAATTTGACGCGATTCATGAGTCGATATCGCCCGATTTCTAGGTAGCACATAGGTAGCAGAAGAACGGGAAACGCCGTGCACTCCACCGAATGCTACCGTGAGTCTAGTCGTGCGCAGCTCTCTGATATAGAAGGAAATAGTGCGTTTCCGTGAAGGTCAGTGAGCTACACCGATAGGGCGATAGTACGAGATCATAATCCGCGTGTCGGGGGTTCGAGTCCCTCTCCCGCTACCACTATCTATCTGAATTAAAAGAGAAACTTTACTCGTCTCTCAGGACCTTGAGCTGAGGAACTTTGTTTCCTCAGCTCGGCCGGAACGCGCTGGAATCGGTGTAAATCTGCGGGCAAATGTTGTTGCCGCTGGTAAATAGGAAGGCTGCCTCCAGGCTGGGTTTGACATGCACTTGACATGCGTCTCATGCGTCGCTTGTTCCAGGGCGCATTTAGGCTGTGCCGGGCGACTCAATAATTGAGCCTATCGGCAGGCGAAGAAGCTTTTCATGCAGAATGGGAGAACCGGGCGTCCGTCGCTGTCATGCCGATTCCGGGATGAAAACGCGACACAATTAGCGAGACTTGCAGTCTTTAGCGGGGACTGCGGCGTTCCGTGCCACTTCAAGAACTACTACTCCGTGAGCATGGGCACAACGATGCTACCGTCACAACCTGATCCCAGTTTAAAATCCTGCCCTCGCAACCAAAAATATCCCGCTTTCTCAATAAGATAGATGGCTTTTTGATTCTTGGCTGAGATCTGCTTGATGTTCCCGGGTGCCATATGGGTACCTGTCTAGATCAAGAATAGTCCAAGACGGCGCGAGTGGTCTGGTGTTGTAGACGGCCCCGCATCTGGCACCCTCGGATGCTCGAGACGCCCCAGATGCTGCGATGCGGTTGTCGAGTTGGACCCAAACCAGGGTGACAGCCCACCCATTTGGGCTGCTGCCCCGAAGTTTGATGTCAGAAAGCCTTGCGCATCCGAGCGAAGCTGTCTAAGTGCGGAGAAGCAAGAAACTTCTTACTGTGGGTAAACAATCATGGATCGAATGACGGCCTTGCGAGTATTCAACAGTGTTGTTGAAAACGGAAGTTTCTCCGGAGCTGCCAGGAGTTTGAGACTGTCAAACGCCGCAGTTAGTAAGAATATTGCCGAGCTCGAAGCGCATCTGGGTGTGGAGCTTATCTCTAGAACCACACGTAGAATGCGACTAACGGATGCCGGAAGCGATTACCACCAAAAGATAGAACGAATTCTGGGAGACTTGGACGACGCTGACGACGCTATTAGCGATTGCGCTGCGTCCCCAAGAGGGAAGCTGCGCGTCACCGCACCTATGTCGTTCGGGTTGATAAAACTCGCTTCTTTGGTTCCTGAGTTCCTCGAGGTGTATCCCGAAATAGTGTTCGACCTCGATCTTAATGATGCGAACGTTGATTTGATTACCGAACACTTTGATGTCGCAGTTCGTGGCAGCGGGAAGCTGAAGGACTCGAATCTTGTTGCACGCAAACTCATGGAGCTTGAACGTGTAGTCTGCGCTTCGCCGGCTTACCTGGATGCCCGGGGTGTTCCGAAAACGCCTGAAGATCTGTTGGCGCACAGATGTGTAATCTACTCGCTATCGAGCGAGCCGGGGAATTGGCGGCTTAGCCGCGGAGGCGAGCCTGCCGAAATCAGTGTCTCAGGGGCTTATCGGGTTAACAACAGCATTGCGATACGGGAGGCATTGCTGAGCGGTGTGGGCATAGCAATTATACCTCGCATTTATGTCGAGGATGATCTGCGTCGCGGCGATCTAGTGACAATATTAGGCGAATGGGAAACTGTGACTCAGTCTGTTTTTTCGATCTTTCCATCAGGAAAATTCCTTCCTCAACGAACCCGCGTTTTTGTTGATTTCCTAGTTGAAAGACTTTCCCGATAGCCATTCTTATATTTTACCGTGAGTAAAAATACTTCTCCAATTCGTGCAATTATCATCAGGCCTTTCTTTTCTTAAGCTCACCTTAATCGTGCCGGGCAAAAGCCAGGGTGGAATTAAGGGAGGAAGAAAATGAGCGGCGAGAAGAAACTGCTGAAATTTACCGCTGGTGTGATGGCGGCTCTGGCAATGAACTTTGCCGGAGTGGCTTTTGCGCAGGATGCAGTCGGGACGAGCCCCTGGGGTCCGAAGGACGAGCTGGGGCGCATGAATTTGATGACCGAGGAGTCGCGTGCCTCGATCCTATCGAGGGTTTCCGGCGGGAAATCCTATGATCTTTCGGTGGAGTATTTCATCGGTATGCCCGGCTGGCACGCTGCTGGAGACCCTCGCTATCAGATATGGCTGACCCACTCACCGCGCGGAAACGTGGTCGCCGATCCGCTTGGTGTGGGTACAGATCAAAACGAACATGTCAGCTACACCGGTACCGCGGTGTCTATGTATTCGCACACAGGCACCCATATCGATGCGCTGAATCATTTCGGGGTCGACGGTGATATCTACAACCACTTTAGCGCCGATAAATACCTCGGCGACCGTGGTTGGAAGAAGACCGGCGCCGAGACAATTCCTGTTCTGATCGCCCGTGGGGTATTGATCGATGTTGCTGGCGCCAAGGGCGTCGATGCCCTCGATGGCAACTACAAGATTACGCGTGCCGATCTGAAAGACGCTCTCAAAAAACAAGGCACCACCTTGGCTGAGGGCGACATCATTCTAATCCGCACCGGGCGCATGAGGGACTTCGAGGACTACGACGCGTTCATGACCGATCCTCCGGGCATGGGGCTCGATGCCGCCAAATTCCTTGTGGAAGACAACGGTGCAATGGTTCTTGGCGCTGATAACTTAAGCTTTGAAGCGTTCCCGTCTGAAGTGGAAGGTAACTACATCCCGCTTCATACCTATCTTCTGGCCCAGCACGGGGTTCCAATCATGGAACTGGTCTATCTGGAGGATGTCGCTGCCGACGGGGTTTACGAATTCGTGTTTGTAGGCGGTTCGCTGAAACTGCGCGGCGCGGATGCGGCTCCCATGCGGCCCGTCGCTTTTCCAATTAATTGACGGCAAATCTGGCGTCGGGAACCTCCCGCCCGGCGTCAGCCTCTCGTACTTAGTCGCACGCGGCCGTCGATCTCGTCTTTCAACAAAGTGGCCGAATAATTCGGTGCAGCCATCGACAATGGCTGCGTCTAGTAGGCCAAAACCTTCGCCTCGTTGCGGCTCCTTACTGTCTGCATTGGGCGCGTCAACAGAAGAGGAAACGAAATGAAGAACGCATCAAGGTTAGCCGCTATCACCATTCCGCTGCTCGTGTTGGGTACAACTCTGGCCACGGCTCAGGAGATTTCGGCTGTCGGTAGTTGGAGTGGTTTGCCGCTCCACAAGAATTACGAGGCCCCGTTTTGGAATGACATCCTTCCCGCTGCTTCGGGCGGAAAGATCTCCGTTAAACTTACGACGTTTGACCAGATGGGCGTGAAAGGCGGAGACGTTTTCCGGCTGTTGAGCGATGGTGTATTCGATGTCGGCATGACCGTGGGTGACTATACGGTAGGCGATGCCCCCGAGCTGGAGGGGCTCGACGTTCCGCTGATCGCGACCACCGCCGAAGAAGCCAAGGCAATGGTCGATGCGGCGCGCCCAATGGTGGCCGATATCATGGCCAATCGGTTTAATTCAGAGCTGTTGGCAATAGCGCCTTATCCCCCTCAGATTGTCTTCTGCAGGGAAGAAGTTGCGTCAATGGAGGATCTGAAAGGCCGTAAAATTCGCGGCTCTGGGCGTATGACGACCAAGTTTCTTGAAGCCCTGGGGGCGGAGGGGATTAACCTCGCATTCTCCGAGGTGCCCGGTGCGCTTGAACGCGGTGTTGTTGACTGCGCGGTGACTGGTGCGGGTTCGGGTTACTCATCGGGCTGGTGGGAGGTGTCGAAATATCTCGTAACACTGCCGCTTGGTGGGTGGGATCCTGTGATCACGGCCATGAACCGTGACAAATGGAACAGCTTGGATGCCAAAACACAGGACTTCCTTCGTGCGGAAATTACGCAGAAATTTGAAGCCCCTGCCTGGGCCAATGCCGGTTCTTCCTATTCAGATGAGATTGCGTGCCTGACCGGAGTGGGCGCCTGTCCGTTGGGTAAGGCAGCTGACATGAAGCTGGTGACGCCAAGTGACGCCGATGTTGCCAAAGCGCGGGACATTCTCATTACCTCAGTTTTGCCGGACTGGGCGAAGCGTGCCGGCAGCGATTGGGCTGAACGCTGGAATAAAACCGTTGGGGCAGTAGCGGGTGTGGCGATCGTCGCCAAATAAGCCCGTGCGCCGTGGAACAATGGAAATGACAATATTTGACTTGGCAGCCATTCTACGGCGCATAAATAAATGTATCGCGCTGGTCGTGGGATTTGGAATTCTCGCGACCAGCGGGTACATAGTCACCGACATTGTTCTGCGTAAACTCGGCATGTCTCTCGGTGGGTCCGACGAAATCTCGGGCTACATAATGGCCGGAGTTGCCAGCTGGGGTATGTCCTTTGGGCTGACAGAGCTGGCCCATGTGCGGATTGATGTAATTAGACTTCGGCTGATGCCGTTTTGGCGGTCAGGTCTTGATGTCTTTTCGATCTTGGTTTTGGCAGCCGTCGTTTCGTTGATCGCGATTCAAGCCTGGCCAGTTCTCGAGAAGACTATGGCGCGAGATTCGCATGCAAATACACCGCTTGAAACGCCACTTTGGGTCCCTCAGTTAATCTGGTTTTCAGGTTGGCTTTGGTTTGCCGTAACTGCGGTTATCCTGACGGCACTGGCTGCGATCTGTCTCGGAAGGCAACAGTATAAGGCGGTAGCTGACGTATCGGGAATCGGCTCTGAGCTTGATGAGATCTCCAAGTGATCGGGTCGGTCACGCTTGCGCTTTTTGTTTTGCTCGGGCTTTCGATCCCCGTTGGAATCGTTCTGTTTCTTCTGGGGTTCGGTGTTGACTACTTCTATTCACCCTTTCCATTGATCCGTGGGCTCGGTCAGGTTGTCTGGTCTTCGTCCAATAGCTCGACGCTGATCGCCATTCCTCTTTTTGTTCTACTTGGCGAAATTCTTGTCAGAGGGGGCGTGGCGGAGCGCACTTATGCCGCGCTGGATAAGTGGTTTTCGTGGCTTCCAGGTGGGCTGGTGCACGCCAACGTCGTCACGGCTACTGCGTTCTCGGCTACATCAGGTTCGTCGGTCGCGACCGCGGCGACGGTTGCTACCGTCGCCATGCCGCAGGCCGACAAGTTGGGTTATGATCCGCGCCTATTTTCAGGCGCAATCGCAGCAGGCGGTACGCTGGGTATCTTGATACCGCCATCCATAAACCTGATTGTTTTCGGGTTTCTGACAGAAACATCAATACCACGGTTGTTCCTTGCTGGGTTGCTTCCCGGTTTGGCGTTGGCGCTTGGGTTTATGATTGTCACGGCCCTGATTTGCTGCGTTCGCCCCTCTTTGGGTGGTGCATCCAGAACCTTCACGTGGAATGAGCGCCTTATGGCGTTATTTCAACTACTGCCAATTCTGGTTCTTTTCCTCGTGGTCGTCGGGTCGATTTATGCGGGCTGGGCAACACCCACGGAATCCGCCGCGATCGGTGTAACCATGGCGATCGCCATCACCATGGCCTACCGCAGCTTTGGTTGGCATATGCTGAAAAGTAGCATGACCGGGTCCGTTCGGATCACCTCCATGATCATGCTGGTCGTCGTTGGTGCCTTCTTCCTGAACTTCGTCTTGGCCTCTGCTGGTATGGGGCGTGAGCTGCGCTTGTTCGTCACGGGACTTGGTGTCGGACCAATGGAGACACTGATTGTGATCATCGGGCTTTACGTTGTCCTCGGCTTCTTCATTGAAACACTTTCTCTGATGGTAATGACCATCCCAATCATTGTGCCGATCGTTGTCGACCTGGGTTTTGACAAAGTCTGGTTCGGCGTTCTGATGATCGTGCTGATCGAAATGGCGCTGATTACACCACCCGTAGGTATGAACTTGTATGTCGTACAGGGCGCGAGAAAAAACGGAGTGATGTCAGAAGTGATGGTGGGAGCCGTGCCCTTCGTGCTGGTGATGTTGATGATGGTCGGGCTGCTGGTCCTGTTCCCTCAACTCGCGCTCTACTTACCCTCGAAACTTTGAATTTGGATGAAAAATTGATGCGATTCTCGCTTGATACCCGTGATCTTGACGTGAAGGTCGTAAAAGCAATTATTGCTGGCTGGACGGGGCGCGACCGCGATGTACTTGATCGTCATATCGAAGAATTGGCGGAGCTGGGGGTGGCGCCCCCTTCGACAGTGCCACTATTCTACCGCGTATCCTCTCAGCTCTTGACGCAGGCCGCCGAGATTGAGGTGGTCGGACCCGACACCTCTGGCGAGGTGGAACCGCTAATCATTGCAACGCGCCAGGATGTATTTCTAGGCCTGGCTTCGGACCATACAGACCGCGCGCTTGAAGCCACATCAGTCGCTGCATCGAAGCAAGCCTGTCCCAAGTCCATCGCCACGCGGCTCTGGCGCTTGCGCGATGTCGAGGACCGACTAGACAGCATGGAAATACGATCCTGGATTTGGGAAGGTGAAAGTTGGGTGCCTTACCAGGAGGGGTCTCTTGCCGGAATTCGGCCGTTGGGCAAACTGATTGAAGCGGCGGCAATAGAGACTGCGCGGCTCGGCGCGGACGAAGCTATCGCCATGCTGTGTGGGACTTGTCCGGTCATTTCCGGTGGTATTCGTCCCGCGGCGCGGTTTCGCATGTCGATCTCGGATCCTGCGACTGGTATGGAAATAACTCACCACTATCGTTCAACCGCACTGCCTATTGTCGCATGAGCGGAGCAATCGTTAGAAAGACAGAGGCGGCTATCGCGCGCGTTCAGGGGCTTGGCGAACTGGCGTGCCGTATTTTCACCCAATTTGATCCCGCACGCATCCTTAAGGAAGCGGAAAGGGTGGATGCGAGGATCAACTCAGAACAGCAGGGGATGCCGCTCGCCGGATGGCTTGTGTCGGTCAAAGACTTGTTTGATGAGGCCGGGCAACGCACGACAGCAGGCTCGCGTCTTCTGGCCACGGCTGCGTTAGCTGAAGTGGACTGTGCTGTCGTGGCGCGGCTTCGAACAGCGGGCGCTGTCATATTTGGCCGTACGTCGATGAGCGAATTTGCATACTCAGGTGTCGGTCTTAACCCACACTTTGGAACGCCCGGCAACGCGCTGGAAAGCGCCCGCATTCCAGGGGGGTCTAGCTCCGGCGCGGCGCTGAGCGTGGCGCATGGGTTGTGCGATGCCGCTATAGGGACTGACACGGGAGGATCGGTTCGCATTCCTGCTGCCGCGAACGGGTTATTCGGCCTCAAACCCAGCCAGGCGGCCGTACCAATGACGGGGGTTCATCCGCTTTCGACGACCTTTGATAGCGTGGGGTCAATTGCCAAAACATTCGATGAAACCGTTGCCGTTCTGTCGGTGATTTCCGGCAGAGACTTCTCGACACACGAGCCTCAGAGGAGTTCCAGTGTCCGAATAGGAGTGCCTTTTGGCGCGTTTGTCGATGACCTCGATGACGTAGTTGGAGAGTCATGGGTTCAACTATGCGATCTGCTCGCCAGCGCCGGGGCTCACTTAGAAGAGATCGACCTTAGCTTTCTCACGGAAGCACTTCCGATTGCTCGCACGATCATCGCGACCGAAGCACATAAACAGTATGGCGCGCGATTACCCGATCTAGACAGATTGGGCGACCCGCGTGTTTTGCGGCGCATCCGGTATGCGGAAACCCTGACGGAAGTCGAGATCTCCGATGCGTACGCGAGACGAGCAGAAGTCGTCCAGCGCTTTGATGAGGCGCTTGCTCCGGTCGATGCACTGATGGCACCCACGCTCCCGATCTTGCCACCGATGATTTCCGAGGTTGAGGAGAATTTCGACGGGTTGAACTCCGCCATGTTGCGCAACCCTTCGATGATCAATATTGCCGATGGCTGCGCCATTTCCGTGCCTTTCAGATCGTCACACTCTGTCTTTCCCGGCGCCGCGATGTTTTCTGCCCCGAATGGGCGTGATCTGGCTTTACTGTCGACGGTACGCTCCCTGGTTCCCACGTTGACGGGATTCCAGCATTGACCGATACCCAAACCCAGATTGACTCTCGGTTGAGCGGTGAGAACAAGCGCCGCATCTTAAAGCGCGACCCGGAACCCAAGCTATTCAAACCGATCTCTTTCCGAAGCGTGACGGCACGCAACCGAATCATGCTGTCCTCAATGTGCCAATACTCCGCGACAGATGGAATGCCGAACGACTGGCATCTTGTGCATCTTGGCGCGCGGGCCACGGGTGGAGCGGGTTTTGTCTTTACCGAGGCTGTCCATACGGAACCGCGTGGCCGGATCACGCCCCATTGCTTGGGCCTATGGAACGATGCACAGCGGGACGCACTAAAGCGGATCGCAGGTTTTGTCGGCGAGCAAGGCGCCATTCCAGGAGTTCAACTGGGCCATGCTGGCCGCAAGGCATCGGTCGGTCGGCCATGGGAAGGGACGCAGCCACTCTCTCCAAATGAGGGAGGGTGGAGCGTGGTTGGTGCTTCAAACAGACCTTACGCGGACGGATGGTTCAAGCCCGAAAAACTAGGACTTGATGGGATCGCGCGACAACTGGACCTTTTGGCCGCAGCTGTGCGGCGGGCGCGTGAGGCAGGATTTCAGGTGCTTGAGTTACACGGAGCACACGGATATCTGATCCATCAGTTTTTGTCTCCCCTTAGTAACGATCGCGATGATGGCTATGGCGGGTCATTCGAAAACCGTATCCGGTTCTTGTTGGAATCTATTTCAGTTGTCCGCAGCGAGTGGCCATCTGACTTACCGCTTTTCTTGCGGATTTCGGTAACGGATTGGGTTGGTGGTGGCTGGAACGTCGACGACAGCGTTCGTCTTGCGAAGCAACTCAAAAAGGGAGGAGAGGTCGACCTAATCGATTGTTCCTCTGGCGGGAATGACCCACGCCAGCAAATCCCAATCCATCCTGCCTACCAGGTTCCGTTGTCCTCGGCCGTTAGAAATGGGGCCGGAATTGCGACCGGCGCAGTTGGGCTGTTGCACGGCCCTGACCTGGCCGAGTCCGTGCTTGCGAATGGGGATGCCGATTTGATCATCTTGGGCCGCGCTTTACTAGCGGATCCGGTTTGGCCCCAGCGAGCAGCAAAGACGTTGAAAACAAAATCGGTCCATTGGCCGGTTCAGTACGAGCGTTCGGACATTTTTTAGGTCTGGTGTGGGTGGCCGTGACGTTCCGGCCATTGTATGCAGGGCTTGTCAACTGCGCTGGCTCAGAGCCCTAGTGTGAGAGGACAGTATCTGCTTATGACATCCTCCCTGAAACTCGGGCCCGGCCTCGCGTCGAGATTTTTCTTCTATGGGGTGGTTTCGAGTTCATACGCCCAATGCGAATTTACATAGTATCTCAAATCCGCTTGGATAAGGCTGGATCATCACGCGGCTGCCTGGAAAAGACCCTGCTGATATCGTTGGTTGCGTGCCCCAATTTTGGTCCTTATGCGCCGGGCCAATAGGCCGACACTAAAATGATCCATCTCCGGCTATTTTGCGCTAAGCCACTGATTTTGACATGGATTTGACAATCGTGATCTAACTCTTTGATTTCTTTGAGTCGCGAGAGGTATCACAATCCGCGTGTCGGGGGTTCGAGTCCCTCTCCCGCTACCAAAATCAGTGTCCCCGGGTTGCTCACCCGTTAGATTGATGATTTAGCGGGATTTTTTTTGATCCTTATCTATCTGTTCAATTTCGCGTCTGGGCACCACCAGGAATCAAGTTCCAGCCAATGTGGGACACGTCACGGCGTCTTCGATCATCCCCGCCGCGACAGTGGCGCTGGTAGCCTCGTCGATCAGGATGAAGGCCCCGGTCGCGCGATTATCGCAGTAGGCGTCGAAGGCGATCGGAGAAGCGGTCTGGATTGTCACCTGGGCAATGTCATTGCGGGCGAGCGCCGTCGGCGATGGTTCGGCGCCCAGTGCGCTTCCATGAAGGCGATGGTCAACCCTGGCAAGCCGCGCGGCGACGGTGCGGGTGCCGGTCTTGATCAGGATGCGTCCCGCATCCTCATGGGCCCGGTCGGCTAACCAGCACAGTGTTGCGTTGAAACGGTCGGAGACCCTGAGCCGCGCGGTGGCATGAGCGAGCACGTCACCACGCGCGATATCCAGCTCATCGGATACCTCGAGGGCCACCGATTGCGGGGCGGCTGCGGTATCGAGCGGACCGTCGAAGGTCCAAATCGCACGTATCCGCGTGTCCGTGCTGGCGGGCAACACGGCAATCGTGTCGCCGACGGCGATGCGGCCCGACTCGATTCGGCCGAGGTAGCGGCGGGTCTGGCTGCCGTCCGCGCCCGCCACCCGCCGTACGAGTTGAACCGGGAAACGGAACGATGCGTCGGCGCACCGCCGGCTTGCCTGGGGCAACCCTTCGAGAGCGGCCAGAACCGGCGGCCCCTCGTACCATGGTGTGCGGGCGCTGGCGTCGACCACATTGTCTCCGAATTTGGCGGAGACCGGCACGAGGATCGGCTGTTCGGCTCCCACCGTCGCGGCGAATTCGGCGACCGACGCAGCCACGCCGGCGAAGGTGTTCGCGCTGAAGTCCACCAGATCCATCTTGTTGACCGCCACCAAGAGATTGGGAACACCGAGCAGGTGGGCGAGGGTGATGTGCCGGCGGGTTTGCGCGGTCATCCCGACTTGTGCGCTGACCAGGATGACGGCGGCGTCCGCCGTGCTGGCTCCGGTTACCATGTTGCGGGTGTATTGTTCATGGCCCGGCGTGTCGGCGATGATGAACTTGCGCCGGGGCGTGGCAAAGTAGCGGTAGGCAACGTCGATTGTAATACCCTGCTCGCGTTCGGCTGTCAGCCCGTCAGTCAGCAGGGACAGATCGATTTCGCTCTCCCCGTTGCGCGCGGCGGTGCGGTCCAGCGCCGCGATCTGGTCTTCGGGCACGGTTCCGGAATCGTACAGGAGCCGGCCGATCAGCGTGCTCTTGCCGTCGTCGACACTGCCGGCGGTGGCAAAGCGCAGCAGCCCGCCACCGGCTTCCTGGTCAACCGGAGCCATCAGAAGTACCCGGCCTTCTTGCGCTCTTCCATCGAGGAGTCGGATGTCTGGTCATCGAGACGGGTGGCGCCTCGCTCGCTCAGGCGGGCCGCCAGTGTCTCGGCGACGACCGCTTGGGCATCGGTGCCCTGAGATTCCACTGGCACTGTCGTGGTCATGTCGCCCACCGTGCGAAACCGCACGAACCGCTCTTCAACTTGTTCGTTGGCATCGAGCTGTGTCATCCCATTGATCGGCACTAGGATGTCGCCCCGCACAGCGACACGGCGCGGATGCGCATAGTAAAGCGACGGCAGTTCGAGGTTCTCTCGGGCGATGTATTGCCAGACGTCGAGTTCAGTCCAATTGCTGATGGGAAACACACGCATGTTCTCACCCGTATCCAGGCGCGCATTGTAAAGACTCCACAACTCCGGCCGCTGGCGGCGAGGATCCCATTGGCCGAAGGTGTCGCGCACGGAGAAGATGCGCTCCTTGGCGCGGGTTTTTTCCTCGTCTCGCCGCGCGCCGCCAATGCAGGCGTCGAATGTAAACTCAGCGATCGCATCCAGCAGCGTTACGGTCTGTAGGGCGTTGCGACTTTGGTTCCCGTTCTTGAGCTTTGCGCGGCCCCGGTCGATGGGGTCCTGTACCGAGCGCACGATTAGCCGTTCACCAAGGCGCCCCGCGGTGCGGTCTCGAAAGGCGATGACCTCGGGGAAGTTGTGGCCGGTGTCGACGTGCAGCAACGGGAATGGGAATGTGCCGGGCCGGAATGCTTTTTCGGCGAGGCGCAGAAGCACGGTCGAATCCTTGCCACCGGAGAACAGCAGCACCGGGTTCGCGCACTCAGCCGCCACTTCGCGCAAGATATGGATAGCCTCGCTCTCCAGATCGTCGAGGTGGCGCCAGGACGTAGCACTGTCGCGCGCCGCGCTCTGCACGGCTGCGGAGCGTCCGTCGAGTAGATGTTCGGCGCTATTCATGACGTTTCTTCTCTGCGGAGATGCAATCCGCATTCCTTGTGTTCGGGTTCTTCCCACCACCAGCGGCCGGCGCGCTCGTCTTCGTCCGGCTTGATTGCGCGGGTGCAGGACGCGCAGCCGATGCTGGCGTAGCCGGCATCGTGGAGCGTATTAGTGGGGACGGAATAACGGCGGATATACGCCCAGATTTCTGGCCCCGACCAATCGGCGAGGGGATTGAATTTCGCCAACCCGTTGTCCGCATCCCATTCCTCGAACCGTAGATCGCGGCGGATCGGCGATTGCCCGCGGCGCTGCCCGGTTATCCAGGCACACTTGCCTGCGAGCGCCCGTTTGAGCGGCTTTACCTTGCGGATATAGCAGCACTCTCGGCGCCGGAGTACGCTTTCGTAGAAGGCGTTCGGCCCGTGCATGCCGGCGAACGTCTCCACGTCCGCGGTCGCAGGTGCGAACACCGTCAGCGGCACCCGGTAACGCTGGCGCGTCTGCTGCATCAGGCGGTACGTCTCCTCCGGCAGGCGGCCGGTATCGAGGGTAAATATCCCGATGGTAAGGCCGTGACGATCAATGAGGTCAGTCAGCAGCATGTCCTCGACGCCAAAACTGCTCGCAAGCGCCGCGGGGGCGTGTTCCCGCGCGATGGTCCGCAACCGTTCAAGGACGCCAAGTTCTTTGTTGTGTGGGTCGATCGCGTTCATCGGTCTCTGCTGGTTTTCGTTTGATCTTGCCGCTCCACCGGCGCGGCTGTTTTATCGATAAGCAGTGGGGAGATTAGCCGCAGGTTCCGTTCAGAAACGCGTTCGCGGTGTCGGTGCGGATCATCGCCGCGGAGCGCCGCCAGTCTGCTGCGGTCTGGTAGACGGCCTCGATTTCGTCGAACGCCGAAATCGCCTTTTCCGCCGCCGTTTCGTCGGCGAACTCGAAGGCGTCGAAACCACAGCGCCGCATGAATTGCAGTTGATCGCGTAGTATGTCGCCAACGGCGCGTAACTCACCGGTGTAGTGGTGGCGCTCGCGCAGCAACCGCACCGTCGAATAAGGGCGGCCGTCCTTGAACGTCGGAAATTCCAGCGCCACAACATCGAAACGCGGCAAATCGTCGGCGATGGCCTCGGCGCTTTCGTCGCTCTTCAGGCGAATGCCGAGCGGGGCGTTGCGCCCGACCAGCACGGACCGTTCGGCCTGCCAGCGCGCCAACGAGACGATCACCCCGCCGTCGGCGGGTATCGCTGCTTCGTCGCCGACATACTGCCAGGTATCGGCGACGATCTGCTTGTTCTTAATGAGCGGCATAGAGGGTCTCCTTGAAGGGATCGTTGCCGACGCGGCGATAGGTGTCGAGGAAGCTTTCGCCGTCGGCCCGCAGACCGATATAGGTGTTGGTGATGGTCTCAATCGCGCTGCCAACCTTGTCATAAGGCACCGCCGGTCCAACGATCTTGCCAAGGTTAGTGTTCTCGTCGGCGCTGCCACCGAGCGTGATTTGGTAATACTCCTCGCCTTTGCGGTCGACACCAAGCAATCCAATGTGGCCGACATGGTGATGGCCGCAGGCGTTGATGCAGCCGGAAATTTTCACCTTCAGCTCACCGATGTCGTGTTGTCGCCTGAGATCGGCGAACCGCTTGCTGATGTCCTGGGCCAACGGGATCGAGCGGGCATTGGCGAGGCTGCAATAATCCATCCCCGGACAGGCGATAATATCGCTGATCAGTCCGAGGTTCGGCGTCGCCAGATCGTGGCTCTTGAGCGTCTGCCAGACGCCGTAAAGATCGGCCTGACGGACATGCGGCAGCACCAGATTCTGCTCGTGCGTCACCCGGATTTCACCGAAGCTGAAGCGCTCGGCGATCGCCGCGATGGCATTCATCTGTTCCGTTGTCGCATCGCCCGGAATGCCGCCCTCGGGCTTCAGCGAGATATTGGCAATCGCATATCCCAGCTGCTTGTGCGGCGCGACATTGGTGCGAGCCCATTGCGCAAATTCGCGATCCTCAAGCCGGTAGCGGGCGAATTCGCCGTCGTTGTTCGGCAGGGCTTCGAAGCGCGGGGGCGCGAAGAAGGTCGCGATGCGGTCGTGCTCACCCGCCGGCAGGTCGACCGCACTGTCACGGATCGCTTCCCACTCGGCCTCGACACGGCGGATGAATTCCTCGGCGCCCAGCGCGTGGACGAGTATCTTGATGCGCGCCTTGTACATGTTGTCGCGCCGGCCGGCCTGGTTGTAAACGCGCAGGATTGCTTCGAGATACGACAGCAGGTGACGTTTCGGCAAGAAGTCGCGCACCGTAGCGCCGATCATCGGCGTACGCCCGAGACCACCGCCGACAATTACCTGGTAGCCTATCGCGCCCGCCTCGTCGCGCTTGACGACCAAGCCGATATCGTGGACGCGCACTGCTGCGCGATCGCGTGACGATCCGGTGACAGCGATCTTAAACTTGCGCGGTAGGAACGAGAATTCTGGGTGCAACGTCGACCATTGGCGCACGACTTCCGCGGTGATGCGCGGGTCGGCGACTTCGTCGGCTGCGGCACCGGCATACTGGTCGGCGGTGACATTGCGAATGCAGTTGCCGCTGGTTTGCAGCGCGTGCATCTGAACGTCGGCCAACTCGGCCAGGATGTCCGGCGTTTCCTCCAACTTGGGCCAGTTGAATTGCAGATTCTGGCGCGTCGTGAAGTGGCCGTAACCCTTGTCGTAACGTTGCGCGATATGCGCCAGCTTGCGCATCTGATGCGATGACAGGGTGCCGTAAGGGATGGCCACGCGCAGCATATAGGCATGCAACTGGAGATATAGGCCGTTCATCAGCCGCAACGGTTTAAACTCGTCCTCGCTTAATTCGCCCGCCATGCGGCGGCGCACCTGGCCGCGGAACTGTTCGACGCGCTGATCCACCAGCGATTGGTCGATGGTGTCATAGAGATACATCTGGTTGCTCCTGTCGCGCGCGGGCCGACTTAAAGTTCGGCCTGTTTGCCGATATCGAGGCGTACCGTCGGGCCCTTGGCGCGGATCAGTTCGCGATACCGCGTCGGCCGGCGTTCGCCGCTGCTCTCGTCGATGTCGATGAGGTAAGGTTCGACGATAATGCGCGCCTCCTCGGCGACGCGCGCCGCCGCCATCGCCACCTCGCCGACCTCCTTACCGGTAACGGCTTGCGCGTCGGCGATACGCTCGGACCAGCCACCGCCACCGGTCATATAGACGACCAGGCCATCAACCAGCCGGTTCGCTGAGATTACTTGCATAGCCATTCGAGTCTCCCGATCATGCGTATGCTTGCGTATGGGCATCGGCGCCCGGCACCGATTCCTTGGCCAGCGCTGCGGCATCGCCGATGACGATAAGGGCCGGCCCGACGATATCGCGTTCGGCCACAGTCGCGCCCAGCGTCGCCAGGGTGCCCCGGGCGACGATCTGTTCTGGCCGGGTACCGTTCTCGATCACGGCAACCGGCGTCGCCGGCCGCATCCCGTGCGTCACGAGCCGCTCGCCGATGATATCCGCCGTTGCGACGCCCATGTAGATCACCAAGGTGTGCCGGGTGGCGGCGAGGCCTGCCCAATCGGGCTCCGCCGCGCCGTCGCGCATGTGGCCCGTTACGAAGGTGACGCCCGAGGCATAATCGCGATGGGTCAGCGGCAGACCCGCCGCCGCCGCACAGCCGGTCGCCGCGGTGATGCCGGGGATAATCTCAACGGCGATGCCGGCGGCTTGCAGATAGGCCATTTCCTCGCCGCCACGGCCGAACACGAACGGATCGCCGCCCTTCAGGCGCGCCACACGATGGCCGGCGCGGGCCCGCGCCACCAGCAGTGCGTTGATCTCCTCCTGGCTCATGGCATGGTTGCCGCGCGCCTTGCCGACATAGAGTCGCTCGGCATCGCGGCGGACGTAATCGAGTATCTGGTCGCCGATCAGCCGGTCGTAGACAACCACGTCGGCATCCTGCATTGCCCGCAGTGCCCGCAGCGTTAGAAGGTCGGGGTCGCCCGGGCCCACGCCGACGAGGGCAACCGACCCTGCGGACGATGGAGCGGTCTCGCCATTGACCAGGCGCAGCATGGCGTTGGTGGCCTGGTGCTCGCGGCCGTCGAGGACGAGCCGTGCCACCGGGCCATCGAAGAAGGATTCCCAGAACCGGCGGCGGCGTCTGCTATCGGGCTGTGTGCCCGCAACGGCGCTACGAAATCGCTGCGCGAATTGCGCAAGTTGCCCAAGGCGCGATGGCAACAAGGCTTCGATCTGTTCGCGCAACCGCCGCACGAGCGCCGGCGCGGCACCGGCGCTGCCGATCGCGACGAGGATCGGGTCGCGGTCGACGATCCCGGGAAACACAACGGTCGAGAGATCCGGCCGGTCGACGACATTGATCGGGACGTTCGCCTGCCGGGCGGCCGCGGCATAGGCTTTGGCCGTGCCGCTATCGGCGTCCGCGACGACAATCAGAGCGAAGGCGGCAAGCCCGCGCCATGAAAGATCCGGCGCTCCATCAGCGCCCTGCGCGACGCGCACCTTGCCGTCGCGGGCAAGCGCCCGAATCTCCGCGTTGACGGCACTGGCGACAACCGTTGGCCGGGCGCCCGCGCGCAACAACAGCCGTAACTTGCGTGCCGCATTTTCCCCGCCGCCGTTGACCAGGCATTCGCGCCCCTCAAGGTCGGCGAACAAGGGTAGATATCTCATATTACTGCCTTCTCTGTGCCCCTGCTACAACCGGACGGAGCAAAGTATTTCGATGACAGATTTAGAAAGATATTTCTCTATTGACAATATGATCCATGAAATTAGAACAGTTCATTCCATAATACCGACCGTCAGAGAGAATTTTGTCGTAGAAGAGGAATTTCGCGAATGGATGATACGGACCGGCGGATACTGAGAATCCTGCAAGAGGACAGCAGTCAGTCGACCTCCGATGTGGCGCGCCGGGTCGGCCTGTCGGCCTCGCCTTGCTGGAAGCGGATAAAGCGGATGCAGGACGACGGACTCATTAAGCGCCAGACCGCTGTGCTCGATGCCGGCCGTCTTGGTTTTGGCCTAACCGTCTTTGTCAGCATCAGGACCGGGGAACATTCGAAGCTCTGGCTGGAAGAGTTTTCCGAGAGGATAACGGCAATGCCGGAAGTGATGGAATTTCACCGTATGGCGGGTGAGGTGGATTATATGCTCAAGGTCATCGCGCAGGACATGGAATCGTTCGATGAGTTCTACAAACGCCTTACCGGCATCACGGCACTAACCGAGGTCACATCGCGCTTCTCGATGGAGACGATCAAGGAAACGACAGCACTGCCGATTTGAGGACATCCTCTGGTTGGCGGCGATTTTGTTACTTATTCGACGCCGTAAAGTTGCTTTACGAGCACATCAACTTCGGCTTCAAGTTTCTCTTGGGCTTCCCTGTCTGCATGTGAATCGGCGCCCTGCGCCAATATTTTCCGGACCTTTTCCGCGATGGCGGCATAGATAGGCGAGCTATCCGGCGTAATTGATGGGATGGGGATTCTTTCTACGCCGTGCGGTCTGTAGCGCACCCCCGCCCAAAGTTCAGGATTCGTGGTGCGCATATAAGTTTCTACGGAAGAACTGTTGAGCAATCCCAGAAGCGAGGGTAGTGAAATTGCGTTGTCTTCAACAACCACCGCCAGGTTCCCGCCTCCCGGAGCGAATATCAGCCCTCCGTCGTCTTCCATTGCGAATTGTGGTTTGCCGGGCCGCCATGCGGTCAGCAGTTTTGGCTTCGATACAAGCTCTGAGGATCCAGCGCGAAGGAACCGATACCAAGGAGAACGGTTTTCCATCTTTCTCGCATTAAGTTTGAACTTATTCTTGCTCAAATATGCGTAAGCGAGTGGTGCTGACGTCTTAAGGGTGGCTTCTTCAATCGGATCAAAAGAAGCAGAGTATGGCCAGATCAGCCAGGATGATGATGTAACCGCTTTATACCGACGAATGTCACCCGTGCCCACCATTGGCCGGAGCATTTTGCGCTCGATCCAATGTGTCTCTCCGGTTTCCCTGGAGCTGACCAGAACTTTTGCGCCGTCTCTGCGAATAACTTTGACGACGAAGACACCATCCGCCCCCGTGGTGATACCCCCGAAGGCATTCGCCATATCGCCAAGCCGTAGAGGTTGACGTTCCATGGCCTCGAAAACGGCTTTATCCTCCGGCAGAGGAAAGGCCCATAGCTCTCCTTTCAGTTTGGACATTGGAAAGTACTGAAAGGCCAAATTCGGCATGGCCTCTAGAACTTTTTTTGTTGGAGCCGGGTTACTGGCGGCTAATATCCGAGCATGCCGAAAGGAGCGCTGCTTGTCCTTCCGCAGAAGGGTGATCGCCGTGGCCGGTCCGGCGTCTTCAAAGGTCTTCGCGACACCGAAATCCACAAGCTCCTTTAGACATCCGCACTCGGAGATCAACTGGCGCAGCCCCGCGCCGGACTCGTTCCAGACGAACCCGTTTGACGTAATGAAGCCGAGTGAGCCGCCCTTGTTCAAGAGTGACAACCCCCTTTCCATGAAGGCGTAGGAGAGGTCTGGGCGGCCGTTGCCCATGCTGGCATAGGTGTTGCGGATATAGGCGTGCTGTTCAGGAATAAACTTCTTGGCGTCGAGCAGCGAGATATAAGGCGGGTTGCCGACGATCACGTCAAAACCGCCGGCGCGGACCGTCTTCGCGACCTTGGAACTTCCTACCTGCCAGTCGAAGGCACGCACGCGGGTGCGTTCGGCGGGGTCATCGGAAAAATCATTTGCAACAAGGGCGTTACCGTTGACCACATTGCCGGTCAAGTCAGACAGTTTAAAATCATAGACCCGCGCGGGCCGGATACGGTTGGGGATTTTATAGGTGCGCTCCTGAGTGACGAGAGGTGAACCTTCGCCTTCAAGAATCAAAATGTAGAGCCACATTTTGGTGATTTCGATAGCTTGCGGATCGACATCGACACAGAACACGGTGTTTTCGATCAGCTCCGCCTTTTTTCGGGCGGACAATTTGAACGATCCATCGAGGAGCTGGTAGGCGTCGGGGAACTCACGGTCGTGCCCGCTGATTTTATCCGGGTGCGCTGCGTAATAGTCGGTCGCGGCGGCCAGAATTCGGGCTGCCATTTGTACCGTAAACGCGCCCGCGCCGCAGGCCGGGTCGAGCACCTTGAGTTTCATCAAATCCGTTGCGGATCTTGCCGGCGATCGCGCGGCATTCGGCACTTGCCGTTGCGTTGGTACCGTCTGGGAAGCGGAGCGCCCGGATTCTTCATCCTCGGGCTTAACCCCATAAAGCGCATAGACCAGGTCGTCTATTTGATTCTCCAGCCGGTCGATTTCGGCATGGTCCGGCTGCCCAAGGGCGTGCCCAGCAGCTTTCAAATAGGCCAGGGTTAGAGGTCCGGTTAGGGCAAGGCTATTTTTGGAGACCGGCTTGGGATACTCTTCACTATCATAAGGAAAGATAAGCCAGCTTTGAGGCGCAAGCGGTTTGTAACGCCGAACATCCCTGCCGTGAAAAATAGGTTTTAGATATCGGGTCTCGACCCAATGGGTGGTGCCCGTTGCCTTGGAGCGGATGAAAGTTTTGCCATCCTTCTCATCCAACTTCTCGACAATAAGAGCTTTATCGGCACCTGTCTCAAGACCGCTTGCTACTTTCGCGATATCTCCCAGAACGAAATTCTGGCACATTATTGCGTCGAATAGTTTTTGCCGGGTGGGCGAGGGAAAATGCCAATCATCCGGCCCCCATTGTGCCTTCGCGCGGGAGGAACAGGCGCGCCTCTCCCCGTGCTCCGCTTCCGCCGGCATTTGATGCCTTTCCGGCTGCCCCCGTAGTTTGGGTGTTAAGGTCTTGTCCAAAATGTAATCGACGATCCATTGGGGCGTGTAGAAGACGCCGCCAGCCTTTCTGACTTCCGGCTTGAGGGCAAGTTCCACACCGCCGTCTGCAATTTCAAGGCGCTTGCCGAGATAGCCTTCATAGGCCCGGCCCAGTACCTCGACCGGGATTACGTCAAATGCATAAGGCGAGGTGGGGGGATAAAGTGCATCGACAATTTCCGCTAGTGTCTTGTCGGGCACTTTGAGACCGTCGGAGAAATGCGCTCCGAACATGACACCGTTGTAGCGCCGCTCCAATCGCCCGAACTCGGCTTTCAGATAATCGAACAATCGGCCCTTGGCCCCACGCCCGCGCCATATGTCGATGGCTTCACGCAGGCGCCCGGTGGGCTCAATGTCGCGATCCTCAAGGACGCGAGAAAAGACGATCTGATTGAGGATATGGTGTGTGGCCTCGTTCAGACGCTTTTCTGTTAAACGCGGATTGGCGGCGTAAAGATCACGGCCCAGATCTAACCGGAAGCGGTCGAGGTCGGCGAGAAATGCCCGGTCAACATCAATGCGCTCCAGACGGGAATCCGCATCGCCAAGAAGCGTGTGGATGCTGTCTTGCGCAACGAGGGGTTTAGCGAAGGTCTTCCAGAGCCGCGGAAAATTTTCGACGTACTCGGCATAGCTCATATGGAACTGTTCCAATTCACCGGCTTTAGGCTGGTCGATGCGCGGAAGATTCCGTGCGTCAAACACCCTCAAGGTTTCAAAGTCGGTGAGAACTGCCAGTTCCGCCCGCGCACTCGACCAGGCGTAGCGTTTGGCCTGGAAGATGTGCTTGGGCTTGTCGATATTCTGATTGGCCGCCTTGGCTTCGACATAGAAGATCGCGCGGGCATCGAGCCGGAAGCCATAATCCGCATAGCGCATAACCGGGCCAATCCGCAGACGGGTCTCGGGGATTACGTCCTGGTCATAAAGCGGCGCTTGCGCTCGGTTGGTCACGTCCCATCCGAACGCCTCGAAGAAGCGGTCTATGAATTGGGTGCGGGTTTCCGCCTCGGAGAACGCGGTGGAGGTATAACGACCCGCGTCCGCCTTGAACTCCCGCACCAGCTCGGCGACCTCGGCCCGTGCTGCCTCGCATGTTGCCGGGCAGTCATCCGCTACTGCGGCTTGAGCGGCGGCCGGGAGCCCGGCCAACACCACAGCCAAAAAGGCCGCGTAAAGCGGCTTTCCATATCTCCGCTTTGTCTTAGTCATTGCCGCCGGATGTTAGCGGCTTCTAAAGCGGGTGAGTAGAGGTCAGAAAAAAAAGCCCCGAACCTTGCGGGTCGGAGCCTAAACGATTGGCAGTTTCACCACGAAAATAGGCCGCACGCGATGTCGCGGCGGCCTGTGTCACACCGGAAAAAATTTCCCAATGTAACTAATTTGTGAAGGTTCACCGTAACGCTGTCAATAGGTTACCAATGAAAGCTTGCGGTTAAATCCAGTCTTCGTGGTTCTGACTTCCCGATTGGTTAACTGCGTGCGAGCCGGACTATGAAGTATTTTGGCTCACGGATGCCGTGGCCGCCGCCTGGCCGAAAAGTATACCTCCCAACACGCGGGCCATGCGGCTTTGCTGTTGCCAGACTTGGCGCTCTGGGCTATTGTATACCACGACTGCCGGGATAAGGTCAGGAACGTCCGGCGGCCTCGAATCTAACCCGGATCCATGCGGAAAATAACAGGCGTTCAAGAAGCTTCATCATGCCCAGAGAGCTCAAAGTCGAGGCGATCCAAAGCTCGTTCAGCTTGAAGGAGCACATCTACGCGGTGCTCAAGGACGGCATTTCCGAGATGAATATCTATGCCGACGATGCGCAGTTGAAGCTGGACGAGCGGCAACTCGCGGAACAACTGAAGATCAGCCGTACGCCCATCCGCGAGGCTTTGGCGCGCCTGGAGCAGGAGGGGTTGGTCACGGTCGTCCCGCGCCGCGGGGTCTATATCGCCAGGAAGACCAAGGAAGAGATTCTGGAGATGATCACGGTCTGGGCGGCCCTCGAAAGCATGGCGGCCCGGTTGATTACGCTGAACGCGAGCGACGAGAAGATCGCCTCGCTGCGTAAGCTGTTCACCAGCTTCGAGAACGAGCAGGTGCAGGCCAGCATCGATGAGTATTCCGACCGGAACATCGAATTCCACCAATCGATCCTCGAAATTAGTGGATGCGCGCTTCTGAAGCGCACCGCCGAAGGGTTGTTCCTGCACATGCGGGGCATTCGCGCCAGGACCATCGGCGAAAAGGACAGGGCAAAGCGTTCCATCATCGATCACATGCATATCATCGAGGCGCTTGAGCAGCGCGACACGGAACTGGCGGAGCGGCTGGTGCGCGAGCATACGCTCTGCCTGGCCGCTCACGTCGAAAAGCACGTGGATTACCTTACCTGATAAGGGTACGGCAGTAGGGAGATACGACATGGGCGAGACGGCAACCGATACCCTCGCGCGGAAAGACCGCTCTGGAGAGGTGATCTCCGGCGGGCATCTGGTCGCGAAGGCCCTCAAGAACGAGGGTGTGGACACGATCTTCACGCTCTGCGGCGGTCATATCATCGACATCTACGACGGCTGTCTGGACGAGGGCATCCGCATCATCGATGTGCGCCACGAACAGGTGGCCGCCCACGCCGCCGACGGCTATGCACGTCAGACCGGGGGGCTCGGCTGCGTGGTAACAACGGCGGGGCCGGGTTGCACCAACGCGGTCACGGGAATCGCCACCGCCTTTCGCTCGGAAAGCCCGGTGCTCCATATCGGCGGCCAGGGAGCGCTTACCCAACATAAGATGGGCTCGCTGCAAGACTTGCCGCATGTCGACATCATGGCGCCCATCACAAAGTTTGCCGCCAGTGTGAGTTCGACCGAACGGGTCGCCGACATGGTCTCCATGGCCGCACGAGAGTGCTTTGCCGGTTCTTATGGGCCCTCATACCTGGAGATGCCGCGCGACGTGCTGGATCGCGAGGTGCCTCTGGACAAGGCCGTGATCCCCAAGGCCAGCCACTACCGCGCATCGACCAAGTCCATCGGCGATCCCGCCGACATCGAGCGGCTTGCCGATATTCTCGTGAAGGCGGAACGCCCGTGTGTCTTGCTCGGCTCCCAGGTCTGGAGCAGCCGGGGCCATGAAGCTGCCATCGACCTGGTGCGCGCGCTCAACATCCCGGCCTATTTCAACGGCGGCGGCCGCGGCCTGCTGCCGCCAGGCGATCCGCACCACTTTCACCGCACCCGGCGCCTGGCCTTCGACAAGGCGGACGTCATCCTGATTGTCGGCACACCTTTCGACTTCCGCATGGGGTACGGCAAACGGCTGCGCGCCGAGGCAACCGTCGTGCAGATCGACATGGACTACCGCACCGTAGGCAAGAACCGCGACATCTCGCTGGGCCTGGTAGGCGATCCCGGTGCCATCCTGAAGGCCGTACACGACGCGACCACGAGTCGGAACGGCAACGGCGCCGCCGGTCGCAAAGATTGGTTGGCTGAGTTGCGCGCGGCCGAGGGGAAGGCCACCGACAAACTGATGCCTCTCTTTCTCTCCGACAAATCGCCGATCCACCCGTACCGTGTCGCCTGGGAGATCAATGAGTTCCTGACCGACGACACGATCTATATCGGCGATGGCGGCGACGTGGTTACCATCAGCGCCCAGGCCGTGCAGCCACGCGCGCCCGGCAACTGGATGGACCCGGGCGCGCTGGGCAGTCTGGGGGTCGGCACCGGCTTCGCCCTGGCCTCCAAGCTGGCGCACCCGAAAAAAGAGGTGCTCTGCTACTACGGCGATGGCGCCTTTGGCATGACCGCCTTCGATATGGAGACGGCCAACCGCTTCGGCGCGCCCTACATCGCGGTCATCGGCAACAACTCGGCGATGAACCAGATTCGCTACGGCCAGCTGTCCAAGTATGGCGAACAGCGCGGCAGCATCGGCAACAAACTGGGCGACGTTCCCTTCGGCAAATTCGCCGAGATGCTGGGCGGTTACGGCGAGGAAGTGCGCGACGCCGGCGAGATCGCGCCAGCGCTCCAGCGCGCCCGTGAAGCCGTGCAGCGCGACGGCAAGTCCGCCGTCGTGAATATTTGGGTAGACCCGAACGAGTACGCGCCCGGCACAAAGGCGCAGACGATGTACAAGTGAGGGAGGGCTGCGCGGTAAGGCCCGGAACGGCGAGAATTGACAGACAAACAAGGTCCGAGGTGCGGTGATGAAAGCGCTTGAAGGTGTTCGTGTTTTGGATTTCACGCATGTGCAGTCGGGTCCGACCTGCACGCAGCTTATGGCGTGGTTCGGAGCCGAGGTGATCAAGGTGGAGAGGCCCGGTGTCGGCGACATCACACGCGGCCAGCTACGCGATTTGCCCGACGTCGATTCGCTCTACTTCACCATGCTTAACGCCAACAAAAAGTCGATCACCCTCGACACGAAGAACAAGGGTGGCAAGCAGGTTCTGGAACGCCTCGTCAAGTCGTGCGACGTGCTGGTCGAGAATTTCGCGCCGGGCGCGCTGGATCGCATGGGTTTTTCCTGGGAGCGCATCCAGGAGCTTAACCCGCGAATGATCTACGCCTCGGTCAAGGGCTTCGGGCCTGGGCCCTATGAGGACTGCAAGGTCTATGAAAACGTCGCGCAGTGCACCGGGGGATCGGCCTCGACCACCGGCTTCGAGGACGGGCCACCGCTAGTCACCGGGGCGCAGATCGGCGATAGCGGCACCGGCCTTCATTTAGCGCTAGGTATTGTGACGGCGCTCTTCCAGCGCGAGAAGTCCGGTCGGGGTCAGCGGGTGCTGGCGGCGATGCAGGACGGCGTGCTCAACCTGGCCCGCGTCAAGCTCCGCGACCAGCAACGCTTGGCTCACGGACCGCTCAAGGAATACCCGCAGTACGCCAACGGCGGTTTCACCGACGAATGTCCGCGCGCCGGCAATGCCTCGGGCGGGGGGCAGCCGGGTTGGGCCGTGAAGACCAAGGGCGGCGGTGCCAACGATTACATCTATGTGATCATCCAACCGCCGGGCTGGGCCGAATACATGAAGCTTTGCGGGCGCGCCGAGTTGATCGACGATCCGGACTGGGCAACACCCGAGGCGCGGTTGCACAAGCTCGACAAGTGCTTTGGGATTATCGAGGAATGGACCAAGACCAAAGATAAGTTCGAGGTCATGGAGATCCTCAACAAAGTCAACATCCCCTGCGGCCCGATCCTGTCGATGAAGGAACTGGCAGCGGAGCCGTCGCTACGGGCGACCGGCACGATCGTCGAAGTCGATCACCCAACGCGAGGCAAATACCTAACCGTCGGCAACCCGATTAAACTTTCCGACTCGCCAACCGACGTCGAGCGGTCACCGCTGTTGGGTGAACACACCCTCGAGATTCTGAACGAGGTGTTGGGATACAGCGAGGAAGAGATCGAATCTATTCGGCAAAGCGGGGCAGTGGGCAAGATCGCGGAGCCGGTTGCGGCGGAGTAACCGGCGCAAAATTTCAGGGAGGAAGCGGATGCGGATCGTCGTTCACGGCCAGCAGGCCTTCGGAAAGACCGTGCTCGAGCGCTTGCTCGAGAATCAGGAAGATGTTGTCGGCGTGTTCTGTGCGCCCGACCGCGAAGGCCGCCCCGACGATCCGTTGAAGGAACTGGCCTTGGAGAAGGGCCTGCCGCTGCACCAGCCGGCATCCTGGAAGACGCCCGAGGCGGAAGCGCTCATGCGCTCTCTCGATCCCGATCTCTGCGTCATGGCCTACGTCACCCTTTTCGTGCCGCAGCCCGCCCTCGATGCGCCGACCCGTGGCACCATTCAGTATCACCCCTCGCTGCTGCCCAGGCATCGGGGGCCCAGCTCGATCAACTGGCCGATTATTCAGGGCGAGGCCAAGACGGGCCTGACGATCTTCTGGCCCGATGAGGGGCTCGACGAAGGACCGATTTTGCTCCAGAAGGAGGTCGATATCGGACCCGACGACACCCTGGGCACTCTCTATTTCAATCACCTCTTCCCCATGGGCGTGGACGCCATGGTCGAGGCCGTGGACCTGGTTCGCGATGGCCGGGCGCCGCGAATCACGCAAGACCACAGCCAGGCGACCTACGAGAGCTGGTGCCGCAAGGCCGATGCGCAGATCGATTGGCGCAAGCCGGCGCAAGAGGTTCACAACCTGATCCGTGGTGCCAACCCACAGCCCGGCGCCTGGACGATGCTGGGCGGGAACGAGCTCAAAATTTTCGACAGCACCCTGGCCGATGCGGCCGGGGAGCCGGGCCGGGTGGTGGACGTCACCGGAGAGGGCTTTACGGTCGCCACCGGCGTCGGGGCAGTTCGTATCGCCCGGGTCCGCCCGCATGACGACAAGAAAATTTCGGCCGGCGACTACGCCGCCCGCGTCGGATTGTCCGAGGGCACGCAGCTCGGAGCCTGAGGCGCGACCATAGGAGGCCATCATGACGGTGCGGACCATCCTCGTGCCCGTACGCGGCGACGGGAAGGGCGATGGCGTTCTCGATCACGCGCTAAGCTTCGCGCGGCCCTATTCGGCTCACATCGATGTGGTTCATTGCCGGCCACGGCCCGAGGACCTTCTGCCCTTCGGGGTGTCGGTTCCGGCGATCTTGAAAAAGGACATCCTCGCCTCCGCGGGAGCCCTGGCGGACGAGGAAGAGCGGAAGGTGAAGGGCCAATTCGAGGACTACTGCGCGCGACACAAACTGACGGTCGTCGACGCGCCATCTTGGCCCTCTGATCATGTCTCCGTGTCTTGGCGGGAAAGAACGGGCAAGCAGGCCACCATCGTCGGCCTCTACGGGCGTCTGGCCGACGTTACGGTCGTGGCGCAACCCGACAGCCAACGAAACGTCGGGCTCAACACCCTGGAAGCGGCCCTTCTTGAGACCGGCCGGCTGGTGCTTGTGTGTCCGCCGAAGCCGCCCGGCGACCTCGGGGTCCATGTTGCGTTAGGTTGGAACGGCAGCAGCGAAATATCGCGCGCTATTACGGCGGCTCTACCCATTCTGGAATCCGCCGAAACGGTCACATTGCTCAGCGCCTCGGACGGCAAGACGGGCTCGCTCAGTCCCGAAGACGGACAAGCCTATCTAGCCAGCCATGGCATTGCGTGCGGAATATGGACCATAACAGCGCGCGTCACCGAGACGGGCCAAGCCCTGTTGGCCGGCGCCAAGGAGGCCGGCGCCGATATCCTGCTGATGGGGGCCTACGGCCAGAGCCGGCGCCGCGAGTTGGTGTTAGGTGGAGTCACGCAACACATCATCGACCACGCCGATCTCCCTGTTTTACTTATGCATTGAGTAAGATGATCGCCGGCTGAATTTGAGAAAGAGCATGCCGGGCACAGGTCGTAGAACACGCATTGCGATTGTCCGGATCGCAGAAAACGGCAGAAAGCAATTGAACTGACATGGCGAGCTGCTAAACTGCGGTATGTGGTATACCAAATGCCAAATTGTTCGACGCAATAACAGGCTGGTGCCATTGGCCCGATAGCGAACAAGCGTCGGCGCTTTACTTGGCGGGGGAGATTCCGGCTATAGTGAAGACTAAAATATCCGCAAAACAAATGTCTGGGAGGACGTCGTTATGAAAGTTACCAGAAGAATTATTCTGGGATGTGCCCTGACTCTTGGGTTCGGTGCCGCGCTATCGACTTTCGTGAGCGGGACGGCCCTGGCTTGGGAGCCCAAGAAGCCCGTCGAGTTTGTCATCATGGCCGGACAGGGCGGCGGTGCCGACAAGATGGCCCGTTTGATGCAAACACTGATCGAAAAGAACGGCTGGGCTTCGAAACCGCTGACGCCCATCAACAAGCCGGGCGGGTCCGGCGCCGAGGCCTTGGTGCATCTGCAGGGTAAGGCCGATTCCGATCCCGACCACACCATCATGGTGACGCTCAACAGCTTCTATACCACGCCGTTGCGTCAGCCTGGCCTGGGAATCGACATCGCGACCTTCACGCCGATTGCGCGGATGGCAGAGGACACCTTCCTGTTGTGGGTCAACAAGGACTCGGGCATCGGCAACATGGAAGAGTTTGCCGCCGCGGCCAAAGCGGCCGGCAAAGACTGGGTCATGGCCGGCACCGGCAAGCTGCAGGAAGATCAGCTCCTGACCGATTTCCTCAACGCGTCCTATGGGCTCGAAATGAAGTACGTGCCCTACAAGGGTGGCGGAAAGGTGGCCAAGCAGCTGGCCGGCAACCATGCCAACTCGACGGTGAACAATCCCTCCGAGCAGGAAGGCTTCTTCAAGGCCGGCACCGTGGTGCCGTTGGCTGCCTTCACGCCGACGCGCCTGCCATTGTTCCCTGACGCGCCAACCTTCCGCGAACTGGGCAAAGACTTCGTCTACTTCATGCAGCGCAGCGTCGTTGGTGCGCCGGGCATGTCGGATGATGCGGCCGCGTACTACCAAGGCCTCTTCGCCAAGGTCTTCGCCTCGCCAGAGTGGCAGAAATACCGCACGAAGAAGAGCTTGCAGGGCGACCTGCTGCAGGGTCAGGCCCTGAAGGACTACTGGCTCAACGAGCGCGAGATCCATCGTCAGATGCTGGAGAAGATGGGCGCCCTGTAAGGGGAGTCTTTCACTTGTTTCGTCACTGACGAGGCGACGGAGAGAAGAAGGCTGCCATCATGCGCCGCGCGGAAATCGTCACGGCTGTTCTGATGGCGGCTTTCTCCATCTACTTGATGTGGAAGAGCGCCGAGTTGCCCATCGGGTGGATTCCCGACGAAGGGCCGGGCGGGGGCGCGTTCTCTTTCTGGCTTTCCGCAATAATGTTGGTG
The DNA here is from genome assembly GCA_021776055.1 of Kiloniellaceae bacterium. GTDB lineage: Bacteria > Pseudomonadota > Alphaproteobacteria > Kiloniellales > J153 > JAJFGI01. The sequence goes on from JAJFGP010000062.1 coordinate 73,159, forward strand.
TGTTGCGTCCTGACCATGATCAATTGGGCCAGGCGCACCACCCCGCCATCGCAGTCCACCGAGCCCTTTATGGACGGCTTCGCACGTAACAAGTTCGTGCTGGTTGGTGGCGGCGTGACGGTCATGATCGGTCTGGTCCACGTGATCGGCATGTACGGTGCCATCCCGCTGTTCATGCTTTATTACATCCGTTTCCTGGGGCGGCATTCCTGGCTGGTGAGCCTGGCGATCAGCCTCAGCGCGCCCGTCGCCATCTTCTTCTTCTTCGACGTGGCCCTCAGAATCGTTCTGCCGAAGGGTTATCTGGAGCCACTCTTCTATCCACTTTACGACATTTTCCTTTAGCCGGGATAAGAGGCAGCCGACGACGAGACGATGGAAATAATACAGCACCTTTTGGACGGATTTCTTATTGCGCTCACGCCGTTGAATCTGGCGGTAGTCATCGTGGGCGTGGTAGTCGGGCTTTTCATTGGCGCCATGCCGGGTTTGGGTTCCGTCAATGGCGTGGCCATTCTGCTGCCGATGACTTTCCTGGTGCCTCCGACGTCGGCGATCATCTTTCTGGCGGCACTCTATTACGGCGCGATGTACGGCGGCGCCATAAGTTCCATCATGCTGGGCATACCGGGCGCCTCGACGGCGGTGGCCACCACCTTCGACGGGCGGCCCATGGCGCTGAAGGGGGAGGCCGATAAGGCCCTGGTGGGGGCGGCGTTGGCGTCGTTCTTCGGTGGGACGCTGTCGATCCTGCTGTTCACCGGATTCGCGCCGCCGCTGGCGAGCATCGCGCTCGATTTCGGGGATGCCGAGATCTTCGCTCTCATGTTGCTGGCTTTTGCCACCTTCGTGGGCCTGAGCGGGGACGATATCCCCAAGACCATCTTCTCGATCTGCATCGGCTTGGTCTTTAGCGCCGTCGGCCTCGACATCATGAGCGGTGAACCGCGGCTGGTCTTCTTTGACGTCATCGGATTCATGCACGGCATCAACTTCCTCGTCCTGGCGATCGGGATTTACGGGATCGGCGAGATGCTTTGGACCATCGAGATCACCCGGGGCGAGAGCGCCATGTCGAAGGCGGTTTTCTCACTGCGGGGCATCCTGGCTCACCTCAAGGAACTTCTGGGCACCTGGAAGGTCGCCACCATCGGCTCGTTGCTCGGGTTCTTCGTGGGTATCCTGCCGGCCGCCGGTGCTACGCCCGGCTCGTTGATGGCCTACGGTGTGGCGAAGCTGACTTCCAAGAACCCGGCAAGTTTCGGCAAGGGCGAGGTTGCCGGCGTCGTCGCCCCGGAGGCAGCCAACAATGCGGCCTCGACGGGTGCCATGCTGCCGATGCTGACCCTTGGCATTCCCGGTTCGCCGACCACGGCGATCTTGCTGGGGGGCATGGTGATCTGGGGCATGGTTCCCGGTCCGACTCTTTTCGTGGACGAGACCGAATTCGTCTGGGGCCTGATCGCCAGCCTCTATGTTGCCAATTTCTTCGCGGTGCTGATCAACATCTTCTTCATCCCGGTCTTCCTCTGGATGCTGAAGATGCCTTTTACTGTTCTAGCACCGGTCATATTCGTGCTTAGCCTGGTCGGAGGCTTCGCGCCCACGCAGTCCATGCACGATGTCTGGCTCATGTTGGCCTTTGGCATCGGTGGCTATCTTATGAGGAAGCTCGACTATCCACTGGCCCCGGCCGTGTTGGCCATCGTCTTGGGACCCATTGCCGAACCAGCGCTTCGACAGTCGCTCCTCATCTCGAACGGCGATTTCACCGTCTTCGTCACCCGGCCGATCGCCGGACCGATCACGGTCATCGCCCTTATCCTGCTGTTCCTGCCCCTGCTCAAACTGATCCGCGACAAGGTCAAGAACAAGAAGGCAAGCGGCTCGGCCTGACCGGCGCGAGACACCGCTCTGACAGAGTGAATTGGCGTAGACGCTCCCGGCGCGCCGCAGCAATCGAGACGATGTGTTTCAAATACATGCTCGTGCCTCCGGGGTTGGTTTCGGGGTAAAGCATCTTACATATGTCTTGCCGAAATACGGCGAGACGAGGGGCATAACTTCGCCGATGCGCCGGCGCAGATCGGCCAGGCCTGGAGAAAATCAACTATGAAAAGAACTTTCGTCGCGTTCGCTTTTTTTACGGCCATTTCGGCATTTGGTCCGGCGGGCGCTTGGGCAGCCGACTACAAGGTCGGTGACATGACGATCCATTCGCCCTGGGCGCGCGCTACCTTCGCCATGGCCAAAACGGGCGTTGCCTATGTGACAATTCGAAATGAGGGCAACCAGGCAGACCGTCTCGTCGCCGTTAGCGCGGACGTTGCCAAGAAAACCGGGCTACACGAAAGTCTCATGGAGGATGGCGTGATGAAGATGCGCCCGGCGGGCGCCGTTGAGATACCGGCGGGCGGCATGGCCATGCTCGAACCCGGCGGTTACCACATTATGTTCATGGGCCTGATAGCTCCCTTCAAAGAAGGGGAGTCTTTCCCGCTGACGCTGGTTTTCGAGAAGGCTGGCCGGATTGATGTCATCGTCGATGTTCTAAAAGCCGGTAGCATGGGCGACGCAGAAATGAAGCACGCCGATTAAGCTATTGGGCAGCAACTCATTTTGTTCTAACGGATTGGCTGAGTAGGCGCACTGGAAGCGTCTATCGGACGGAAAAAGGGAATCCCATATGCAGCGACGGATCGTCATTTTGGCTCTGCTCGTAGTTGCCACGATCGGTGGTGCCCTGGTGTTGAATTTCGCCCGTCCGGCCAGGGATCTACCTAGCGTATCATCCAGCATATCCATAGGCGGGGCGTTCACTCTCATCGACCACGATGGCAAAACTGTAACGGATGCGGACTATCGTGGCGGATACGTGCTCATTTTCTTCGGTTACACGTATTGCCCAGACGTTTGCCCGACAACCATGCAGAACATTTCAGATGCCATGGATTTGCTGGGCGCCAGCGCGGATCAAGTCCAGCCCCTGTTTATCAGCGTCGATCCGGAGCGCGATACCGCCGAGGTCCTCAAATCATTCGTCGGCAATTTCCACCCGCGAACGATCGGCTTGACCGGAAGTGCCGAACAGGTCGCGGCGGTAGCAAAAGCCTACAAGGCATACTTCAAAAAAGTGCAAGAAGAGGGGGTTGCCGACGACGAATACCTGATGAACCACTCCTCGATCATCTATTTGATGGGCCCTGACGGCGAATTTGTCGCCCATTTCACGCATGGAACCACATCCGACGATATGGCCGCTGAGATTCGGAAGCACCTTTAAGCACCTGTCTTCAGCCTTCTCGATGGTGGTGAATCTGTAGAATTCTGCCGATTCAATACGTGCGGTGGACTAATATCCGCAGGCTTGCTGATGTTACCGTTCAAATATAGCGAAAATGTATCGACAATTGGTCCGGTGGATGCAAGATAGGGCCGAGTGTTCTGTAAAGTTTAGGTCTGTCGAAATCTTCGGCGGATTCCAGGTTTCCAACTAGAAGTTGATGATGAACACAGTTGTATTCACAATAACTATTGCTCGCTGAAGTAGAAAGCCGTATGCCTGCCCTACATTCACGTCTAGTTCGCCATCCGGGGCGCCCGGCGGGAACTCGCTGTCTTGCAGAATCCAGCTCGAATTGTCGAACGCTGCGCCTTGGTTTTGCGCCGGGTATTTCCCTATTTGAGGGTATCGTCTTGCCACTCCAGCGCGAGAAGATTGGAACGGCGATCATCAATCTTCTCGGCGGCCCCATGCAAATGATCGAATACTGCATGCCGGCGGACGATGCGAGCGGTCATACGGTTGCAACTTATGGCGAACCCGGTCGGGAGCGGAACGGATACTTCCTGGGTGGCACGGCCACGCTCGGGCTTGCCGTCGACGGATTACCTTTCATCCATTGCCATGGCTCTTTTGTCACGGAGGCCGGCGACGTGCGCGGCGGACACATAGTGACCGAGAGAACCATCGTTGGGGCAACGCCGGTCACTGCTTTTGCTCGGACGATCGACAGCTTCATAGTCCAACTTTCCGACGATACGGAAACGAACCACCGTGTCTTTCATCCACATTTGACACCCGGAGCGATCATCGATGGAGTCCGTTGACGCCGAACTTGGCAGTGCCGAGTTTGGCCATGTCGAGCGAATGGTCTACGCCCGCATTCGACCCAACGAGGATCTTGTGCAAAGCATCGAGAAGTTGTGCCTTGCGCAAGGCATCGAGCGCGCCTTCGTCCGAGGTAGCCTAGGCAGCCTGACCGCCGCCTGTATTGAAACGCCGGCCGGTGGGCAAATGACGATGACAGGGCCCGCGGTCGAAGTGGTCAATATCTCCGGTGAGGTCCGGACGGATGCGACCGGAACGCCGAGAGCGGAACTTCACGGCGTAGTCTCGGACGCCAACGGACATGTTCGGGGCGGCCGGTTCGTATCCGGCAACAACATCGTCTGCATCACCTTCGAGATCGCCCTCGAAGAATGGAAGCCCGACGCTCCCAAGCAATCGGCTTAATCAGCTCAAAGTTGCGTCTCAACCGACGATATTGCCTCGCCGATGGCGAGTGGCGCGGCTCTTTCGGGTATGGCAATTCTTGACCACATGGTCAAAATTTGCTGTAGTAGGCGAAAGAAGCCGCGCTGATGGGCTGGAACTTGTCCTCGCACGCGGCCGCAGGGAGGAGGTGCCGTCTTATGAGCCAGAAAAAGGCCAACATCGCCGCCGGCCGTTTGTCCGCGGTCGAGTACGCGGATAACTTCACCGATCTGCATGCGCCGCTGGACGACCATCAGGCGTTGATCGAGGCGGACCGATGTTACTTCTGCGATGGGGCGCCGTGTACCACGGCATGCCCGACCGGCATCGACATTCCCATGTTCATCCGCCAAATCTCCACCGGCAATCCGAAAGGGGCGGCTGCGACGATCTTGCGCGACAATATTATGGGCGGCATGTGTGCCCGCGTTTGCCCGACGGAGACGTTGTGCGAAGAAGTTTGCGTGCGTAACGATGCCGAGAACAAGCCGGTCAAGATCGGGCAACTACAACGTTTCGCCACCGACAAGCTGTTCACCGCTGGCGCGCAGATCTTCTCGAAGGGCGTTGATACGGGCAAGCGGGTCGCGGTCGTCGGCGGCGGCCCCGCCGGTTTGTCCTGCGCCCATGCCCTGGCGCGGCAGGGGCATGCGGTCACCGTCATTGAGGCACACGACAAACTGGGCGGGCTGAACGAATACGGCATTGCGTCCTATAAGACCGTCGACAATTTTGCTCAACACGAAACGGACTATATCCTTGGCGTCGGCGGCATCACGGTGGAACTCGGTAAGCGCCTGGGCGATGACGTGACTTTGGGGCAACTGAGATCCGATTATGACGCGGTTTTTCTTGGCCTTGGTCTCGGCGCGGTCAACGCCTTGTCCTTGGAGGGCGAGGATTTATCCGGCGTCCTGGACGCGGTCGCCTATATCGCCGAATTGCGTCAAGCGAAAGACCTGGCCAAGTTGCCGGTCGGCCGCTGTATCGTGGTCATTGGCGGCGGTATGACCGCTATCGACATCGCCGTGCAGACCAAGCGCCTGGGCGCGGAAGACGTGACCCTGGTCTACCGCCGCGGCCGGGAGCACATGAAGGCAAGCGCCTATGAGCAGGAGTTGGCGCAGACCAGCGGCGTGAGGATAAAATATTCGGCCAAGCCCGTGCGGTTGATAGGCGAGGGTAGGCATGTGCGCGCGGTCGAGTTTGAATACACGCAGCCCAGTGCCAAGGGCGAGCGCTTTGTCCTCGAGGCCGACATGGTCTTCAAGGCGATCGGGCAGAAATTCGTTGCCGGACCGGTAACCGGCGGCAACGATGTGTTGGAGTTGGAGGACGGGCGCGTTGCCGTGGACAACTCGCGGCGCACGTCTTTGCCCGATGTATGGGCCGGCGGTGATTGCATCGCTGGTGGTCAAGATCTGACCGTCGCTGGCGTGGAAGACGGCAAGGTTGCCGCCGCCGCCATCGACCGCTTCCTGCGCGGCGGCGCGGAATAACGGGAGTAACGGCTATGGCGGATATTTGCAGCGAATTCCTCGGTATCAGGTCGCCCAACCCGTTCTGGCTGGCCTCGGCGCCGCCGACGGACAAGGAATACAACGTGGTTCGTGCCTTCCGTGCCGGTTGGGGCGGTGTGGTCTGGAAGACCCTGGGCGAGGACCCGCCGATTGTGAACATCAACGGCCCGCGGTACGGCGCCATCTACGGTGGTGACCGGCGGTTGCTCGGCTTCAATAACGTAGAGCTGATTTCGGACCGGCCGCTCGATCTGAACTTGCGTGAGATCAAACAAGTGAAGCGCGACTGGCCGGACCGGGCCATCGTTGTCTCGCTGATGGTCCCGTGCGAGGAAGCGGCATGGAAAAGAATCCTGCCCCTGGTGGAGGATACCGGCGCCGATGGCATCGAACTGAACTTCGGCTGCCCGCACGGCATGTCGGAGCGGGGCATGGGTTCCGCGGTGGGCCAAGTGCCGGAATACGTGGAGATGGTGGCGCGTTGGTGTAAGCAGCACACGCGCATGCCGGTGATCGTAAAGCTGACCCCCAACATCACCGACGTTCGTTTTCCGGCGCGTGCCGCGAAGCAGGGCGGGGCGGATGCGGTCTCGTTGATCAACACGATCAACTCGATCATGGCCATCGATCTGGACCGGATGGCGCCGTCCCCGCATACGGATGGCAAGGGCACTCACGGCGGCTTTTGCGGCCCGGCGGTTAAACCGATCGCGCTCAACATGGTTGCCGAGATCGCTCGCGATCCGGAAACGCAGGGCCTGCCGATTTCGGCTATCGGTGGCATCACCACCTGGCGCGATGCGGTGGAGTTTATGGCCCTGGGTGCTGGCAATGTACAGGTGTGTACGGCGGCCATGGCCTATGGCTTCCGCATCGTCGAGGACATGGTCGAGGGCCTGAAGAATTGGATGGATGAAAAGAGCTATGCCCGCCTCGACGATTTTGTCGGACTGGCTGTGCCCAACGTCACCAATTGGCAATACTTGAACCTAAACTATGTGGTGAAGGCGCGCATCGATCAAGACGCGTGCATCAAATGCGGCCGCTGTTATGTGGCCTGCGAGGACACCTCGCATCAGGCGATCAGCAACGCCAAGGACGGTCACCGGCATTTCGAGGTAATCGATGCCGAATGCGTCGGTTGCAACCTGTGCGCCAGCGTCTGCCCGGTGGAAAATTGTATCACCATGGAGCCCATGACCGGCGGCACCGATCCGCGCACAGGTCAGCCGGTGGTCAAGGGGTATGCCAACTGGACGACGCACCCGAATAATCCGAACCGGGTCGCCGCGGAATAGGAACGAACCGGCAGCATGTTGTCTGAAACCGCTGCCGCCCAGCGGGTGCATCGCGCGCATGGGGCCATGCTGCTCTATTCGTTCATGATCAGCACGTCGTTTCCGGTTAGCAAGGCGATCACCCCCTACCTGGACCCGGTGGTTCTGACCTTGGTCCGCTTTGTTCTTGCCGCCTTGCTGTTCGGCGTCCTGACGTTTTCTCGGGAGCGCTGGATCTGGCCTGGGCCGGCGCAGCTTCTGCGCTACTTCGCGATCAGCGCCTGCATGGCCATCTTTTTCCTGACCATGTTCGAGGCTCTGCGTTGGACCGACGCGGTCAGCACCGGCGCCCTCTTTGCCCTGGTGCCGCTGGTCAGCATCTCGGTGGCGTATCTCCTTATGCGCCAACGTACCGGCCCACGGCAGCTGTTCTATCTCGTTCTCGGCGGGGCAGGGGCCATATGGGTGCTCTTTGGCGGTTCGCTGGAGCACCTGCTGGCTTTCCGTTTGGGTAAAGGCGAGATGATATTCGCCATCGGCTGTTTCACCTACGGCTGCTATGGGCCGTTGATCGCCCGCTTTCACCGAGGCGAACCGATTACCGTGATGACATTTTGGATTTTGGTGCTCGGCGCTCTCATGTTGGCGGTTGTGGGCATGCCGAAAGTTCTGCGCACCGATTGGTCCGCGGTGCCGGCGGGCCTGTGGATGGGGATCGTCTATCTAGCCGTCTTCAACACAGCCATCACTTTCTTCTTGTTCAAGTCGGCTAGCGTGATCCTGCCGGCATCGAAGGTAATGGGGTACACATATCTCACCACCGCTTTCGTGGTGCTGTTGGAAGCCATGCTCGGGCATGGCGTGCCGTCGCTTTCGGTGATCGCCGGTTTGGTGCTTTCTCTTAGCGCAACGCTTCTGTTGCAACGGACGTAGGGGCGATTGAAGTGACCGTCAAAAAGATAAAACTAGCGACGGGCAGCGTGCTCCATACCTTTTTCGAGGATGGAGATTTCTTGGATTGCTATTCGGTGCAGATCGACCGTGCCGATGCACTGATCGGGGAGATCGCACAACGCATTTTCATCGGCTTGCCACGATGGATCAACGTCCTCCTCGCCGTTCGGGATCTCGGGGTCATGCCGTTTGGACTGAAAACGACCGCGAGGTTGCCCACGAGTCTGGATTTCAGACCGTCGATAGACGTGGGGGATTACATAAATTTTCTTTGTGTGCGCAGCATCAGCCAGAACGAAATCATCCTTGGCGAAGATGACTTGCATTTGGACTTTAAGATTTCAGTCTATCGGGATAGCGAGACATCCGAACATATTTCCCTCGCAACGTGGGTGCGGACGCACAATCGGTTTGGCAAGATTTACCTCGGCACGATCGCACCGTTTCACGCGCTGATCGTCAACGCCAGGTTGAACGATCTCGCCAGGCAGTACACACAGTAGCGAACGTCTGTTTTAATTGGGGACAGTATATATTTAATTGGGGACAATATATAGTTTATGCGCTCGAAACTATATACTGTCCCCAATTAAATTCTCTCGGTCGGTAGGATGCCGCGTAGTAAGATGTGATCTATCGCCGTCTCGGTCTCGCGGAAGAATTTGCGGTCACTCAGGCGACCACCTACCACCGCTTCAACTTGCGAGGCGAAGTCGGCGTAGTGCTGGGTCACCGCCCAGATGACGAAGATCAGGTGATAGGGGTCGATATCGGCGATCTTGCCGGCCTTCGCCCAGCCGCGAATGACGGCGGCCTTCTCGTCGACGATGTTGCGCAAGCCGCCGTGCAAGATGGTCTTCAACAACGGCGCCCCCTGAATGATCTCGTTGGCGAACATCCGTGAGGCGGTGGGTCGCACCTTGGAAAATTCCAACTTGCGGTTGATGTACGCTCGAATCTCTTCCGCCGGATCGCCGTCGGCGCGGATGGCGCTCAGCGGCTCCAGCCACATATCCAGGGTGCGCTCGAGGACGGCCACATAAAGATCGCGCTTGCGCCGAAAGTAGTAGAGCAGGTTCGGCTTCGACATGCCGGCGCGGGCGGCAATCTGGTCGATGGTAGCACCCTTGAAACCGTAGTCGGCAAAAACCTCGAGGGCGGCATCGAGAATCTTGTCCTCGTTGCGCGCCCGGATGCGTGTGCGATTGCCGTTGGTCGGCGGACCGAGTTCGCTCTTTGGGCGCCGTTTCTTAAGCTTCGTCACCGTCACTTGATCGCTCCGATACCGCGCAGGATGATCTGGGTGACCGTATCCTTTGCCTTGGCGAATTGCGCCTCGCTCAAATCGTGATCGTTATTCAGGGTGGATATCTGGTGACCGAAGTCGGCGTAATGCTGGGTCGTCGCCCAGATCATGTACATCAGATAGCGCGGATCGATGGGGGCGAGGCGTCCCTCGGCAATCCATCTCTCGATCACCGCGACGCGCGAGGTCGTCCATTCCCGTAACGTCGTTTCCAGATAGTCCTGGATCATCGGCGCCCGCTGGATGATTTCATTCGCCCACACCTTGGAGCCTTTCGGATGAGTGCGGGAGATGTCCATCTTGATGTGGATGTATTGAGTCAACGCCTCGATGGGATCGTCGCAGTCGTCGAACGAGGCGGCGGCGGCAAGCCAGATATTGAAGATGTTTTCGATGACCTGCCGATAGAGCGCTTCCTTTGTCGGGAAATAGTAATGCAGGTTCGCCTTGGGGATGCCGGCCACCTCCGCAATTTTGCTGGTGGTGGCCCCGGCGAATCCGTAGTCGGCGAACACTTCCTCGGCCGCCGCGAGGATGGCTTTTTCGTTCCCCTCGCGGATGGCGGCCTTCGAGCCGTTGCGTCGCGCTTGGCGGGCCCAAGCCATTCATATCCCCAAAAAAATCTTGACCGGTTGGTCAGGTCCGTTATAGAAATATATCCTGACCAATTGGTCAGGATCAAGTGTCATCGGTCTGCAACATGACCGCGCCGGCCGATGAGGCCAAAGCCGTCTCGCGATAAGCGGGCATTCGACAATGCGGCAAGGCGCGCGACAGACGAGAGGCGCTATGGGAGGATGCAGCCGCGTGTGGCGAGTCGGCCGGCGCGGCGAGCTTTGAACTAGACTCATTCATCGCGGACGACATCCGTCCGGGCGGAGCCTCTCGGTCGCTCCCAACTCGTACGGTGTCGTATCCGCTAGACAGGAGCGTATCGTGGTGAGATCGGCGGCAGCAAGCGTACCCAACAATCTCGAATCCTTTTGGATGCCGTTCACGGCGAACCGGCAATTCAAGAAGAACCCGCGCATGTTCGTTGGTGCGGAGGGGATGTACTACACCACCGCCGACGGCCGGAAAGTCCTGGATGGCACGGCGGGCCTGTGGTGCGTCAACGCCGGCCACAAAAGCCCGCGCATTGTCGAGGCCATTCAGCGCCAGGTCGAGGAGCTGGACTATGCCCCGGCCTTCCAGATGGGCCACCCCAAAGCCTTCGAGCTGGCCGCGCGCCTGGTCAATCTGGCGCCGGAGGGTTTGAACCATGTCATGTTCACCAATTCAGGCTCAGAATCGGTCGAAACCGCGCTGAAGGTGGCCATCGCCTATCACCGGGCGCGCGGTGAGGGCAGCCGTTTCCGCCTGATCGGCCGCGAGCGCGGGTATCACGGTGTCAATTTCGGCGGCATCTCGGTCGGCGGCATCGTCCCCAACCGCAAGATGTTCGGCACCTTGCTGACCGGCGTCGATCATATTCGGCATACCCACGATCTGGCGCGCAATGCCTTTACCCGCGGCCAGCCGGAACACGGGGTCGAGTTCGCGGACGATCTGGAGCGGTTGGTCCAGCTTCATGACGCGTCGACCATCGCCGCGGTCATTGTCGAACCAATGGCCGGGTCCACCGGCGTTCTAATGCCGCCAAAGGGCTATCTGGAACGCTTGCGGCAGATCACCGAGAAGCACGGCATCCTGTTGATCTTCGACGAAGTGATCACCGGCTTCGGCCGTCTGGGGGCCAGCTTCGGTGCCGAATACTACGGCGTTACGCCCGACATCATCAACACCGCCAAGGGCCTGACCAACGGCATCATTCCCATGGGGGCGGTGCTGGTGAAAAGCGAGATCCACGACGCCTTCATGACCGGGCCCGAGCATCTGATCGAGTTCTTCCATGGCTATACCTATTCGGGGAATCCGATCGCCTGCGCGGCCGGCCTGGCAACTTTCGATACCTATCGGGATGAGGGCTTGTTCGAGCGCGCGGCGGAGTTGTCGACCTATTGGGAGGATGCCCTGCACAGCCTTAAGGGCTTGCCGCACGTCATCGACATCCGCAACACCGGCTTGGTCGGGGCGATCGAATTGGAATCCATCCCCGGCGAGCCGACGAAGCGGGCCTTCGCCGCATTCATCGATGCCTATGAGAAGGGGTGTCTGATTCGCACCACGGGTGACATCATCGCTTTGTCGCCGCCGCTGATCATCAAGAAATCCGAAATCGATCAGCTTTTCGAAACCTTAAAAACGGTTTTGAAGAATTTGAATTAGGAGACGCGGCATGGCGAAGTTGAAAGGCGGCCTGATCCAGATGGGGCTAAAGGCCGATACCGGAAGCAGTCCGCAACTCATCAAGGAGGCCATGATCGAGGCCCATCTGCCCTTGATCGAGAAGGCGGGCCAGCAGGGCGTCCAGGTGCTTTGCTTCCAAGAAGTTTTCACCCAGCCGTACTTCTGTCCCAGCCAGGATTCTAAATGGTACGCCGCGGCCGAGCCGATCCCCGACGGGCCGACCACGCGCCTGATGCAGGAATTGGCCAAGAAGCATCGCATGGTCATCGTGGTGCCGATCTATGAGGAGGAGATGACCGGCGTTTACTACAACACCGCCGCCGTCATCGATGCCGATGGCACCTATCTGGGCAAATACCGCAAGACTCACATCCCGCACGTGGCCGGCTTCTGGGAGAAATTCTTTTTCAAGCCCGGCGCCTCCGATTGGCCGGTCTTCCAGACCGCCTATTGTAAGCTGGGCGTCTACATCTGCTACGACCGGCATTTCCCGGAAGGCTGGCGGGCCTTGGCGCTAAAGGGCGCGGAATACATCGTCAACCCGTCGGCCACGGTGGCCGGGGTCTCGGAATATTTGTGGAAGTTGGAGCAGCCGGCCTCGGCCGTGGCCAACGGTGTCTTCATCGGTGCTACCAACCGCATCGGCACGGAAGCCCCCTGGAATGTGGGCGAGTTCTATGGCCAGAGCTATTTCGTCAATCCGCGCGGCGAGATCGAGGCCATCGCCAGCCGCGATAAGGACGAACTGCTGGTGCACGAAATGGATTTCGACATGATCCGTGAGATCCGCGACAAATGGCAGTTCTTCCGGGACCGGCGTCCGGATACCTATGAGTCGCTCACGGCGCTAAACTAGAAACGAAGAAAATCAAGGAGGAGCGCATGTCCGAGAAACGCAACCTGTCGATTGACGGGCCGCGCCTGTGGGACAGCCTCATGGAGATGGCCAAGATCGGCGCCACCAAGAAGGGGGGCTGCTGCCGCTTGGCGCTGACCGATCTCGACAGGCAGAGCCGCGATCTGTTCTCCAAATGGTGCGAGGCCGCCGGCTGTACCCTCAAGGTGGATAAGATGGGCAACATCTTTGCTCGCCGGGCCGGGCGCAACGACGACCTGGCGCCGGTGATTACCGGCAGCCATCTGGATACACAGCCGACCGGCGGCCGTTTCGACGGCGTCTTTGGCGTTCTTGCCGGTCTTGAGGCCGTGCGTACCCTCAATGATCTGGGATACGAGACCGAGCGGCCCATCGAAGTGGCGGTGTGGACCAACGAGGAAGGTTCGCGCTTCGCTCCGGCCATGGTCGCGTCCGGCGTCTTCGGCGGTGTTTTCTCCCTCGATTACGGCCTCAACCGCGCCGACGAAGATGGCAAGACCATGGGCGAGGAGTTGCAGCGCATCGGCTATGCCGGGCCGGAGGAGGTGGGCGGCCGCGATGTGCACGCCTATTTCGAAGCGCACATCGAGCAGGGCCCGATCCTGGAAGCCGAGGATAAAACCATCGGCATCGTCACCGATGCGCAGGGGCAACGCTGGTACGAGCTGACCTTGACCGGAGTCGAATCCCACGCCGGCCCAACGCCCATGAATCGGCGCAAGGATGCTCTGCTGGGTGCCGCGCGGGTGGTCGATCTGGTGAACAAGGTCGGTCTCGACAACGCGCCGTCGGGCTGCGCCACCGTGGGCATGATGAAAGTGCATCCCAACTCGCGCAACGTCATCCCGGGACAGGTGTTTCTCACCATCGACTTCCGCCATCCGGATGACGCGGTGCTGGCCGGCATGGACAAGGCCATGCGCGCCGGGGTCGAGCAGATTGCCAAGAAAATCGGCTTGCAAGTTGAGATGGAACAGATTTTCTACTACGCCCCGATTCATTTCGACGAGAGTTGCGTGTCCGCCGTGCGCGAGGCGGCAAAGGATTGCGGCTATTCCATGCGCGAGATTGTCTCCGGCGCCGGGCACGACGCGTGCTACGTGGCCAACGTCGCGCCAACCTCGATGATCTTCGTTCCCTGCATCGATGGCATCAGCCATAACGAGATCGAGGATGCCAAGCCGGAGTGGATCACCGCGGGGGGAAACGTCTTGTTACGGGCGTTGCTGGAGAAGGCCGGACATGTGGCCTGAGCACAGGGTAGGGCAGTGACCGCGGTGCCGGTTCCCCCGGTCTCCCTGGCAACGCCGGCACCGGCGCCTGAATCGCGGCGCCGGGTTGTCGATACGCGTGGCTTGTCGCTTACCTTTCAGACAGCCGATGGCCCGGTCTATGCGTTATCCGATGTGGATATTGCCATCGAGCAGGGCGAGTTCGTCTCTTTCATCGGGCCCTCCGGCTGCGGCAAGACGACGCTGCTGCGCGTGATCGCTGATCTGGAACAGCCGACCGGCGGTGATATCCAGGTCAATGGCGTCTCCCCACGCGAGGCGCGCCTGGGCCGCGCTTATGGCTACGTATTTCAGGCTGCCGGCCTTTACCCTTGGCGGACCATCGAGCGCAATGTCGCCTTGCCGCTGGAGATCATGGGGGTGCCCGCGACGGAACGGCGGGAGCGCGTCCGTCAGCACCTGGATCTTGTGGGCTTGGGTGGTTTCGAGAAAAAATTTCCCTGGCAACTTTCCGGCGGCATGCAACAGCGCGCCTCCATCGCCCGCGCGCTGTGCTTCGACCCGGAATTGCTGCTGATGGATGAACCGTTCGGGGCGCTGGACGAGATCGTCCGCGACCACCTGAACGAACAGCTTCTGCGTCTGTGGGACAAGACCGGCAAGACCGTGGTCTTCGTCACCCATTCGATCCCGGAGGCGGTGTTCCTGTCCACCAAGATTGTGGTCATGTCGCCGCGCCCCGGCAAGATCATCGACGTGATCCCGACCGATTTCGATCGCGACCGCACCCTCGATATCCGCGAGACACCGGGATTCCTTGAGGTGGCGCACCGCGTGCGTCAGGGCCTGCGCGCGGGGCATAGCTATGACGACTGAGGCCTTGCCAGTCGTTGCCGTGCGCCGCCGCACATTCGGCCGTTTAATGGCGGGTCAAACCGGGCCGGTGCTGGTGGTAGTAACCGCGATCATTGTTCTTTGGTACGCCGGCGCGATTTGGCTCAACACACCCTGGCAGATCGATTTGTTCGAACGTGGGGGCGTGGAGTGGTCGAACGCCGATCTGGTCCGCGCCACCCTGGCCCAGGACCGGCCGCTGCTGCCGGCGCCGCACCAGATCGTGGCCGAGATGCGCAAGACCATTATCGATACGCCCATCACCTCCAAGCGCAGTTTGGTCTTCCATTCCTGGGTTACCCTGTCCTCAAGTGTGCTCGGGTTCGCCATCGGCGCCGTGCTTGGCATTTTGCTGGCTGTCGGCATCGTCCATGTGCGCTCGCTGGACAAGAGCCTGATGCCTTGGGTGATCTCGTCGCAGACCGTCCCCATCCTGGCTGTCGCGCCGATGGTCATCGTGGTGCTCGCCGCCATCGGGGTGCGGGGACTGGTGCCCAAGGCAATCATCTCCACCTATCTCTGCTTCTTTCCGGTGACCATCGGCATGGTAAAGGGCTTGCGGTCGCCCGATCCGCTACAAATGGACCTGATGCGCACCTACAACGCCAACCGCTGGCAGACATTCTGGAAGCTGCGCTGGCCGTCCTCGATGCCGTTCCTGTTTACCAGCTTGAAGGTGGCGGTCGCGATCAGCCTGGTGGGCGCGATTGTCGGCGAGTTGCCGACGGGTGCGTCGGCGGGATTGGGCGCGCGTCTGCTGGCGGGCTCGTATTACGGACAGACGATTCAGATTTGGTCGGCGCTGATCACCGCGGCCATCCTGGCGGCGCTGTTGGTGACGCTGGTCGCGGCGATCGAGCGCGTCACTCTGCGCCGCATGGGAATGGGCGTATGAGTTCGCGTTTCGATCCATGGTGCGCGGTGGCCACGGTATTGGCGATCCTCGCTCTGGCATTCCCGGTGGCCGGTGGCGAAGCACCGCTGCTGTGGTGGGGCGCCCCCGCGGCGGCGGGTGGATTGGCGATCTTTCTGCTGACCGTGCTGCACTTTGCGTGGCGCCGGCCAACGGGGGCGGGTCACAATATTATTCTGCTGGCTGCCGTGGCCGTGGGCTGCGCGTCGGCGCTCGGTTTGGTGCACGGCGGTGGCGCCGGTGGCCACACTACGTTCGGTTTCTGGTTGTTTGTCTTTGGCCTGTGGGCGGCGACGTGGCGCGGCCTAGACGGGCTCGCCGGCGTGCGCAGCTTCGATGCGGGACGGCAACGGCTGATCGATCTATCCGTACCGGTCCTCTTCGGCCTGTGGCTCGTGTTCCTGTTGGAGGTGGGCACGGTTGGCTTCGGCGTGCCCCAGGTGCTATTGCCGGCGCCCAGCATGATCGGCGCCCGCTTGGCCGGGTCGCTGGACATATTGGCGGCCGATTTCCAACAGACCTTCCTGAAGGCCGTGCTCATCGGATATGCCATTGGTTGCGGTACCGGGTTCATGGTGGCGGTGCTGGTGGACCGTGTGCCGTTCCTGCAGCGCGGCCTGCTGCCCTTAGGCAACCTGGTCAGCGCCCTGCCCATCGTCGGCATGGCGCCGATCATGGTGATGTGGTTCGGCTTCGATTGGCCGTCCAAGGCGGCCGTGGTCGTGATCATGACCTTCTTTCCCATGTTGGTGAATACGGTGACCGGCCTGACCGCCGCTGGTGCCATGGAGCGGGAGTTGATGCGCTCCTACGCCGCCGGCTATTGGCAGACGCTGTTCAAGCTGCGCCTGCCGGCGGCGTTGCCCTTCGTCTTCAATGCACTCAAGATCAACTCGACGCTGGCTTTGATCGGCGCCATTGTAGCCGAGTTCTTCGGCACACCGATCGTCGGCATGGGTTTCCGCATCTCCACCGAGGTGGGACGAATGAACGTGGATATGGTTTGGGCGGAGATCGTTATGGCCGCCATAGCCGGGTCCGCGTTTTATGGTGTGATGGCGCTCACCGAGCGCACATTCACGTTCTGGCACCCTTCGTATCGCGAGAGACGCTGAGGCGCCGTTAAAAAGGGAAGCAAGCAAGGAGGACTCTTATGAAACGTATGACAATGATCTTGGCGGCCCTGGTGTTGGGCCTGACCGCCACGGCCGCAAGTGCGGCCGAGAAAGTAACCCTGCAACTGAAGTGGGTCACACAGGCGCAATTCGCCGGCTATTACGTGGCCCAAGAGAAGGGCTTCTATAAAGACGCCGGTCTGGACGTCACCATCAACGCGGGCGGCCCTGATATCGCCCCACCGCAGGTTATCGCCGGTGGCGGTGCCGATGTCATCATCGACTGGATGCCCTCGGCCCTGGCCTCGCGCGAGAAGGGCGTTGCCCTGGTCAACATCGCCCAGCCGTTCAAGCGTTCGGGTATGATGCTCACCTGCCGCAAGGAAACCGGCATCAAGACGTCGGCCGATTTCAAGGGCAAGACTTTGGGCGTCTGGTTCTTCGGCAACGAGTATCCGTTCCTCAGTTGGATGTCGCAGCTAAAGATCCCGACCACCGGCGGTGCCGATGGCGTTACGGTCCTCAAGCAGGGCTTCAACGTCGATCCGCTGTTGCAGAAGCAGGCCGACTGCGTTTCGACCATGACCTACAACGAGTACTGGCAGGTCATCGACGCGGGTATCCCGGCCGATCAGCTGGTCGTCTTCAAGTATGAGGACGAAGGCGTCGCAACTCTCGAGGACGGCCTGTATGTGCTCGAGGACAACCTGAAGGATGCGGCTTTCGCCGACCGCATGGCGAAGTTCGTTAAGGCCAGCATGAAGGGCTGGGCCTGGGCGCGTGCCAACCAGAAAGCCGCCGCCATGATCGTGCTCGACAACGATGCAACCGGCGCGCAGACGGAAAAGCATCAGGTCCGCATGATGGGCGAGATCAACAAGCTGACGGAAGGCTCCGACGGCACGCTTGATCCGGCCGACTACGAGCGCACCGTGCAGACGTTGCTCTCCGGCGGTTCCGATCCGGTGATCACCAAGGCACCAAGTGGTGCCTGGACGCATGCCATCACCGATAAAGCGAAGGCGATGTAGTCGTTCGGTTCTATGGTCCGGGGCGGCACGACCGCCTCGGACCAACAGCCGCGGTCCACAGGGAGGTTCCAACAATGGCTTTACATATTAAGGGCGGCACCGTCGTCAATGCCGACATTTCGCAGCGCGCCGATGTGCTGGTCGATGGTGGCAAGATCGTCGCCGTGGGCAGCAAGCTCGATGTGCCCGCCGGGGCCGAGGCGGTGGATGCCGGTGGCTGCTACGTGGTGCCGGGCGGCATCGACCCGCATACGCACATGGAATTACCGTTCATGGGCACCGTGGCATCCGAGGATTTCTTCTCCGGCACGACCGCGGGGATCGTTGGCGGGACGACGATGATCATCGATTTCGTCATCCCCAGCCCGCAGCAAGATGTCATGGAAGCTTATGAAACCTGGCGTGGCTGGGCGAAAAAAGCGGCCTCGGATTACAGCTTCCATGTGGCCATCACCTGGTGGGACGACACCGTTCACGAGGCCATGGGCAAGCTCACGCGGGAGCATGGCGTCAACAGCTTCAAGCACTTCATGGCCTACAAGGGCGCCATCATGGCCGACGATGAGATTCTGGTGAAATCGTTCAGCCGCGCGCGCGACCTGGGCGCGCTGTGCACCGTGCACGCCGAGAACGGCGAGCTGGTCTATCACCTGCAGCAGGAGATTTTGAATAAGGGTATCACCGGCCCCGAAGGGCATCCGATGTCCCGCCCGTCATCGGTGGAAGGCGAGGCAGCCAACCGCGCCATACGTATCGCCCAGGTTCTCGGCGTGCCTCTCTATATCGTGCACAATTCCTGTATTGAATCGTTGCAGGCCATCACCCGGGCGCGCAACGACGGCCAACGGGTCTTTGGCGAGGTTCTCGCCGGGCATCTGTTGGTGGACGATTCGGTCTACCGCGATCCCGATTGGGACAAGGCGGCGGCGCACGTGATGAGCCCGCCGTTTCGCCCGAAGGAGAACCAAGAAGCCCTATGGCGCGGCCTCCAGGCCGGCATGCTGCAGACCACGGCGACCGATCACTGCTGCTTCTGCGCGCCGCAAAAACGTATGGGGCACAATAATTTCACCCAGATTCCTAACGGCACGGGTGGGGTCGAGGACCGCATGCACGTGCTCTGGCACCACGGTGTCAACAGCGGCCGCCTGACGGTCAACGAGTTCGTCGGCATCACCTCGGCGAATGCGGCGCGGATCTTCAACATCTATCCGCGCAAGGGGTCGGTCTCGGTCGGCGCCGACGCGGATATCGCGATTTGGGATCCGGAGCGGGAACGGACCATCTCGAAGGAAACCCACCATCAGAACGTAGATACCAACATCTTCGAGGGCATGACCGTGAAGGGAATCAACACGGTTACCATCAGCCAGGGCAATATTGTCTATCAGGACGGCGATGTCCGCACCGTCAAAGGCGCCGGCCGCTACGTCGACCGTCCGACGTTCGCGCCGTACTACGACGCCATGCAAAAAACGGCAGCACACAGCGCTCCAGAGGCGGTTGATCGCATGTAGTTGCACTTAAAAGCAGCGCAGAGATTTTGGAGAGGGCATAGCCCTCTCTTTTTTTTACCAGTCTTGATGTGGCGCCCGCTATTGCGCGGGTTGCTGTTTGCTCTCTTATTCTGCACGCTATCGTATGATATTTTGTTTCGTAGTCGTAAAAATTGTTCATGACGGATATCCGCCATCTTCAGTTATCCGGTATCTCCAATCTGTCATCGGGCTAACTACAGGTAGGCATAGAGATGTTGGCCACAATTGCCGTGAAACAAGACGGAATGTTCTGCTCTAGTGGGGCGCCATTGACAAAACCTAGTCCGGATCGGCGGGCTGCGCGGATTTTGATCGCTGACGATCATCCGTTGGTATCGGACGCCCTGGCCGAGTGCATACGGACAATTGATCCTGTCGCCGATGTGATTCAGGCGACTCTGTTCGAGGAGGCCATGGAGTTAGCCGCCAGGGAGCTTCCCGATCTAACTTTTTTAGACTACCGAATGCCCGGTATCCAGGGTCTGCAAGGCTTGCGTCTAATGCGTAGCCGATTTCCCGAAATGCGAATCGCTATGATCTCGGGTATCGCTGACGGGCCGCAAATCATGGAAGCGTTGCGGCTTGGTGCTTCCGGGTTCATTCCGAAGGATTTGTCGGTGCCAGCACTTATGAAGGCGCTGGAGTTGGTCCTTATAGGTGAGACGTTCGTACCATCGAAGGCGTTGCGGGGTACCGGCATGGCGGAGGAAAGCGTCCGCTTCGAGTCGACCGGCGCTGGGCGATCAAGCCCGAAGGCGAGTGGCTTGACGCGACGTGAGCTTGAGGTGTTGGTTTTGGTCGAAGAGGGTTTGCCGAACCGGCGGATCGCGGAAACGATCGGCACCAAGGAAATGACTGTCGCCTTTCATCTGAAGAACGCTTTCAAGAAGCTCGGCGTTGCAAATAGGACCGAGGCGGCGGCGCAGGTTCGCAAACTGGGGCTTGGCAGCGATATATCGACCTAGGTTGAATGGCCCGTCGCGCGCGACCTGACGGTGGTGCTCTAATGCGGCGCGTTCATTGAAATTGATAGCTATAAAATATAATAGGTTTCTACAATAAAAAACGATAGATCATACTACAAATTATAATAGTAACGAAGAATCCAAAGTGTGAATACAGGCGGTATTCTACACAATTAATCATGCTTTAACGATAAATGACTATCACGTGCACCTCTGGCACCTGACTCCACCATTGATTGGTTGTCACAGACTGTGTGGCGCTGATCGGTAGTGAGGACAGGCAATCGTCTCGGCTTTGCCGTGAAACGGAGGGCACTGAACGGTGGACTCGGCGCTTACCCAGACCAACTCGGGGCATGAACCTGCCCGCAATGGATCGGGCCATTTTGAGCCTGACGCCCAGCCGTCTGTTCTGACCGACAGGCGAGTTGTCTCAATCGCGCGTGCGACAAGTGACGGCGCTGACGGGCGAACCACGCGTGGCCCTAGCACATTGGTTCAACGCAATATCGTGCTCGGCGCGCACCGTACGACAGTACGCCTGGAACCGGCCATGTGGGACGCGCTAGGCGAGATTTGTCAGCGGGAAGACGTGAGTCTGAACGAGCTGTGCAGTCGCATCGCCGATCGGCGGAGCGCCTCCAGCTTGACCGCGACCGTTCGCGTTTTTGTCATGTCGTATTTCCGGGCAGCAGCCACCGAAGAAGGGCACGCCCGCACCGGCCATGGCCTTCTCTATGGAGAGTAGAGGCTGTGACTGAAAACCAAAAAAAATCCGGCCACACGGGTGGTCTAGGAGGCTATCGCGCAATTGAACCGTCGGCGGCACATCTTTGAAGAAAATATGCCGCTGGACAGTAGTCAGATTGAGGAGAGTGGGTCATGAGGTCGTCCGTTAAATATGCAATAGTTGGTTGCCTAATTGCCGCCGCGGCCGCCGGCGCTGCCGCGTCGGAAAAGAAGCCGGCTGCGCCCGGTGCTGCCCCGGCAGCCACGACACACGGCACACAGGTTGCGGCGACGCAAGCGGCGGCACCTGCCACAGGCCATGCAGGCCCGACGTGGGGTTATGCCGGCGCAACCGGCCCGGATCGGTGGGCCGGTCTGTCCCGCGATTTCGAGCTTTGCGGCATTGGTGCCATGCAGTCGCCTATCGATATGGGTCACTTCAACGGTGCGAGCGTCGAGCCGATTGAGTTCGACTATAAACTTTCACCACTGGAGATCGTTCACAACGGTCATACGGTACAGGTGAACTATACCCCCGGCAGCGGTATCACCGTCGAAGGCAAACGCTTCGAGCTTCTGCAGGCGCATTTCCACACCCCCAGCGAGCATAGTGTCGGTGGCCGGCAGTCACCGATGGAAATGCATCTGGTGCACAAGAGTGCGTCGGGTGAACTGGCTGTCATTGGC
>JAJFGP010000063.1 GCA_021776055.1 Kiloniellaceae bacterium
CGGCAGGACCACACCAAGCTCGGCGGCCAGGCGCCCCATGTGGGCGAGCACCGGGTTGCCGGCGACGGGATGAGCGAGGCCAAAATACTCAGGCTTCTGGTCCTTGCAGAAGTAGGGGGTTTCGAAGAGTTCCTGCAACAGAATGATCTGGGCGCCCTGCGCCGCCGCGTCCCGGACCAGGGCTTCGGCATTGCGCAGGTTCTCGTCCCGGTCCCAGGTGCAGACCATCTGCGTGGCCGCGACGGTTACCGTCGCCATGCTGTTACCTCTTTTCCAGTTGGCCTCAAGAGACGCCCATGTCCTTCGCCGTCAAATCAAGGGCGCGGCGCAGGATGCCTATCATCTCGTCGATCTGTTGCGGCTCGATGATTAAGGGCGGTGCCATGACGATGGTATCGCGCACGGCGCGCATGATGGCGCCGTTGGCGATGACGTGATCGCGGCAGATGCCCCCGGCCTTGCCGATGGGATCGAAGTGTTGGCGCTTAGCCTTGTTCTTGACCAACTCGACGCCGGCGATGAGCCCGAGCGAACGCACCTCTCCGACCAGCGGGTGGTCGCGCAGCTCGGCCAGGCGCTCGGCCAGGCGTGGGCCGGTGATATCCCGGGTCCGCTCGACCAGCTTCTCCCGCTCGATGATGCGGATGTTCTCCAGGGCTACGGCGCAGGGCACCGGGTGTCCGGAGTAGGTATAGCCGTGATAAAACTCGCCGCCCTTCTCGATCAGGGTATTCGCCACCCGGTCGCCGATCACCACCGCGGACAGCGGCAGA
The DNA here is from genome assembly GCA_021776055.1 of Kiloniellaceae bacterium. Lineage (GTDB taxonomy): Bacteria > Pseudomonadota > Alphaproteobacteria > Kiloniellales > J153 > JAJFGI01. Next base: position 774 of record JAJFGP010000063.1, read on the forward strand.
TAGCCCGAGGTGATCGCCTTGGCCAGGGTCATGAGGTCCGGCTGCAGGCCATAGTGGTCGGCGGCGAACCATTCCCCGACACGGCCGAAGCCGGTGATCACCTCATCGAGGACGAGCAGCACATCGTGCTTGCGGCAAATCTTCTGCACCTCGGGCCAATAGGTTTCCGGGGCGATCAGGACGCCGCCGGCACCTTGGATGGGCTCGCCGATGAAGGCGGCAACTTTGTCGGCACCAAGTTCGAGGATTTTATCCTCGATGGCTTTCGCCGCCTTAAGGCCGAATTCCTCGGGCGAAAGATCGCCGCCGAAGTCGTACCAGTACGGCGGCATCACATGTTCGAAGCCGGGCAGGGGTAAACCGCCTTGCCCGTGCATGGCCGCCTGGCCGCCGAGGCTGGCACCGATCATGGTACTGCCGTGATAGGCGTGGGTGCGGCTGATGAAGACCTGCTTTTCCGGCTTGCCTTCGACCTGCCAATAATAACGCACGGCGCGCACGACGGTGTCGTTGGATTCCGAGCCGGACGAGCCATAAAACACATGGTTCAGACCGTCGGGCGTGATCTGGGCGATCTTTTCCGCGAGCTCGATGGAGCTTGGCGTCGCCGTCTTGAAGAAGGCGTGGTAGTAGGGCAACTCCAGCATCTGCTGGCGGGCCACATCGGCCAACTCCGTGCGGCTGTAACCGACGTTGACGCACCACAGGCCGGCCATGCCGTCGAGCAGGCGGCCACCCTCGGAATCGTGCAGGTGGATACCTTCGGCGCCGGTGATGATGCGGCTGCCCCCCTCCGCGGCCAGTTCCTTGGTATCCGTGAAGGGGTGCATGTGGTGGCGCAAATCGCTCTCGCGCCAGCGGACGGTCGAGTTGCGGGCGGGTTGGCTATTCATGATCGGGATTTCCTTTGGCTTGGGCTCGGCTTCGGACGAATCGCGCGCAGGTATGCCGCCGTCCTAAGGGTTGTAGCCGATCCGGGCGCAAAGAATGAGAAGCTCGGCGTGGCTTTTGCCGCCGGCCGTGTGGAGTCCGTCAAACGGGCAACGAGTTTGCACCTGTCGAGCCTCCGAATTTTCCGGTCCAACCGGAATCATACTCTAAACGTTTAACAGAAGGTGCTCGCGCTCCCAAGACGAGATTACCTGCTGATAAGCGTCGAGCTCGGTCTCCTTGACCAGGGTTACCGCGTCCACGAACTTGGCGCCCAGTATCTTCTTGATCTGCCGGCTGCCGTTGAACCGGTGCAAGGAGTCGTACAGGGTGCGCGGCAGGGTATGGGCGAGGCGGTAGGCGCTGCCCTCCACCGGCGGGCGCGGCTTTAGCCGTTCGGTCATGCCCAGATAGCCACAGGCCAACGAGGCGGCGATCGCCAGATAAGGGTTGGCATCGGCGCCGACAACCCGGTTCTCCACTCGCCGGTTCTCGGGGTCCGAATGGGGCACCCGCAAGCCGACGCTGCGATTGTCGTAGCCCCAATGGGTGTTGATGGGAGCATCCGAGTCCCGCACCAAACGGCGGTACGAGTTCACGTTCGGCGCCAGCAGCGGCATCATCGCCGGCAGGTGCTTTTGCAGGCCGGCGATGTGGTTGTGGAACAGTTTCGAATCGTTGCCGTCCCGCTGCGAGAACAGGTTCTTCCCATTCTTGGCGCCGGTAAGACTCTGATGAATGTGCATCGAGCTGCCGGGCTGCCCCTCCATGGGCTTGGCCATGAAGGTGGCGTAGACCTTGTGGCGCAGGCCGGCTTCGCGCACCGTGCGTTTGAATTGAAACGCCTGGTCGGCCAGTTTTAGCGCCGGCCCGTGGTTGAAGTTCATCTCCATCTGCGCGGCGCCGCCCTCATGGCTGAGGGTGTCGATGTCGATGTTCTGCGCCTCGCAGAAGTCGTAGACGTCCTCGAACAGCGGGTCGAATTCGTTGACCGCATCGACGCCGTAGGACTGCCGCGACGTTTCGCGCCGGCCCGAGCGGCCGATGGGCGAGATCAACGGATAGTCCGGGTCGGTATTCACATCGACCAGGAAAAACTCCAGCTCCGGTGCCACGTCCGGCACCCAGCCGCGTTCCTCGTAGAGGCTCAGCACATTTTTGAGCACGGTACGCGAGGCGATCTCCACCGGCTCTTCGTTCAGGTGGAAGGGATCGCAAATGATTTGCGCCGTCGGATCGTCATACCAGGGGACGATGCGAATGGTCGAGGGGTCGGGGACCAGATAGACATCCTGCATCGCCGCGCTGGTGACGATGCCATCGTCCGGGTAGTCGCCGGTAACGGTCTGCACGAAGACAGCCTCCGGCAGGCGCAAGCCGTGTCGCGTCATGGCCTGGAGGAAACGCTGGGCGGGCAGAATCTTGCCCCGTGCGATACCGGCCATATCAGGCACCAGGCACTCGACCTCGTCGATCCGGTGTTCTTTCAGGAACTCTTCAATTTCTTTCATAAGTCACGCTATGAACTGGGCGCGGCGCCCTCCGGATGGGAGCGCGGGTTGGGGCCGCTGTCATTGCTTGCGGCCCAGACTCGCCAGCCCCGCACCACTAGCACGCCTCCCGCGCGCCGCACAAGATGGGGCGAAGGGGGGCGGGCACTCCGAGGCAGCCCTTGACAATCCGTCAAGATAAGTCAGCATAGCTGACGTTGTTTCAGGTAGCCGTATTGGTGAGGGACGTTCCAATGCAGAACGTACTAGCATTCTTGGCACTGCTGCTGCCGCTGACCCTTAGCCCGGGGCCCGCGACCATCACGCTCGCCGGGTTAGGTTTGAGCAAAGGCATTGCACGGGCAATGCCATTCTATTCCGGATTGATCCTCTCGACGTTCTTGATCAGCGCGGCAAGTGGACTGGGCCTGAACGAGATATTCCTCGCCAGTCCCGTCGTCTATGACGTCGTCCGATACGCGGGAATTGGGTATATTATTTACTTGGCGTTGAAATTCATCCGCGCGCGGCCTTCGGCAACGCAGACGACCGAGAGCGAGCATAGCCTGTATGATGGCATGCTGCTTACCGCCCTCAATCCAAAGTTCTATGTGATGGTAACGGTTGTGTTCAGTCAGTTCCTGAAACCGGAGCAGAATGTCCTTTGGTTTTTGATTTTTGGACTGACGGCCGTCATCGCGTTCTCCGGGTTTGTCTGGTTGGCGGTCGGGGCAAGCCTTAGGCCCTTGCTTAGGTCCGAGAGGGCGCTTCGGATACAAACCGTGATATTCGGTGTGCTGCTACTGATCGTGGCAGCATACATGCTTATGAAGGGGTGGCTGACAACATGACACCACGGCCGATTATTATCGATACAGATCCGGGCACGGACGATGCGATTGCCATTTGGTTGGCGCTGGCGTCGCCGGAGCTTGACGTCCTCGGTATCACGGCAGTCGCCGGAAATGTGCCGTTGGCACTGACCGAGCGGAATGCCCGACAGCTCTGCGAACTGGCGGGGCGATCCGATATGAAAGTGTTTGCCGGATGCGCCCGGCCGTTGCTGCGCCCCTTGGTGACCGCCGAGGAATTCCATGGTGAGAACGGTCTGGGCAGCACCGACTTGCCGCAACCGACTATGCCGTTGCAGCCGGGTCACGCGGTGGATTGGCTAGTCGATACCCTGATGGCCGCCGGCGACGGTGAGATCACGCTATGCCCCCTCGGCCCGTTGACCAACATCGCCATGGCCCTCGTCAAGGAGCCCCGCATCCTGCCCAAGGTTCGGGAGGTCGTTCTGATGGGCGGTGGGTTCTTCGAGGGTGGCAACATCACACCGGCGGCCGAATTCAACATTTACTGCGACCCTCACGCCGCTTACACGGTGTTTTCCAGCGGCGTCAAGCTGACCATGATGCCGCTGGATGTGACCCATCAGGCCCGCACGAACCGCGATCGTATCGCCGCTGTGCGCGCCATCGGTACTCCGGTGGGAGTGGCGGCGGCGGCGATGATGACCTCGCACGGTGCGCACGAGGAGGCGGACCGGGATAAGGACGGCGGGCCGTTGCATGATCCGTGCGTGATTGCCTACCTGCTGGAACCGAACTTGTTTGGGGGTCGGCTTTGCAACGTGCAAGTGGAAACCGGCTCGGAGGTCACCATGGGTATGACGGTGGTCGACTGGTGGGGCGTGACCGACGGCGCGAAGAACTGCACGGTCATGAACCGGATCGACGCGGACGGCTATTTCGCTCTGATCACGGAGAGGCTGGCGAGGCTCTAGCACCATGCCACGCGAGCCCCACGTCGACTCCTATTTCGCCGCCACGGCCAATAATCACCTGGAATATCGGGAGCTTGCTGGGGAGGTGAGAGCGGACGTTTGTGTGATCGGTGCCGGCTATACCGGCCTTTCGGCGGCGATTTGTTTGGCTGAGCGCGGGTATAGCGTCGTGGTGTTGGAGGCGCGGCGGGTCGGCTGGGGGGCATCGGGGCGCAACGGCGGGCAGATTTGCACCGGATTTTCCTCCGGCATGGAGGTGGTGCAGAAAGCCCTGGGCAAGGCCGATGCGAAGAAAGTCTTTGATATCACCGAGGAATCCAAGGCGTTGCTGCGCGAACGCGTGGCGCGGCACGAGATCGATTGCGATCTGCACTGGGGTTACTTCCATGGCGCGACCAAGCAAGGTCATGTGACCGAACTGGCCGAATCCCAAGAGATTCTGGCCCGGGATTTCGGCTATGACGATACACATTTGATCACCACTAGTGGTGCAGTTGCGCCCTATGTGAACACCACATCTTATGTAGGTGGCATGTTTGAGGGTGGGGCAGGGCAGTTACACGCGCTGAACTATTGCCTCGGGCTGGCGCGGGCAGCCGAATCTGCCGGGGCACGCATCTTCGAGGGCTCGGCGGTCGAGCGATTGGAGCGCGGGACACCAGCGCGGGCCGTGTGTGCCAGGGGGAGCGTTGCGGCCAAGTTTGTGGTGTTGGCGGGCAACGCCTACTTGGGCGATCTGGTGCCGGAGATTCAGGGCAAGGTCATGCCGGTCGGCACCTATATCGGGGCCACCTCGGTCCTGGGCGAGAACCGGGCGCGCAGCTTGATCCCCGAGAACATCGCGATCGCCGACTGCAACTTCGTGCTCAACTATTACAGGCGCTCGGCCGACCACCGCCTGCTTTTCGGCGGTCGGGTCAGTTATTCGACTCTTATGCCGCCGAACCTGCCCAAGGCCATGCGCCGC
>JAJFGP010000064.1 GCA_021776055.1 Kiloniellaceae bacterium
AGTGTTTTGATCCACCGTTCTGGGTAGTGACCGAGGAGGGCAGGAGCCGGAACGCTAACAATCCGAAAATACCCTATGTCTGCGATCAAGAGGGCCTGCGACCATGCACATTCAACGAGTTTTTGCGCGAAACAGGCTGGAGAGAACGGAGATAGGCGAAGTGAAAGCGGCTCCTTGTCGCCTTTGTTGTTCAAAAAAGTGATGCTTCCTTCAGATCAAACTGCGTGCGTTTGCCAACTTCATTACGGTAAGCCGGTATGGACCGGTGAGCATGCGCCTCTGCCCGCAACACCAATTATTGAATCCGTGATCTAGGTCACACACAACCCCCGTCCCCCTCACCGCGCCCGGCGTAGCTTGGCGGCGGTCAGGCCTAGCCCACCGACGGCGCATGTGATCAATGCAATTCCGGCGATGGCGGCACGTACGCCTAGTAGGGGGACCGAGAATCCTGCTGGGACGCCGCCGAAGGGGCCGCCGCTTTGCATTAGGGTGCGCATGATCGCGAAGCAGCGGCCGTGGAAACCGGGCGGGATGATCTTCATGCGCAGGGTTTGTCCCCAGATGGTGAGCGGGGCGCTGAAGGCGCCGTAGAGGGCTGCCATCTCCCTATGGTTGAGATCCGGTCTTGTGTCGTAGAGCACTTCGGGCAATCTCACTGGCCGAAATCGGACCTCATTGTCGAGGGGCGCTCGCTTATGCTCGGGCGGCTTTGTATGATGGAGCGATGTTGGATTTCGATACCTGCAACGCGGCCCGGCTGCGGCGCGATCCCGCCTATGACGGTTTATTCTTCACCGCGGTGAAGACGACGCGGATCTATTGCCGCCCGGTCTGCCCGGCCAAGCAACCGCTGACGAAGAACGTTACCTATTATCCGAGCGCGGCGGCGGCGGAACGCGATGGGTACCGGCCTTGCCTACGCTGCCGCCCGGAGACCACACCCTTTTGCCCGGCCTGGAACGGCACGAGAACCACCGTCGGGCGCGCGCTGAAGCTTATCGAGGGCGGCATGCTGGACGAGGCGGACGTGGGCACGCTGGCGGACCATCTTGGCATTGGCACGCGCCATCTTTCGCGGCTGTTCCAGCGTCATATCGGGGCGAGCCCAATTCAGACGGCAAAGACGTTTCGCCTGCAACGCGCAAAGCGCCTGTTGGACAATACCGATCTACAGATCACCGAGATTGCGTACCGCGCCGGCTTCAAAAGCTTGCGCCGCTTCAATGCGGCATTCGTCGATCTCTATGGGCGGCCGCCTTCCGATTTTCGGAGGCGGCGGTCACGGCGCGCCACCCATGAAAGCGGGAGCATTTGTGCGCGGGCGTAAGGCAAAACTTTCGTATGGGTATTTTGACAGTCCGGTTGGCGCCCTGCTCGTCGCCGGGGATGCGGATCAGTTGCACCTGATAAGCTTTCCGACCGGAAGCCGAACAAAAGAACGGCTGGCTAGTTGGCACCATGACGATTCGCTCTTCGTGGAAACGTTTGGACAGTTTCGCGCCTACTTCGCGGGCGAATTGACGCAATTCAATTTGCCTTTGCGTTTCGCCGGTACCGCCTTTCAAAACAGGGTTTGGGCGGCGTTGTGCGAGATACCGTTCGGAGAGACGGTTTCCTATGGCGCCCTGGCATCGCGTATCGGAAAGCCAACCGCGTACCGGGCGGTGGGCGGTGCCAACGGCGCCAACCCGTTACCGATCGTCGTGCCGTGCCACCGAGTCATCGGTTCGGACAAATCCTTGACGGGCTTTGGCGGTGGTGTCGAAACCAAGAGATTCCTGCTCGCCCATGAGAAACGATTTGCCCCGAAAGAGAGGCGGCGGAGCGTTACGGCGACATTAACGGTGCCAGGGCATCCGCAATGATCGAGGCCAGGGCTTCGGCGCCCTGGGGCCGCAGGTGAATATGGTCGTAAAAGGTCTCCAGGTCTTTGGGAACCGAGCGCGTATCGATCCATAGAACATTTTGCTCCCGGGCGATGCGTTCGGTCAGGCGATCGATGGTCTCGAAGGCCTGCACAAGCCCCGCGTGATCGAGTTTTACGTAGTCGTATCTGATCCGCTCTTTTTCCGTGTCCGTGTTGCCGGGGTGAACCAGGCGGGCTTGGCGCACGAGAATAGGGGTAGCGCCGATGTTCCGGACGACAGAAACGAAATTCCGGATATTCAACTCGAACTGCTTGGGGCCGCTCTCGTAGATGCCCCGCGCATCGCTTTGCGCTGTCTCCATGAACGTCGCCAGTTCCCAGTCGTCTTCAACGTCGCGCCAGGGATCGATGGCCCCTTCCGTGTCCAGGTCAAGAACGGCACTGAGATAGATGTTTCGCACGCGGCCATACGATTCGAGGGTTTCCCCGAGGAAGCGATCCAACGATCCTTGATAGTACAAAAGCGGGTTCGGTTTCAGGGGCCGCATAACGCGCAGAATCGGCTCGGGCCAGGTGAAATATTTTATGTCGTTCCAACCCTGGTAGAGCAGCACGTAGTCCGGGCCGAGGAAATGGCCTTCGGTCATCAAGCGCGAGACCGAGTCCGTGGTGGCGTGGCCCGGAATCCCTGCATTGATGACTTCGATGTTAGCGATCCCGGCGTCTTTCAGCTTCGCCTCGACCAAGCGCGGCCAATCCTTGCCGTCGCTCGCACCCAGATTAAACGCCGACGAACCGCCATAGACGATGATGCGTGTGATGCCGGGCTTCTTTTCAGTCGAAAAATCGGGGCCGCGATAGCCCTTTTCGTTCACCGCCATCGGCCCGCCGTCGAAGGATTGGACGGCCTGCGGAATGGCCGGAAAGATATGCCGAGCGTAAACCGCCGGCCGATACTGCAAACTCCGCTGCCGCAACCCCTCGGGCGAGAAGTCCCGCGTCTCGGGAGTCTCGACGAGGTGTTCCTCCAGAAAACGGAAGTACACCTCGGCCAGAATCACCAGGCCGAAAACGGACGAAAATAGAATCCAAAGTGCCGTGAGAACCGATTTCATGCCCGGCCGGTCTACCCCTAGCGCGCGAAAAGCACAACAGGTTGGGGGAAGGTCAATTCAATTCGGGGATATCTCGTTTTTCGACAAGCCAGATATACGAAAGCGATAGCACCCCTATCGTGATCGCAAAGAAAAAGAGATCGACGAGCGTGGCAAACAATAATTCGGCCACGATGAGATAGGTTGCGCTTTCAATCGTTTGCCAATCCACTATGTAGTCAATCAGAAGACTGAAGATTGGTTGGGGTGCTAGCGCCAACAGATATAAGAGCCAGATCCGCAAGATGTTCTGTTTGGCGAAAATTCCGGTCTCGCCGAACTTCATCGGGCGCCCGATTGCAGCCGCGGGAAACGTCAATAAGAATCCTGCAATTGGCATAAGCGAAAGAGCCAGGAGAATATCCCACAATACGGATTCCCAATATTCCCATCCCAACCCAAGGTTGATTAACGCCTTGGCAAGCAAGCCTATCGGTAAGGCAAGAAGCATAAAAAGTAGGAACGCGGCTACATAGAAAAATATAACTCTGATTGCGTAGCTCAATTCCTCTTTGCCAAAAGAAAAGCCAATTCTTGGGTTCTCCGTATTTGAGCTGAGAATTATCAACCTATGCCAGGACGTGACCGCTGGGACCAGACATACCAGGTAGAGGATTCCCAACCCCAGAGTCACGAAATAGGCATAGTCAGCGGAAATCAAAAGATCGGTGTACTGCATCACATCGGACGCCAGCCCTATCAAGGCGGGAAACCAAATCAGTCTTAGGAACGTTGGAAGGTTGTCGAAAAACAACCTGTAGGATCGGAAAAGAATACGGACGACTGGCAGTTTTCGATGACTCACAGCGTTCCTCGCTGACAGGATGATTCAGAACAATTTGGAGGAAGTGCACAGTCCTGCTGAATCGGCAACCCGAGAAAATATATACTGTCACCAATTAAAAATTGCGCAGACGATTCCATTTGGAGGGAAAGGTTCTAGTTCGCCCCGACAACGACACCCTGGGCGACGAGCTCTCCACTAGAATAGAATTTGAATGTCTTGCCGTCTTTAACAACGTTTTGGCATTCCGGTCTCCCGTCGTACCAAACAATAAATTGCCAACAGAACTTTCCCCTCTCTATCCACCACGGCCCCAAGTCAGCGCGCCTGAGCTTTCCCAAAGATTGCCGTTCTGTGCTCGACAAGCGGGCCGAAACAATTCCGTCGGTTCTGATTTCGGCAACAAACGCGGCACCCGTAATGAGGGTTCCTTTGACCACCCACCCGGAAAGATGCTGCTTCAGCTCGTCGGAGGTGAGCGGTTTCCTTTTTAGGCTTCGGTCTACGTCGCCCCAGATGCGAGCCCCATATGCCTCTGTAGCCGTAGCCAGCTGCTCCTGTGACATCCGCGATACAATAGTATTGCCAAGGGCATAGATCTCGCAGTCGACACCCCTTTTTCCGCACCTACGAAGCGCTGCCTCTATCGCCTGCCCCGGCTTTAGGTATCCGAAACCAATCCCCCACCCGTTGCTAACAGGATCGAAGGCGAACGCTTTGAAGTCTGGATAGGTCTGAGTTTCGTATTCCTCGAACTTCCACAGCGCATAGTTAGTGGGCTGAGTTTTTGCACAACCCGCGGCAATCACGGCCCACCCGCACAAAACTACGACTAACCATCTCATAGAGCCAAAGCACCTCAAGCTGATTTTCCTTCCAGCATGCTCGGCTTTTTGGCATACGCAGAAAATTGCCGAGATTGCCGAATCAACAATTCAGGGGATTTGTATACTAACCAAAAAAACCAATTATGTCAGATATTTCGCCACGCTCACTCCAGGTGATCGGCGTGACGCCAATAACTTAAGCCGCCGGGCGGGCCAGCCTTGGGGCGCCGAATAGGTAGCCTTGGCCGAAGTCGATTTCGTAGTCGAGCAACTCGATCAGGCGGTTTTCGTCTTCGATCTTTTCGACGATCAGATCGATGCGGTGGCGGCGTAGGGCGCGTAGCAGGCCTTGGTCTAGTTGCGTGCCGGAGAGGAGGCGGTCGATCTCGATCTTGACGAAACGGATTTGCCGGTCCGCCAGGGCCTGCGGATCGAGGTTTAGATCGATGATGCGGTCGAGGGAAAAGCGGCAGCCCAGATAGGCGAGCCGGTCCAGCATGGCGGCGCCGGCTTCGCTCCAGCGGGCGAAATCCATCTGACTGAATTCGAAAACCAGATGCGGTGCCAGTTCCTCGTTGCTCTCCAGAAACTCGACAAAATCGCCGAAGAAATCGGCATCGGCGAGGGTATGTGGCGAGATGTTGCAGAAGAAGTCCACGTTCTCCTTCTTGCGGTGCACCCGACGCACAAGCTGTACGCAGCGGAAGAGAAGCATGTTGTCGATGGCGGTGATCAGGCCCGCACGCTCGGCCAGAGCCACGTATTGCTGCGGCAGGATCATGGCCCCGTCGCTGGTGCGCAGGCGGGAGAAACATTCATAGAAGCGCCGCTTGCGCTGCGGCAGGCTGACGATCGGCTGGAGTACCAGATCGACCCGGTCATCGCGCAGAGAGGCGCGGACCACGTCGAGAATACGCTCGGCATCCATATCCCCGGCCATCGGCGGCATGGCGGCATCGTTGACGACCTGTCCAGGCGATTTGGGATCCAGGCGCGGGACCAGGGTTTTGAGGACCTTGACCTCGGCCATCACCTCTTCGATGGTCCGGCCGTTGGGGCCTAGATTGCCGGCCTTGACCGCCGAATCGAGGGCCTCGCGCAGGGATTCCACCTCGCGGCGTAGGTTTTCGGTCTCTTCCCGCTGGTCATCGATGTCGTAGCCGAGGGATAGGAGCTGTTGCGCGTGATAGGTCTCGCGCCCGGTGCGGGCATAGATCTCGTGTAGTAAACCGCCGCCCAGAAGTGCCAAAGCCCCGAAGATGTAAGCCGTTATCTGGTCTAGCCAGGGTAGCCATTGCGGCCCGTACACGGCGAGGCCGGTGGCCAAGCCGGCGTAAAGACACAGAAAAACCAGATGCAGGACGACGTGCATGATCTCTTTCGGGCTGGACGCGGGAAGCACCCCACTCTGCGGCCGCAGGTCTTGAAAGTCGGTTAACGAGAGGTTTTTATGGGCGCTTCAGAGGGCGGAGGACAAAAGAGAGATGACCGCGACGATCTATCACAACCCGCGCTGCTCGAAATCGCGGCAAACCCTAGATATCCTGCGCGGCCGGGGGATCGAGCCGGCGGTGATCGAGTATCTGTCCGATCCACCGGATGCCGCGACCATCGCCACCCTCCTCGATCTGCTGGGCCTGGAGCCACGGCAGCTTATGCGCAAGGGCGAGGCGATTTACCGGGAGCTTGGCCTTGCCGACCCATCCCTCGACCGGGACGCCTTGATCGCGGCAATGGTGGCAAATCCGATTCTCATCGAGCGCCCGGTCGTCGTCGCCAACGGCAAGGCCGCGATCGGCCGACCGCCGGAAAGCGTGCTCGATATTCTTTAGTCCGTGTTTCCCAGTGGGAAGAACCAGAGGGAAGAAAGGGTTTCAATGCTGTGTCTCGACCATCTTACGGTCATCGCGCCGTCATTGGCTGAGGGCGTTGAACATGTTCGCGCCTGCCTGGACCTCGACATACCCTATGGCGGCACGCACCCTGAAATGGGCACGCACAACCACGTCCTTCGATTGGGTGAAGGAACATATTTGGAAATCATTGCAACCGACCCAAGCGCGCCGCCACCATCGGGGCCGCGATGGTTCGGGCTCGGCGACATGGAAGCCGTTCGCTCTGATTGGGCGAATGGCGAGCGTTTGAGGGGGTGGGTCGCGCGGACGGACGATATCGATGCGGTCTTGGCTGACCATGGAGAGCTGCTTGGCGGCAAAATGCGACTTGGCAAGAATGCGGGTTTTTCCTTGCTTGCCGATGGCAGCCTACCCCTCGGCGGGGTGTTGCCGTCCGTGATCGACAGAGACGGACAAAGTCCACGCTCTACAAGGTTGACGGACCATGGCGCTCAGCTACGTGATTTCGTACTCGAGCACCCCTCTCCCGCCAAGGTTATGGCTTTGTACGAAGAATTCGGAATCCGTAATGCGCCTCTTGTGCAAGACGGTCCAAAAACCCGCTATTTCGCGACAATTGACACACCGCGCGGGCTAAAGACGCTGCATTGACACCCGAACTCAGCGGTGATCGGCGCCCACGGCGTCCGTCAGGGTGGCGAAGCCGTCCCGGCGCAGCGCTTGGGCCAGGCCGTCCTTGATCGCCGGAATCAGCGCCGGCCCCTGGTAGACCAGCGCGGTGTAGAGCTGCAGGAGCGAGGCACCGGCGCGTACCTTGGCATAGGCATCGGTGGCGCTGGCGATACCGCCAACGCCGATCAAGGGCACTTTGCCACGGGTCAGCCGGTACATATCGGACAGCACGGCGGTGGAGGAGGCGAACAGCGGCCGGCCGCTCAAGCCGCCCGCCTGGACCCTATGCCGGCCACGCAGGTCCGCCGGCCGTGCCACCGTGGTGTTGCTGATAATCAGGCCCTGTACCGCCCCCGATAGGGCAACGGCGGCGATGTCCGCCTGATCCGCCGCGGTCAGATCGGGAGCAATTTTGACCAGCAGGGGCGGCCCCCGGCGCGGCAGTGCCTTTGAGACGGCGCCGGCCACCGCCTCGACGATTCGCTCCAGCGCCCGCCGATCCTGCAACGCGCGCAGGCCCGGCGTGTTCGGCGACGAGACGTTGATGACCAGATAATCCGCGTACGGCGCCAGCGCCCCGGCCACCGCGGCATAATCCGCCGGCGCATCGGGGCTATCCCGGTTCTTGCCCAGATTGACGCCGACCAGCCCGCCGCCTAGACCCGGGCCGCCCGCGTCGCGCCAGGCCCGTAGGCGCGCCGCCGCCATATCCATGCCACCACCGGCGAAGCCGATGCGGTTGATGACGGCGGCGTCCTCGGCCAAGCGAAAGACTCGCGGCCGCGGGTTGCCGGCCTGTGGCCGTGGGGTGATGGTACCCACCTCGACAAAGCCGAAGCCGAGCGCCAGGAGCGGTCCCATGGCGCGCGCATCCTTGTCGAAACCGGCGGCCAGGCCCAGCGGATTGGAAAAATCGCGGCCCCATAGGCGTGTATGCAGGAGAGAGTCGTCCGCCGCCTGCACAACTGGCGCCCAGCCCCGACCCAGGCCCCACAACGTCAACCGGTGCGCGGTTTCCGGATTCAGGCACCGGAGCAGCGCCCCGGCCAGGCGAAATCCATCCACCCGTTAAGACCCGTCCAAGGATGGGAAAACATGCCGGCCATCTGCCCCTAAAGGCAGTGGTTTCGTCCAGCGAACCGCCGTCAGAGGCAACGGTCCGTAGAGATGCGGGAACAACGCACCGCCATGGCTCGCCTCCCAGCGCAGAACCGAACCCAGCGCCGCCACATCGGCGGCGATAAGGACCAGGTCCGACTGCCCGGCCCGGTGCTTGGCGGCACTCGCCACCACCTGCTCGGCCGCAGAGAAATGGATAAATCCGTCCGCCCGGTCTTGCGACGAACCGGCGTAGGATCCGGCGGCCTGCGCCGACTCCCATTCTTCGCGCCGACAGATGTGGTAGATCGCTTGGTCGGTCATATGCCCCCGGCACCGAACTTAGAACATCCTCTTGTCAGACTAAAGCAATGGCGCGCGCCGCAAGATGCAAAGCAAGGCGCAGCGGAATCGCGGAATGCAAGAGTCTGGCCGTGGGCACTCCCGAGACAAGACTCGGTATTACAGGGCGTTGGCGCCGGTCGAGACGTTGGCATGCAACTTGCTATCCCTTCCATCAGGGTTCTAGGGGAGGAAGGAAACGCAGGATGGGGCAATGGGATCGTGATGCGAATGGCGGCCAGCACCTTGAACAGGCGCTGGCGGCGGTCGAGGCAATGGGCGCAAGCGATGCGGTCGTGGTCCCGGCAACGCCAAGCTCCAGCATGCTGACGGCCGGCGCCCGAACCGGCAGAGTCACAATGGAAACCGCGGCGCGTATTTATCGGGCCATGGTTCTCGCCGGTGGCTGCTGATCGGTTCTGGGCTGACCGGAGTTGTGTCTTTTCGGTACCGCACGCCGGGGTTCGGCTTTTTTTTGATGCGCGTGCGGGTCGTTTATAAGACCATGTTCCCATGCTCAAACATACCGACATCTGGCACGCGATCGATCGACTGGCCGCGCGATATAGCCTATCGCCGTCCGGGTTGGCGCGCCGTGCCGGCTTAGACCCGACCACCTTCAACAAAAGCAAGCGCATCACCCGCGAGGGCAAGCAACGCTGGCCAAGCACCGAGTCGGTTTCCAAGATTCTCGAGGCGACCGGCGCCTCGTTAGCCGAGTTCGTTGGCGAGATCGGGGCACAAAACCAAAGCGCCCTGGCGCGGCGCATCCCGGTCATCGGGTACGCGCAGGCCGGTGCCCACGGGTATTTCGACGACGCCGGATATCCCGCGGGCACAGGTTGGGACGAGGTCCTGTTTCCGCACATCGGCGATTCCAAGGCGTATGCCCTGGAAATCAGCGGCGATAGCATGGAACCGGTGTATCGCGATGGCGATATGATCGTGGTTTCGCCCAGCGCCAACATCCGGCGCGGCGACCGGGTGGTGGTCAAGACCACCGGCGGCGAGGTCATGGCCAAGGAACTGGTGCGGCAAAGCGCCCGCAAGATCGAGTTGGTTTCGCTCAACCGCGTCCATCCGGATCGCACCTTGGATACCCACGAGATCGCCTGGATGGCGCGAATCGTCTGGGTTAGCCAATAGAACGACGAATCCGGTGGATAGTGGGCGCTTTGGGCTGGCGGGCGGGCGTAGCTGTGCTAACGTGATTGTCGTGTATCCCGGCACCAGGCGGTGCCACGGGTCTTCCAAAAAAGGGGAGACATCGGACATGAATGCGGTTCATTTCATCGACGGCCAGTGGTGCGAGGGTAACCCGCCACTTCTCGGCCCCCTGAGTCACGCGACCTGGATGGCTTCGGTGGTTTTTGACGGGGCGCGGGCCTTCGGCGGCGTTACGCCGGATCTCGATCTGCACTGCCAGCGGCTAACTGATTCGGCGAACGCCCTCGGTCTGAAACCGATGCTGTCCGCCGGCGAGGTCATGGAATTTGCGCTGGACGGCGTCAGTCGATTTCCAGCCGGAAGCGAGCTTTATATCCGCCCCATGTACTGGGCGGAGGAAGGCCGCGACAAATTCTTCGTCATGCCAAAGCCGGAGAGTACGCGGTTCTGCATGAGCGTGTTCGAGGCCCCTCTACCGCAGCCGGGCGATTTTTCCATCTGCCTGTCAAGCCGGCGCCGCCCAGCGCCCGACATGGCGCCCACCGACGCAAAGGCCGCATGCCTTTATCCCAACTCGGGCCGGGCCCTGACCGAAGCGGCAGAGCGTGGCTTCGATAACGCCGTGATCCTGGACCCGGAGGGCAATGTCGCCGAGTTGGCCACCGCCAACCTCTGGATCGCCAAGGACGGCGCCGCCCACACGCCGGTCGCCAACGGCACCTTCCTCAGTGGCATTACGCGCTACCGGGTCGGCCAGCTTCTGCGCGACTCGGGGATCGAGGTGCACGAGCGCACGGTGACCTGGAAGGACGTGCTGGGGGCCGACGAAGTCTTCACCACCGGCAACTACTCCAAGGTCCTGCCGATCACCCGCGTCGAAGACCGCGACATGCAGCCCGGCCCCATCTACCGCCGGGCCCGCGAGCTTTATTTCGATTGGGCACATGGTGGTGCGGCGTTGGCGGATAAGGCCAAGCGGGCCTAATCAATCGAGTGCGGACTGCGCTGCACGGTTTCCTTGACCCAGGTATGAAAATCCGAGAGGAGCGATCGTCCGATCAGCCGGCGATTCGTGCGCTTGTCACCGACGCGTTCGGTCAGGCACAAGAAGCAAACTTGGTCGACGCCTTGCGCACCACGGGCGACCTGAAGGTTTCTTTGGTTGCCGAGGAGGACGGAAAGCTCTGCGGTCACGTTGCCTTGTCGCGACTTACATCACCAGCGCGGGCGCTGGCTTTGGCGCCCGTATCGGTACTGACACAAGAGCAGGGGCGCGGAGTCGGATCGCGGCTGATACGCGATGCCATCGAACAGGCTCGGCAGCTCGGCTATGAGATCGTCTTTGTTTTGGGCGACCCAGAATACTATTCACGGTTCGGGTTTTCACCGGAGACAGCAGTGCCATTTCCGTGTCCATACGCGGGCCCCTATTTTATGGCGCTATGGTTGACCGATGAACGGCGAGCACCCGACACTGTCGTGTACGCCAGCGCGTTTGGCGATCTCGAATGAATATCTGCGTACTACACAACCTCGCGTAGCGCCGCCCTGAATCAACCGGGGCACCCTACTGGAAGCCGCCCAATGCGCTGGCGATGATGTAGACGCCCAACATCAGAAGAGAGATGAAGAATACCCGCCGGAATAGGTGTTCGGACAGCCGTTGCCGAATCCGCTGACCGAAGACCATGCCGACGATTGCCGGGATTAGTGCCGCGGCGGACAATTTTCCAAGCTCGATTGTCAGGAGATCGTTTCCCCGCAAGGCGACGGCAAGGGCCAACGTTGACGCCGTAAACAGCATGCCCATGGCTTGAATGAGCGCGTCGCGTGGAAGTCCGATCGCCTGAAGAAACAAGACGCCCGGCACGACAAACGACCCGGTCATCCCTGTCAGGATACCGTTCGCCGAGCCAACCAAGGGGCCAACCCACGCCTCCTGAGGCACGGTGATCGTGAAGCGGAAACCCGCGAGGCTTACCGCCGCGTACACGACCAGAAGCACACCAAGAAGGGCCGAGAGCAAAGAGAGATCGACACGCGTTAGCGCGGCGGCGCCAAGCCACACCGTTACGGTGGCCATCAGTAGGAACGGCCAAAGCCGACGCAAAATTGCGCTGCCATTGCCGCCAACCGCGGCCTGCCAGAGGTTGGTAATGAACGACGGCACCAGCAGGAGGGCCATGGCGCTTGGCAAATCGATCGCCACGGTCAGAAGGGCGAGGCTAACCGTTGGAAGACCGAGACCGATGACGCCCTTGACGGTGCCGGCGAGCAGAAAAGTTCCGCCAATCGCGAGGATAGTGAAGGCGTCGAACATACAGCTACGCTATCGTCGGCGCGGTGCGGTAGCAAGTTTTGGCGCGGCGGACTAGAGTGCTGCTTTGGAGAGCTTGGGCGCGCAAGTCGAGACTAAGATGTCAGAGAGACGCACCGATCAACTCATCAAGTCCGTTCAGGTTTTTTCCACGGGCTCGGGTGGCCAGCATAAAGAGCATCGCTATGGCAGCCGATTGCCGTCATTGCTATGGGTTTTGACCTCACGAAGCTGGGTCGAAGTTCCGATAAACGTTTATGTGATCGAACATCGTGATGGCCTTGTGCTGTTCGATGCCGGTCTGGACCCGGCCATTGCAAGCGACCCGACTTACATTTCCAACGCAATTGGCCGGTTTTTCCGGGATCGGCTATTCCGCCTCAACATCGGGCCGGACGATACTTTGGCCAAGAATCTCGGCCGTTTGGGATACGCCGCCGCGGAGGTGCGGACCGTCGTCGTGTCACATCTGCACTTCGATCATATTGGTGGAATCGGGGAAGTCCCACAGGCCGAATTACTGGTAAGCAGCGACGAGTGGCGGCTGTTGTCCAGCCCGCATCCTGAACGTGATTTTATATTGCGCGAGCATATCGAGCTACCCGGCGCTCAATGGCGTCAGATTGATTTTACGCCAACCGACGAGTCTTTGCTCGCGCCCTTCGGCAGCGCCCATGACGTGAGGGGCGACGGCTCGATGGTGCTGTTGCCAACGCCCGGCCACACGCCTGGTTCCCTATCCATGCTGGTGCGCAGCGGCGGGGGCCCACCGCTCCTGCTGGTCGGCGATCTGACCTACGACGTCGGCCTGCTGATGAAAGACCAGGTCCCCGGGACCGGCGACAAGACGCAGTTGCGATCCTCCTTCGCCAAGGTCCGCGCACTGAAACAGAAATTGCCGGACCTCGTCATCTTGCCGACACATGATCCAGCCGCGACAAAGATCTTGAGAAATAACCTCCCGGCGAGTTGATCGACAGCGATGACCGCGCAATTGGCATGGCACGCGGCCCTCGTGTGTGCCGTCAATCCACCGCCGACACAGCCTCGCGCAGCGCCGCTCGTGCCAGCAACCGTGTTGAGTCGAGTGTCGGCAGCGGTGTGTTCTCATCGTTCAGGATGAGCGGGATTTCGGTACAGCCGAGGATAACGGCATCGCAGCCTTCTCCCTTCATCCGTTCGACGACTTGTTGAAAATAGGTGACCGCCTCGGGCGTAAATATCCCGGCGACCAACTCATCCATGATGATGCGATTGATCCCTTCGCGTTCGGTGGGATTTGGGCACACAAACTGTAGGCCGCGTGCCGTTAGCTTTTCTGGATAGACCGTGCTTTCGACGAGCCAACGGGTTCCGGTCAGACCGAGGCGCCGGTATCCGCGCTTGACGGCCTCATCAGCGACGACCTCGGCGATGTGCAGCCAGGGCAGTGGCGATCGCGGCGTAACGTAAGGCAGTGCTTGGTGGATGGTGTTGTCGGGGCAGATCAGAAAATCGGCACCGATCGCCACGAGCTTGTTCGCGGAGGCCAGCATCATCTCGCCCACGCCCGGCCAATCGTCGCGATCAATGTGATTGTTGTAGTCGGCCAGCGACGGCGTGTGCATCGAAACCTCGGGATGCGCGAGCGGACCCAGAAGCCGCGGACCTTCGGTGCAGATGGTTCGGTAGCAAAGTGCTGCGCCTTCGGCGGAACAGCAAACAATTCCGATGTGTTTGGGCATCGCGGTCAAAATCCACCACGCGTTAGACGAGATCGGTAAACTAGTCCAACTGTTCAGGGATGTTTATCAGAAAGCGATGGATTGCATCGGCGCTGACCTTGTTGGACTTCGTCATAGTGCCGGCATGATCGCCCGGTACGACGCTAAAAGTCGAATTCGGCATCTTGCCATGCAAATCTTTGAGGGATTCGAAACAGGTGTCTTCTGCGCCGGTCCATAAATTGACCGGCAATATACTGTCGACCAGTACGTCGACCGGGACATCCTGAGACCGGAGTGCCGCTAGGCATGCGGTCAGGCCGGGCATCGCCTCGGGCGTCACCCAGGCCACCGCCTGCGGCACTACCGACCGTGCACCTTCAAGGAATTGCTCAGCGGTCAGGCCAGGCATCATCGTTTCTGTCTGCGCCGGATCAAATCCGCCAACGGTCAACGACAGAAGGCGATCCGGCCGGTGGGCGAGAACGCCAATCCCTAGCCAACCACCCATCGAATACCCCACATAATGGGCCTTGCCGACAGCCTCCGCGTCGAGCACAACGGCGATGTCGTCGACGCGTGTTTTGCGTGAGTAGCACACCGCATCCACCGGTTTATCACTGTCCCCGTGGCCGATGGAATCAATGGCGATCACAGTGAAATCGTCTGCCAATGCCCCGACAAAGCCAAGGACCTTCCAGGACTGCCGGGTACTCATGAACCCATGCTGCAACACGACTGCTGGACCCTGCCCAAAGACCTCATACGCGATTCGATAACCGCGGTTGGTTGCGAATTTCATCGTGGGCGCCCCTACTCCGCCGCCAAGTCCTCGCCCGCCAGGGCGCGGCGGATGAGGGTTATGCTTTCGGATAGGCCGTAGAGGCTGATGAACGAGCCCATGCGGGGGCCCTGGTTTTGGCCGAGTAGGATTTCGTAGAGGGCCTTGAACCAGGCACGTAGGTCGGGGAAGTCGTGGCGCTTGCCGACTTCGTAGACTTGGGTCTGGATCGCCTCGACATCGGCATTGGCGGGCAGCGCTTGGAGTTGTTCGAGCAGGTCCTCCAGAGCGGCGCGTTCGGGAGCGCTGGGCGCCCGGTAGCGCTTGTTGGGTTTGACGAAATCCTGGTAGTAGCGGATGGCGTTGCCGACCAGGGTATCGAGGATCGGTGCGTTGTCCGGCCGGGCCGAGGGCACGTAGCGGGAAATGAAACCCCAGAGCACCGCCGGGTCTTCGGTGTTGCAGACGCTGGCCAGGTTCAGGAGCATGGCGTAGCTCAGGTGCGTCTCCGCCGCCGGCGGGCCGTTGTGGCCGCTGTGAATATGGAAGGCCGGATTTTCCAGACGCTGCGCCGGGTCCTGATCGGCGAATTTGCCCAGGTGGCTTAGATAGTCATCGACGGCACGGGGGATAACATCGAAGTACAGGCGCTTGGCCGCCTTGGGCTTCTGATACATGAACAGGGCCAGGCTTTCCTGCGGCGCGTAGGCCAGCCACTCGTCAACGGTCAGGCCGTTACCGCGCGACTTGGAAATCTTCTCGCCCTGTTCGTCGAGGAACAGCTCATAGGTAAGTGTCATCGGTGGCCGGCCGCCCAGGGCTTGCGTGATGCGACTGCCCAGGCGAACCGAATCGATCAGGTCCTTGCCCGACATTTCGTAGTCCACACCCAGGGCGTACCAGCGCATGCCCCAGTCCGGTTTCCACTGCAGCTTGCAATGGCCGCCGGTCACCGGCACCTCGACGCTTTTGCCGGCCTCGTCCCGGTAGGTGATGGTGCCCGCAGCCACGTCGCGGGCGATCACCGGCACTTGCAGGACGCGACCCGTATCGGGGCAGATCGGCAGGAAGGGGCTATAGGTTTGACGCCGCTCCTCGCCCAGGCTCGGCAGCATGATCGCCATGACCTCGTCGTAACGCGCCAACACCGTGCGCAAGGCCGCATCGAAACGACCGGAGGTGTACCAGTCGGTGGACGACTGAAATTCGTATTCGAAATTGAAGTTGTCGAGAAAGCCGCGCAGGCGGGCGTTGTTGTGATGGCCAAAGCTTTCGTGTTCGCCGAAGGGATCGGGAATCTTGGTCAGCGGCTTACCCAAGTGCTCGGCCAACATCTCCCGGTTGGGGACGTTGTCGGGCACCTTGCGCAGGCCGTCCATGTCGTCGGAGAAACAGAACAGGCGTGTTGGAATATCGCTCAGACGGTGAAAGGCCTGGCGCACCATGGTCGTGCGCACCACCTCGCCAAAGGTGCCGATGTGCGGCAGGCCGGAGGGGCCGTAGCCGGTCTGGAAAAGCACATAGCCCTTCTCGGGCGCCTTACCGCCGAGGCGCTTGAGCAGACCCTGCGCCTCGCCGAACGGCCAGGCCCGCGCCGCTTGCGCCAGTTCACGCTCGCTGGTCATGGAGGGCTTTCGTTACTGTCGGGGAGTCTCGTTTAGACGGGCACCGCGCCGCCGTCAACGCTTGCCGCGTAAAAGGCGGCGTAGGAACCGGCGCTCGCGGGCCAGCTCCAGGAACTTCTCCCGTTGCTCCGGAGTCAAAGTCGCGACATAGGCGTGTAGGTCTTGAGCCAGGTCGATGAAATAGGTGCCGCGCTGGGCTGACCAGTCGTCGACCAGGGCGGCCACTCGTTCGCGGTCGAAGGTCGGGCTGGCGATTTCGGCGAGCCAAGCTTCGCGCCGTTCGCCGCGCGCACCGGACATGGCCTCGCGCCGCGCGGCAACACCCTCGCGCAGCGCCAGCAAACCCTGCTGCTGCGCTGGGCTGAGGTCCAGCTTCTCCACGACTTGTTGCAGGGCACGATCGCCATGACCGTAAAACGAATAGATGGCGCCGCCGGCGAAGAAGATATTCGCGATGACGGAAACGGCGAGAAGAATCCAGGGCAGTTTGCTGCGCATCCGCGGTTCCTAGAGCAAATCGATTGACGATGGGTCGAAAGCCAACTCGTCGTCATCCGCCGAGGCCACCGTCAGGGTTTCGGTCGCGGCCAGGTTAACCGTCGCCTCGCGGCCCAACTCGAAGCTGACGACCGCGGCGAACAGCATCGCCGCCGCGGTGGCGGCCCAGACGCCCGGCCGTGTCATGTCGGCAAACCAATCGCCGATTGTGCGCTTGGCATCGGTGTCCACCACCGCCGGACGGACCAGGCCCCGCGCCCGTGTGAGCAGCCCGGCAGGGGCGCCGGCCAGGGGTGTATCCGTATGCGCCGCGCGGGCCGCGATGACCAAGTCCAAGGCGTCCGGCGAACTGGCCATCCAGGCTTCAACTTGGTCGCGGGCCTGTGGGTCCAGCTTGCCATCCACATAGGCAGCAATGAGCAGCGGGTCCGGTGCCTCCGGCCCATCTCTTCGCTCAGGCCGGGCCCGCCGCCAAAGCTCGGCCGCTTCCGGCGACCCCAGCGCATCGTCTTTATCTGACCTATTCATGGCCTAATG
>JAJFGP010000065.1 GCA_021776055.1 Kiloniellaceae bacterium
CGGCGAAGCAGCAACACTTTGCATCCATCATTCTCAATCTTGAGAATAAGGACGGACACGGCGAAACTTCGTATAGGAATCTCGGGGCGCTGCTTCATGTGTCGGTACTCCGGTTCTCCGTAGCTAAAACCTAGCCAACCACCACAGAGGAAAAAGAGGACGCTACCCTTTATCCGTTCGCATTATCCGATGCTGCTACCTTCACTGGTGTCATTACCGGACTTGATCCGGCAATCCATCGAGGTCCGAGTCTCGCTCGTCCATGGACCCTCGGGTCAAGCCCGAGGGTGACGATAGGAGTGCTGGAGGAGATGCTCGGGAGGTGCAAGCGGATTCCGACATGCTAGTGAAATAGAACCATTCACTTTGAGACAGACTCTAAGGCCAGGCAACCTCAGGCGGGAGGGACATGAGGATGGCTTCCACATTGCCGCCGGTTTTTAGGCCGAACGATGTGCCGCGGTCGTAGAGCAGGTTGAATTCCACATAGCGTCCGCGCCGGACAAGTTGATGTTGGCGCTGCTCAGGCGTCCAGGGCTCGGCCATGTGGCGGCGGACGACGGGCAGGTAGGCATCCAGGAAAGCCAGGCCGACATCGCGGGTGAAAGCGAAGTCGGCATCCCAACTTCCCGTGTTCAACTGGTCATAGAAAATGCCGCCGACGCCGCGTGGCTCGTTCCGGTGTTTGAGGAAGAAGTACTCGTCGCACCAGGCCTTGAAACGCGCGTAGTACTCGGGATCGTGCTTGTCGCAAGCGGCCTCCAGCGCCCGGTGGAAGGTGCGGGTATCCGTCTCGTCCGGGACCATGGGGGTTAAATCGGTGCCGCCGCCGAACCAGGACTTGGTGGTGACGATGTGGCGCGTATTCATGTGCACCGCCGGCACCAGCGGCGAGCGCATATGGGCGACCAGGGAGACGCCGCTGGCCCAAAACCGGGGGTCCGATTCGGCGCCCTGGATCTGGCCCGCGAAATCCTTGGGAAATTCGCCCCAGACCGTGGAGACGTTGACGCCGACCTTCTCGAACAGGCGGCCGCGCATGATCGACATGACCCCGCCGCCGCCCGCCGCCGGGTCGCCCTCTACCCGGGTCCAGGCTTTGCGTTGGAAACGGCCGGGCGGCATATCGCGCAATTCGTCGGCGATGGGTAGGGTTGCCGCGATATCCGCGCTCAGCTCGTCCTCCAAAGCCTCGAAGGCGGCGCAGATTTGGTCGCGCAGGTCCTCGAACCAGGCGCTGGCGGTTGCTTTTTGCGTGTCGCTCGATTGGCTCATGCGGGGCCTTCCGGAAAGAGGTTGGTTTGCCGCAACGCCTCCCCCAATACCATGGCGGCGGCCAGGGCGACATTGATCGATCGTAGGCCCGGCGCCATGGGCAATCGTAGTCGGGCATCCGCCGCCGCGTGCACCGCATTCGGCACGCCGGCACTTTCGCGGCCGACCATCACATTATCCTCGGGCCGAAACTGGAAGTCGACGTAGCGGTCAACCGCGGCTGTTGTCAACAGCACCAGCCGTCCCGTGGCAGCAGCCTGATAGGCCGGCCAGGAGCTATGGCGCGTTACGGCCACCCGGTCCAGATAGTCCATGGCGGCCCGGCGCATACGCTTGTCATCCAGAAAAAAGCCGCAGGGTTCGATGATATCCACAGGCAGGTCCAAGCACGCGGCCAGGCGCAACAATGCCCCCGTGTTCTGCGGGATATCCGGTTCGTAGAGGACGAGGCGCATGAGTTGTGAATCACCTTTTGTGCGGGCGGTTTCGGCCTTTGCCTTCGCGGTAATTTTCCTCTATATGCGTGCTGCGAGACAAGCCGGCCCGACTCGGCTCGTGGCGGGGTGCGCCCAGGCGCCGCTCCATTGGTGGGACCAAAGGGAAACAACAGCATGGCACATAGCGCGAGCCCCACACACTCGGGTGATGGCGAGACGCGGCGTGATTTTCTCTACCTTGCGGCGGCCGGATTTGGCGCCCTCGGTACGGCCGTGGCCGTCTGGCCGCTCATCGACTCGATGAACCCATCGGCCGAGGTGCTGGCCTTGTCATCCACCGAGGTCGACCTGGCGCCCATCGAAGTGGGGCAGCGGATCACCGTGGTCTGGCGCGGCAAACCGATCTTCATCGATCGCCGGTCACAAGAAGCCATCGACGCGGCGCGCGCGGTGTCGGTAGAGGACCTGCCGGACCCGCAGGCCGATGAGGACCGCGTTCAAAAGGCGGAATGGCTGGTCATGATCGGCATCTGCACGCATCTGGGCTGCATTCCCAAGGGCCAGACCGCTGGGGACCCCAGAGGCGAATTCGGCGGTTGGTTCTGTCCGTGCCACGGATCGCACTACGATACGGCCGGGCGGATTCGTAAAGGTCCGGCCCCGAAGAACTTGTTCATACCGCCCTACGAATTCACCGCAGATACAGCACTTTTCATCGGCTGAGAAAGTCAGAAACCATGAGCGGCCTCAAGACCAACAATGCCGTGATCCGCTGGATCGAATACCGGTTGCCGATCTTCTCGTTTCTGGACGATGCCGTCGGCAGCGGTTATCCGACCCCGCGTAATCTGAACTATTGGTGGAACTTCGGGTCCTTGGCCGGCCTGGCGCTGGTCATCTTGATGCTGACCGGCATCATGTTGGCCATGCAGTACACGCCGCACGTGATATTCGCCTTCGATTCGGTGGAACGGATCATGCGCGACGTAAACTCCGGCTGGCTGCTCCGCTACATCCATATGAACGGCGGCTCGTTCTTCTTCATCGTGGTCTATATCCATATTTTCCGCGGGCTCTACTACGGCTCCTACAAGGCGCCGCGCGAGTTGTTGTGGATTCTGGGCGTGGTCATTCTGCTTTTGATGATGGCCACGGCCTTTATGGGCTATGTGCTGCCGTGGGGGCAGATGAGCTTCTGGGGTGCTACCGTTATCACCAACCTGTTCTCGGCCATCCCGTTGATTGGCGAGAGCATCGTAACCTGGCTGTGGGGCGGTTTCGCGGTGGACAATCCGACGCTCAACCGGTTTTACGCCCTGCATTATCTGCTGCCGTTCGTTATCGTTGGCGCGGTTGTCCTGCATATCTGGGCGCTGCACCGGTTCGGCTCCAGCAATCCGCTGGGCATCGAGGCGAACGGGCCGCAAGACAAGATTCCCTTCCATCCGTACTACACGGCGAAGGATGCCTTCGGTGTCGGGGTGTTCTTGGTTCTCTTTGCCGCAATAGTGTTCTTTGCGCCGAATTTGTTCGGGGAGCCGGACAACTATATCCCGGCCAATCCGCTGTCCACCCCGGCGCACATCGTGCCCGAGTGGTATTTCCTCCCGTACTACGCGATCTTGCGCGCGATTCCCGACAAGCTGCTCGGTGTCGTCGCCATGTTCGGCTCGATTCTGATCCTGTTCGTGCTGCCGTGGATCGACCGCTCGCCCGTGCGCAGCGCCAAGTTCCGGCCGATCTACAAGCAGTTTTTCTGGATCTTCTTGGCGGACTGCATCGTGCTCGGTTACATCGGTGCCAAGCCGCCGGAGGGCATATTCCTGATCGTCGGCCGGCTCGCCACGGCGTATTACTTCCTGCACTTCTTCATCATTTTCGTCTTGAGCTACGTGGAGCGGCCACGGCCCCTGCCGAGTTCGATCGGCGAAGCGGTATTGAAAGGCGGTGGCGCCGCCCCGCCCGCGGCCATGGCGGGGGAGAAAGCGTGATGAAAACCCTGACCGCTGCCGCCCTCGCGGCTGTCATTGCCCTCGGTGCCGGCCAGGCGGCCGCCGCCGAAGGCGCGGCGTTGCCCAAGTACGACTGGTCGTTCTCCGGTGTCTTCGGTAAATTCGATCGCGCCGAGCTGCAGCGCGGGCTGCAAGTTTACCGCGAGGTCTGCTCTGCCTGTCACGGGCTAAAATATGTGGCCTTCCGTAATCTCGAGGCGCTCGGCTACAGCGAGGACGAGATCAAGGAGATGTCGGCCGAGTACTCGGTCGTCGATGGACCCGACGACGAGGGCGAGATGTTCGAGCGGGCGGGGCGGCCGTCCGATTATTTCCCGTCGCCGTTCCCGAATGACAAGGCCGCCGCTGCCGCAAACAACGGCGCCGCACCGCCGGACCTCTCCTTGATGGCCAAGGCACGGCCGGGCGGCCCGGACCACATTCGTGGATTGCTGTTGGGGTACGAGGACCCGCCGGCCGAGTTCGAGGCTCTCGAAGGGTTGAGCTACAACCTCTATTTCCCCGGCAACCAGATCGCCATGGCGGCACCGCTTTTCGACGAGGCGGTGGAATATGCCGACGGTACCGAGGCAACGACGGAACAGATGGCAACGGACGTGGCCAGTTTCCTGATGTGGACCGCCGAGCCCTACCTGGAAGAGCGCCATAGCATGGGCGTCAAGGTGGTCTTGTTCCTGTTGGTCTTCACCGGCATCCTCTACGCGGCCAAGC
The DNA here is from genome assembly GCA_021776055.1 of Kiloniellaceae bacterium. Classification (GTDB taxonomy): domain Bacteria; phylum Pseudomonadota; class Alphaproteobacteria; order Kiloniellales; family J153; genus JAJFGI01. The sequence goes on from JAJFGP010000065.1 coordinate 4,436, forward strand.
GCAAGGTATGGTCCGACCTGCATTGAACCGATCATGAGTGCGTCTGGAGTGCCGCCCGTCGTCGGTGTCATTGGGGGTAGCGGTCTTTACGACATTCCTGGTCTGACCGGCACCGAGTGGCGGCAAGTTAAGTCGCCGTTTGGCGAACCCTCGGATGAGTTGCTCTTCGGTGTGCTCGGGGGGCAGCCGATTGTGTTCCTGCCGCGCCATGGACGTGGGCACCGGATTCCGCCGTCGCGGGTCAACTTTCGCGCCAACATCGATGCCTTGAAGCGCGCTGGCGTGACCGAGATTATCTCGATGAGCGCGGTCGGTTCCCTGAAAGCCGATCTGGCGCCGGGGACCTTCGTCATCACCGACCAGTTCATCGATCGTACCTCGGCGCGTGAGCGCAGCTTCTTCGATACCGGGCTGGTCGCCCATGTTTCCATGGCGCACCCGGTGTGCACCCGTCTGGGCGATCGCCTGCAGGCGGCGGCGGCCGAGTTGAGGCTATCTCATCGGCGCGGCGGTACCTATATGGTCATGGAAGGGCCGCAGTTTTCGACCAAGGCGGAGTCGGAGCTGTATCGGACCTGGGGCTGCGATGTCATCGGCATGACCAACATGCCGGAGGCCAAACTCGCGCGTGAGGCGGAGATGTGTTACGCCACGGTGGCGATGGTCACCGATTATGATTGCTGGCACGAGGAGCACGACCACGTCACCGTCGAGCAGGTGGTGCGGGTGCTGTTGGCGAATGCGGATCACGCGCGCGCGCTGGTCGCCAAGACGGCACCGGCACTTGCTGGTCGGACCGAGGTGTGCGTTGCCGGTTGTCAGAGAGCCCTCGATCACGCGGTCATCACCCAGCCGGATGCGCGCGACCCCGCCATGGCCGCACGCCTGGACGCCGTGGCCGGGCGGGTCCTCGGCGCATAGGACACATATGCGATGAAGGTGAACGGCAAGCCAACCCGCAGCATTTGGCTCGCCGACGACGGCTGGGCGGTCGAGATCATCGACCAAACCAAGTTGCCACACGCCTTCGAAATCTCCCGGCTGGAAACCTTGGACGATGCGGCGCGGGCGATTAGCGACATGCTGGTGCGCGGAGCGCCGCTGATCGGGGCCACCGCGGCATATGGATTGGCGCTGGCCATGCGCGCCGATCCCTCGACCGAACATCTGGAGCGAGCCGGCAAAATTCTCTTTGCCACCCGGCCGACGGCGGTGAATTTACGCTGGGCGTTGCAGGATGTGGGCGCCCGCTTGCGGGCGCTGGCCCCAGGTGAACGTGCCGCCGCCGCCTATGCGCGCGCCGCCGCCATCTGCGATGAGGATGTCGCCATCAACCACGCGATCGGCGAGCATGGCTTGGGCTTGATCCGGGCTGTCTGGGACAAGGCCGAGAAAGCGCGGACCGTGAATTTGCTAACGCATTGCAATGCCGGCTGGCTGGCAACCGTCGATTGGGGCACCGCCCTGTCGCCGATCTATTTGGCGCACGATGCGGGTATTCCGGTCCACGTCTGGGTCGACGAGACGCGGCCACGCAATCAGGGCGCCAGCTTGACGGCCTGGGAGTTAGGCCAGCACGGTGTCCCGCATACGGTGATCGCCGACAACGCCGGCGGCCACTTGATGCAACATGGCAAGGTCGATCTGTGCATTACCGGCACCGACCGCACTACGGCGCGCGGCGACGTGTGCAACAAGATCGGCACCTATCTCAAGGCCTTGGCGGCGCATGATAATGAGGTGCCGTTCTATGTGGCACTCCCCGGCCCGACCATCGATTGGACCATCGAAGACGGCGTGGCGGAAATCCCGATCGAAGAGCGCGACGGGCGCGAGCTGAGCGAAGTAACCGGCCGTACCGCCGACGGTGCAATCGCAACGGTGCGCATCACACCCGAGGGAAGTGCCGCGGCCAATTTCGCCTTCGATGTCACGCCGGCACGTTTGGTGACCGGCCTGGTAACCGAGCGCGGTGTTTGTGCTGCTTCAACCGAAGGTTTGCTGTCACTGTATCCGGAGCGGCACAACCGGCCGGAGGTCTGGGCGGTAGTCCTATAGCCAGCGGCCAAGCTTCGAGACGCCGCCGCGCGACGTCCGGGCATCCCCGTCGTCACCCTCGGGCTTGACCCGAGGGTCCATGGAGAAAAGCGAGCCCACGATCTCGATGGATTGCCGGGTCAAGCCCGGCAATGACATCGGTGCTTAAGGCGGAGTGCGGCAAACACAACGCCGGGCGTTGTGGCGCCCGGCGTTGTTGGAAAGTTGACAAGTCGATTTGGTTTACGCGGGCGTTGGCCCTTCGGCGGTATCGGAATCCCTCGCGCCGGGCGCGCGGTTTTTGCGATCGGCCATGAACTGGTCAAACTCCGCTTTGTCCTTGGCGCGGCGCAAGCGCTCGAGGAACCCAAAAAATTCATCTTGCTCATCCTCGAGGCGGCGCAAGGTCTCTTCCCGATACTCGTCGAAGGCGTGATTGCCGCTCGATGCCGCGCGGCCCCGGTCGCGCCACCAATTGCCGCCATAAGCGGCCGCCTTGTGCGCGCCGTGCCAGCGGCCAGGGCCGCGTTTTGCCGAACATCCCATGCGTCCACTCCACATCATGTACGTTAAGATGGCCAAACCGATCGGCCAAAAGACAATGAAACCCAAGACCATGACCGCGATCCAGGCGAGCTTCCCGCCTTCATCCAGTTTGGTCTCAATTCTAGCTGCGAGTGCCATCGGAAGCCTCATGTAAGTATTATTTACATTCGAACATATGGCTGCCTGAGATCACCCTGTCAAGATAGAGACCAGGGAAAAATCAAACTCTGCGCCGAGGTGGGATATTTGACCCTTAATCGGTGGCGATATCCAAGCCCTGGAGGTAGACGAGGATTCCGGCTTCCAACAGCTCTTCAGGCGCCATCGGCAGCGCCCTGCGGGCTTCATCGCCGCGCCCGAACAGGGAGGCGATGCCGTGCGCCAGCGACCAAATATGCAGGCTGACCATCATCGCCGGCGGACGTTGCCGTGGTGGTAGAGTGGCGATCAGTGTCTCCGCTGCCTGACGCAAGACAGCGAAGGCCCTATCGGATGCCTGCACTAACTCCGGGTCCGCACGGGCCGGTAGCTGTGATTCGAACATGGCGGTGTAGTACGCGGGCTCGTCCTTGGCGAAGGCGAGATAGGCAGCGCCAAGATTCTGCAGGGCCGTGTGTGGGGTGGGCTGACCGTCGTTCCAAGCGCGGGCCAGATCTTCTGCGAAGTGCTCGAAACCGCGCCGTGCCACATCGGCAATCAAAGCGTCCCGATCCCGGAAATGCCGGTACGGCGCACCCGGGCTCACGCCCGCGGAACGGGCAGCCTCGGCGAACGTAAATCCGGCAGCGCCTTTCGCCGCGATCAACTCCAAGGCAGCTTCGATCAATGCTTCGCGCAGATTACCGTGGTGATAGCCGCGCCGCTTCCGATGGTGTTTCGACCAATTCATGTAAACAGCTTTTACATGAAGCACGCATTGCATGCAGCATCAATACACGTGGGCGTGGTGTGGCGACGGCCAAGCCAATTGGTATATGTCAGGAATTCAGTTTCCTTTGCCCTGACGATACGTAAACTTACGGCTTGACCAAATTGGGCGAAGCACCGCGATGAAGCACCTGAAACTGCGACGCGCGATCATCGCGACGACGCAACGTATGAATGAACTGGGGATCAACCAAGGTACCGCGGGCAATGTTAGTGCGCGAGCGGGGAACGGAATATTGCTTACGCCGTCCGGTGTTCCGTATGAGGCGCTTCGTCCGGCCGACTTGATCGAGATGGATTTTGACGGTGGTTGGGAATGCAATGTTGCCGAGCGTTACCCATCCAGCGAATGGCGTTTCCATCTCGACGTGCTGCGGGCGCGGCCTGAGTTTGGCGCCTTGGTGCATGTGCACCCGATCCATGCGACGGCCTTGGCATGTCAGCGGCGCGGCATACCCTCGTTTCACTATATGGTGGCGGCGGCCGGCGGTAATTCCATTCGCTGCGCGCCGTACGCGACCTTTGGGACCGTAAAGCTGTCGCGCAACGCGTTGAAGGCCCTGGAGGGTCGCAGCGCCTGTCTACTCGCTAACCATGGGGTGATTGCGTGTGGCGAGGACCTAGCATCAGCGTTGGCTCTGGCGGTCGAGGTCGAGACCTTGGCGGCGCAATACGCTCAGGCGCTACAGACGGGCCGGCCGAAAATTCTACCTGAGGCGGAGATGAAACGGGTGCTTATTAAGTTCAAGGCCGGCTATGGCTATGGCAGCACCCCGCGGGAGGCGCCGAAGGCCGCCGGCTCCCGCGCGGCACGCCCGTTGATGCGTCGCCGTCCGCGCAACGTGTCGCGGAGCCGACGGCGGTGACGTCAACGGTTAATGGCATTGACCACGTTATTGTCGGTGTCCGCGATCTGGAAGCTGCGCACCGCGCGTTCGAACACCTAGGGTTCGTGGTCTCACCGCGCGGCCGCCATATCGGTTGGGCGACGGCCAACTACTGCATCATGTTTCCCAGGGATTACGTCGAACTACTTGGCATTGTCGATCCGGCGCAATTCACCAACAACCTGGATCGGTTCCTGGCCACCCGCGAAGGGCTCATGGGCTTGGCCTACGCCAGCGACGACGCGGGCGCGGTGGCCGAGGATTTGCGCGGGCGCGGTATTTCGGCGGATGGGCCGAAGGATCTAAAGCGAAACTTGGAACTGCCCGACGGCACCGTACAACCAGCCTTCAGACTGACCCACCTGCCAGCGGAGGTCAGCCCCGCGGCACCGAGTTTTGTCGTGCAGCATTTGAACCGGCCGATGGTCTGGCAGGAACAGTGGTTGACCCATGAAAATGGTGCGCGCGGTGTCCTGTCGATGACTGGGGTGGTCGCGGACCCCGGTGACGCCGCGATTGCATATGCGAAATTGTTTGGCTCAGCGGCGGTGTCTGCCGGGGATGGCTACGTCGAGGTTGATGTGGGCGGTGCGACGCTCCGCCTGACCACGCCTGGCGGTCTTAGCCGGTTGTATCCGGGGTTGCCTGGCATACCCGATCACCCGCCGCCATGGCTAAGCGGGATGCGCCTGGCGGTCGACAACTTGACCGCGACGGCCGCTGCCCTTGATGCGCGTGGCGCGCCGTACATGCGCGATGGGGAGGGGTTACTGCGACTGCCGCCGGAAATGGCCTGTGGCGTGGTCGTGGAGTTTGCTGAAGGTTAGCCACCGGCCATCACTCCGCCGGTAGACCGGTGTCCTTCGGAGATGGGCGGCCCTGGACGATGTGTTTGGTCAGCACCATTCCGATGGCCATAGCCGCTACAAACACCAGCGCTTCCGTGCGCAGCGAAGTCAGCGCGGCGATGGCTGGTCCGGGGCAGAGGCCGACCAACCCCCAACCGGCGCCAAACAAGGCGGCGCCGACGATCAATGGGGCGTCGATGTCTTGCCGGGTCGGCAGGGAGAACTGCGCCGCGAACAGCGGTGCCGTTCGTCGGAAGGTCAACCGGTAACCGATCCACGTGGTGGCCAGCGCGCCACCCATCACCAGCAGGAGGGTTGGATCCCAGGCGCCCGCTAGATCGAGAAAACCAAGCACCTTGGCCGGATTCATCATGCCGGAAACGGCAAGCCCCAGCCCCATGAGCACGCCCGCGAGAAGGGCAAAGATGACTCGCATATCCCCGCCTCCCTAGATCACGTGCCGCAAGACAAAGACGACGGCAATGGCAACGACCATGAATGTTGCCGTGGCGGTAAGCGAACGGGTCGACAGGCGCGCCAGTCCGCACACGCCGTGCCCGCTGGTACAGCCGGAGCCGAGTTGCGTACCAATGCCGACGAGAATTCCACCGCCGGCTACCGTGACCAACGCAGGCGGGAACAGTAAAGGTCCCGCCGAGTACAGCCCGGCCTCTACAGCCAGGGTGGTGCCGATCAAGATGCCGACGATAAAGGCTGCTCGCCAGGTAGTCTCCGATCGCGGTGCGCGTGCCAATAGACCGGCAAAGATACCGCTATTGCCGGCAATCCGGCCGCAACCGAGCATCAGGACAACGGCGGACAAGCCGATCAGGAGTCCGCCAATGAGGCCCGCAAGAGGCGTGAATTCTGTCGCCATGGCGCCACCAGCTCCAGCTAGCATTCGGGAGCCCCAAGTATGTACCGGCTGACCAGTTGGGGAAACATACCTTAGGCTGGGTGTGTCGGCTTGTCCGTCTGGCGCCGCTCCCGGTAGATCATGTGCAAATTACGGCTGTAGATGAGAATGCCGAAGGCCTGTCCGGTGATAAACACGGGATCACCCCGGTAGATCGCATAGGTGAGCAGGGTAAGCCCGCCGCCGATGCTGAAGTACCAAAATGGCACGGGAATGACGCTGCGTCCGACCCGTTCGCTGTAGATCCATTGGTAGATGAACCGCATGGCGAACAGGCCCTGACCCAGGAAGCCGATAACCAGCCACACGGTTTCTAGTGTCATGAAGGGCGTCATGATGGGTCGTCCTTGATTATGCGGGGCAGATTGGCGCGGCGCAGCAGCCACATAACACCAAACAGATCGACGATTCCAACCCACAGACGGTCGAAGACGCCGTATTTCGAGCGGCCCGCCTGGCGTGGCCGGTGGTTGACCGGCAGCCAGACGATGTCGCCGTGTTGGCGGCGGACCAGGGCGGGCAGGAAGCGGTGCATATGGTCGAAGTAGGGCATGGCCAGATAGGCCTCGCGCCGCAGGATCTTGAGGCCGCAGCCGGTATCGCGCGTGTTGTCGCGCAACAGGCGGCTGCGCACGCCATTGGCGATACGCGAGGCGACGCGGCGCCACCACGAATCGTGCCGCTTAGTGCGCTGGCCCATGACCAGGGCTAGGCCGGCTGGTGCCTGTGCCAGCCGCGCCTCGCTCCATAGGCGCAGGAGATCGGCCGGGTCGTTCTGACCATCGCCATCCAAGGTGCCGATCCAGGGTGCAGCGGCCCGCTGGGCGCCTGTCCACAGGGCCGCGCTCTGGCCGCAGGAGTGCGCGTGCCGGATAATGCGCAGGCTCGGGAATTCATCGGCCAACTGGCGCAGGCGGGCGACCGTGTCATCGTCGCTGCCGTCATCCACATAGATGACCTCGTACGCCAGGTTTCCGTCCAAAGCGGCGCGAATTTCGCCGACCAGTGGCGCAACGTTATCGGCCTCGTTGCGAACGGGTATTACCACCGAAAGGTCCATGAATTCCGTATCTCAGTCTGTGTCGTCTGTGCCGGAGGCAATGGATGGGCCGGCAGACGCGAAGATGCAAGGCAAACTGTGGAAATTATACCCGATTGAACGGTTGTGACGCACGTCGGCAACGGTGGGAATGCGCCCTTGGTCACCCGGCTGAACTGGGGTAGCTTCGGCGCGCGTTCTTGCCTGCGCCAGGGTCCACCTTACGTAATGCCTGTCATGCCTGCGGTATCCTCTCAGTCTGCCTGGTTTTCCGGCCGTGCAGCCGCGATGGCGGTTCTGGCGATCACCGCGGTCCGGGTGGCGGTGCTGGCGGTCTCGGACCTGAACTTGCACGGCGACGAGGCACAGTACTGGTCCTGGTCTCAGGGTCTGGCTTTCGGATACGTATCAAAGCCGCCGATGATTGCCTGGATCATTGCCGCGACCACGGCAATCTGTGGCGACGGCGAATGGTGCGTTCGGCTGGCCTCACCCCTGGTCCATGCGGCCACCAGCGGCATAATCTTCTTGCTTGGCAGGGAGATCTATGACGATCGCACCGGTTTCTGGGCCAGCATCACCTATGCGACATTGCCGGCGGTCTCCTACTCGTCGGGGATTATCTCCACCGATGTGCCGTTGTTGTTTTTCTGGTCCGTCGCGCTGTATGCGTTCGTGCGCCTGTCGCGGTCGCGGCATGTCGGTTGGGCCGTGCTTTTGGGGGTTTCGGTCGGCCTGGGCCTGCTCAGCAAATACGCCATGATCTACTTCGTGCTCTGCGGCGTGGTGTACGGCGTTATCTCGGTCGAGGCTCGGCGCCTTCTGTTTAGCCGTCATGTGGCGCTCGCCCTGATTTTGGGCGCGCTTATCATAGCACCCAACGTTGTCTGGAATGTGCAGCACGGCTGGGCGACGTTCTCCCATACGGCGGAGAACGCGAAGTGGTCCGGCCCGTTGTTTCATCCGGACAAGATGCTGGAGTTTTTCGGGGCGCAGTTCGGTGTCTTTGGCCCGATGCTGTTTGCCGGATTGCTCTGGTGGCTGGCGGCGCATCGGCCATGGCGGGGGTCACGGCGCGGAGACGAGGGCGCGCGCCTGCTTTTTGCCTTCACGGTCCCGGTTCTTGTCGTTGTGATCGTGCAAAGCCTGTTGTCGCGGGCCCATGCGAACTGGGCGGCGGTGACCTACGTGGCGGCGACGGTGGCGGTGGTAGCTTGGTTCCTACAGCGGGATCGGGCGCGGATCATGCGGGCGTCCCTTGCCTTGCATGTGGTCGTCGCGGCGTTGATCTACGGCCTTGTGGCCGTGGCCTCCAGCGGCGGTTTGCCGTCGCGCCTGGATGTGTTCGCGCGATTGCGCGGTTGGGATGTGCTGGGCAGGGAAGTCGCGACACTGATGGCCGAGCGCCCTGGTGCCGCGGTGCTGACCGATGATCGCATGATCATGGCCGAACTGCTCTATTATACCCGTGACGCCGGATTTTCCATTGTCATCTGGAGCGGCGGCGGCAAGGCGCGAAACCAGTACGAGCTATCGGCTCCCTTTGACCGGACCACGACACCGCGCGTCTTCTATGTGACAACTTTGTCCAAACCGAACCACATTCTCGATCGGTTCGCCGTGGCGCGTCCATTGCCATCCCTTTCTATCCCTGAGCACCGAGGCCGGACGCGTGTCTTCCATTTCTATGATCTCGATGGGTAACGGGGTTCCTGACAGCCATGCATAGACGCGAAATAGGGGCTACCGTCGCCTTCGGTCTCGTGGCGGCCGTCTTGTTCGTCGCCGTACCGCAGATCGATTTGGTGGCCGCCCAGGCGCTGTACTTGGGCAACAGCAGGTTTGTGCTCAGCGGTAGCCTAACCTCCGTGGTGTGGGCGGAATTTACCCGGACCTTGGCACAGATAATCGTGATAGCACTTGCGGTCGGGCTGCTCCTAACGTTGCTCCGCCGCCGCGCCGTTCTCGGTCTCGACTGGCGGCGGTATGTATTTCTGCTGTTATGTTTCGGCGTCGGGGCCGGGATCGTGGCCAACGCCATATTCAAGGAAAACTGGGGCCGGGCACGGCCGTCGCAGATCGTTGAATTTGGCGGCGAGAAGAAATTCACGCCAGCCTTTGTGATCACCGATCAATGCCCGCGCAACTGCTCGTTCGTATCCGGCGACTCGGCTTTTGCGTTCGGAACGCTCGGATTCGCGCTACTCGCCGGGCGGCGCCGGCGGTATGTGTTGGCGGCCCTGGCGTTCGGCCTGGTTGTCGGTTTCGGCCGCATGCTCACCGGTAGCCATTTCCTCAGCGACGTTATTTTCTCCGGCGTGTTTACCGTGCTGACCGTGCTCATACTTGAGCGGCTGGTTTTGCCACGATCGCCGCCCTAATCGAAGGCTGCACCCAATAGCACGTTAGCGGCTTCGCGCGCCTGTAGGCCGGCACCCACCTGGCCGTTGACCTGGGTGATGGCAACGGCCCCGATGAGCAGAAGCATCAATTGCCTGGCCAGCTGCGCCGGGCGCCGGACCCCGGCCTCGGCCGCAAGCTGGCGCAGATAGGCTAGGATATCGCGGTGGTACTCGGCGGCCGCGCGGTGCACCGGATCGTCGAGCAGGCTGTATTCCGACGATGCCTTGAGGAACATGCAGCCGGCGAAATCCGGCGTTGCGAACCATTCCTCGAACACATCGAAGACCGCGAGCAACTTGTCGCGAGGCGTCGTGGCGCGGCGGGCCACCGCCTTTTCCATCCAGTTGCGCCAGCGCGCGCAGCGGCCGCGCAAGACCGCGAGCACCAGGTCATCCTTCGACGGAAAATGTTTGTAGAGGGTCATCTTGGCGACCCCCGATTCGGCCAGAATCCGATCGATACCGGTCGCCCGATATCCGTTCTGCTGGAATAGGCGCTCGGCGGTGCCAACCAAATGATCGCGTCGGGTGGATGTCATGTCTTCATAGGGCTCATGTGATGCCTCCGTAGGGCTCTTATGATGGGAATCTCATGCGGGTGGGCTTGATGTGCTCATCAACAATTATATATAGACAGACAGTTCTGTCTATATATAATTGTTCGCTCAAAACGGAGGGTCGAATGACCGGACACATCAGCGATATTGCCTTTACCCCGGCGGTCAAGGCGGCCCAGGAAAGCCGGGGATCGCGCGGTACCTATGCGCGCATGGAGGAACGGGGCGGCTGGCGCAACCGGGTGACCGATGATCTGGCCGCCTTTATCGCCCAGCGGGATTCAATCTACTTGGCGACCTCCAATGCCGAGGGCCAGCCCTACATTCAACACCGCGGCGGGCCGAAGGGCTTCCTCAAAGTCCTGGACGACCAGCATCTGGCGTTCGCCGACTTCAAGGGCAACCGCCAATACATCTCCATCGGCAATCTGGACGAGAACGACCGCGCCTTTATCTTCCTGATGGACTACGCCAATCGGCAGCGCATTAAAATCTGGGGACGGGCCCGCATCGTCGAGGATGACGCGGACTTGATCGACAGTTTAGCGGAACCTGGCGCAAAAGGCCGGCCCGAGCGCGCCGTCGTCTTTGCC
>JAJFGP010000066.1 GCA_021776055.1 Kiloniellaceae bacterium
GGCACCGGCGTCTCGTCGAACGGCTTGAGACGGCCAAGGCCGGCAGCCGCCAGGTCGCGGGCCAGCCCGCGCACCCCCAAACAATCGCCCCGGTCCGGGGTAATCGCAACGTCGAACACGGAATCGAGAAGACCCAAGGCCACCGCCGCCGATGCGCCAAGGGTCGCATCCTCCGGCAAATCGATGATGCCTTCGTGCTCGTCGGACAGGCCCATCTCCCGCTCGGAAAGCAGCATGCCGTTGGAAGCCTCGCCGCGGATATTGCCGGCCTTGAGCATGGCGCCGCTGCCGGGAATAAGGCTGCCGGCGGGCGCGAACACCCCCTTCATGCCGGTACGCGCATTGGGCGCGCCGCAGACCACCTGCACCTCGCCCTGACCGGTCTCGACGATGCAGACCTGCAGGCGGTCGGCATTGGGATGGGGCCGCGCTTCCTTGACGTAACCGACGATGAAGGAGGCAAAACGGGCGGCCGGATCGTTGATCGATTCGACCTCGTGGCCGATCATGGTCAGCGTCTCAGCAATGGCCGCCGGGGCTGCATCGGTCTCCAGGTGCTCCTTGAGCCAGGCCAGGGTGAACTTCACGGGCTACAGCCCCCGCACCAGGTTGGGCAGCTCGAACGGCAGGAAGCCGTAGTGGCGCAACCAACGCAAATCCGAATCATAGAAGGTGCGCAAATCCGGGATACCATACTTCAGCATGGCCGCGCGCTCGATCCCCATGCCGAAGGCGAAACCCTGATAAACATCGGGATCGATGCCGCAGTTCTCGAGCACGCGCGGGTGCACCATGCCGCAGCCGAGAATTTCCAACCAATCGCCGCCGGCGCCAATGGTCAGCTTGCCGCCGGCACGGCTACAGCCGATATCCAATTCCGCGCTGGGCTCCGTGAAGGGAAAATAGCTGGTCCGAAAGCGTACGGGCAGATCGTCGATGTCGAAGTAAGCGCGGCAGAACTCGATCAACGTGCCCTTGAGATGGCCCATGTGCGTCGTCTTGTCGATAACCAGGCCTTCGACCTGATGAAACATGGGCGAATGGGTGGCATCGGAATCGGCGCGGAAGGTGCGCCCGGGCACGATGATGCGGATCGGCGGCTTGACCGCTTGCATGGTTCGGATCTGCACCGGTGAGGTGTGGGTGCGTAGAACCGGTCGGCTGCCAGCCGCATCTTCCGGCAAATAGAAAGTATCGTGCTCCTGGCGCGCCGGATGGTCAGGCGGGATGTTCAGGGCGGTGAAGTTGTGAAAGTCATCCTCGATGTCCGGCCCTTCCGCCACCGTGAAGCCCATCTCGCCGAAGATGGCGACCATCTCCTCGATGGTCTGGCTGATGGGGTGAATGCGGCCGATCTCATCGGGGCGCGCCGGCAAGGAGACATCGACCCGCTCGGTCGCCAGGCGGGCTTCCAGATCGGCCTCGGCCAAGGACGCCTTGCGTGCCTCGATGGCAGCCGCGAGCGCATCCTTCAACGTATTCAAGGCCTGACCCGCGGTCTTGCGCTCGTCCGGGCCGAGATTGCCGAGGGTCTTCATCAGCCCCGTCACCTCGCCCTTCTTGCCGAGCGCACGCACCCGCACCACCTCCAACGCCGCCATATCGCCGGCGCCGGAGATCGCCGCCATCAGATCGCTTTGCAGCCGGCCGAGATCGTCTTTGAGCATGATTTAATCTAGCCGCAAGAGAAGCATTTGTAGGGCACCGCCGAGGATTCCTTGCGACTGGCCGTCGACAAGGACGTCATGCAGGCTGGTGCGTTCGCTAACCCGGTTATAGGCGTACTGCACAACGATCTTGCGCTTCTTTCCGTCACGGGTCTGCTTTTCCATGGCCGCCTCGACGAAGATGATGCCCGAGTTCTTGGGGTACTGCTCCCAGCGCCGCGCCGACCACGCGATTTCGTTCTCGTCCCCGGCCAGGCGCTGGACAAAGTCCTCGTTGCGCATGCCAGCGGTCTCGGCCTCCTTGACCGCATCGATGTCATCCGCAAAGGGCGAGCACGCGGCAATCGCCCCCAGGCAGGCGACGACCAAAATTATGCGGCCTACCCATCGGCTCAGGGCCCATTGGCTCACGGGCTAATCCCTCCCCAGCGACCGTGCCCAAGGGGGTGCGGCCGGCATAGGATATGGCGATGGCCTAGCCGCGGTCGCCGAGCGCGCTCTGCGCCTTTTCGACCAGGGCCTTGAACGCCGCCGGCTCGCGCACCGCCAAGTCCGACAGGACCTTGCGGTCCACATCGATCCCGGCGTTCTTCATGCCATGCATAAACTGCGCGTAGGTCAGACCGTGCTCGCGGGCACCGGCGTTGATGCGTTGAATCCACAAGCTGCGGAAGTTGCGCTTGCGGACGCGCCGGTCGCGGTAGGCGTACTGCAGCGACTTTTCGACGCGCTCGATGGCGGCGCGAAAGACATTCTTACCGCGGCCGCGAAAGCCCTTGGCCTGGTCGACAACCTTCTTGTGGCGGGCGTGCGTCGTGACGCCCCGCTTGACACGTGCCATTGCGAGGCCTCCTTAGGCGTAAGGTAGAAAGTGACGCTTGACGATCTTAGCGTCGGACGGATTCATGATGTGCGTGCCGCGCGCCTTGCGCTTCATCTTCTGCGACCGCTTGCTCATGCCGTGCCGCATACCGGCGGCGGAATGGCGGACCTTGCCGCTACCGGTCAGGCGGAATCGCTTTTTGGCGCCGCTCCGGGTCTTCATCTTGGGCATTTTGCGTGTTCCTTTTCTTCGAATAGCGCGTGATTTAGAGCGGCTGGGCATGCCCTCAGGCCGAACCGCTCGCGTTGAAAGCCGCCGTTTATAGCCGTCGGCGGGGGCGATTGCAAGGTATCACCGCCCCTCTATGGAGGCATCGGTGGCGGTTACCGGGGGGCCATGATCATGATCATCTGGCGTCCCTCGACCCGGGGAAACTGCTCGACCTTGGCCACTTCTTCAAGCTGGCCCCGGACCCGGTTGAGGACGTCGAGGCCGAGGTTCTGGTGAACCATCTCCCGGCCGCGGAAGCGCATGGTCACCTTGACCTTGTCACCCTCCTCGAGGAAGCGAAAAATCGCCCGCATCTTCACATCGTAATCGTGCTGGTCAATGTTCGGGCGCATCTTTATCTCTTTGATATCGATCGTTTTTTGCTTTTTTCGGGCTTCCGCCTTCTTCTTCTGATCGACGTATTTATAGCGTCCGTAATCGAGAATCTTGCACACCGGCGGATCGGCGCCCGGCGAGATCTCGACCAGGTCAAGACCGGCATTCTCGGCGCGTTGCATGGCGTCGATCTTGGTGACGACACCTACATTTTCGCCGGTTTCGTCGATCAGCCGCACCTCCAGTGAACTGATCTGGTCATTCACGCGCATGCCGTCACGGGATGGCGCGAGGTTCATGGGTGGTCTTGCTATGGGTTAGTCTCCCCTCATGGTTAATCTCTGTCCGCCCCGGCCTTCAAGCTCCAGTCGGCGGGGCAGCCTCATTCTTGACTTTAATGACTGCCTCGGCCAGCGCAAGGACCTCCTGGTTCTTACCGCCCAGGTGGCGCAGGGCCACGGTGTGCTCTTCCGCCTCGCGGCCCCCGACAACGGCGATCACGGGCACCTTGGCGAGGCTGTGCTCGCGCACCTTGTAGTTGATTTTTTCGTTCCGTAAATCCAGATCGACGCGCAGACCGGCAGCCCCCAGCGCCTCTGCCACCTCGCGGGCATAATCGTCCGCCTCGGAGGTGATCGTCGCCACGACCATCTGTAAGGGGGCGAGCCAAAGTGGGAAGCGGCCGGCGTATTGTTCGATGAGGATGGCCAGGAAACGCTCGAATGACCCCAGGATCGCCCGGTGCAGCATGACCGGGCGATGCTTGTTGCCGTCCTCGCCCACGTAAGAGGCATCCAGCCGCTCGGGCAGGACGAAATCCACCTGCAAGGTGCCGCATTGCCAATCGCGGCCAATGGCATCGCGCAACACGAATTCCAGCTTCGGGCCGTAAAAGGCGCCTTCGCCCGGGTTCAGGGTATAGGTCAGCCCGGCCGCTTTGACTGCTTCGATCAGAGCGGTCTCGGCCCGATCCCAGGTGACATCACTGCCGGCGCGCACCGACGGCCGATCAGCAAACTTGATCACCACCTCGTCGAAACCCAGGTCCCGATAGATGCTGTGCAGCAGCTCGCAGAAGGCGATGGTCTCGCTGGTGATCTGATCCTCGGTGCAGAAGATATGCGCATCGTCCATAGTAAAGCCGCGTACCCGCATCAAGCCGTGCAAGGCGCCGGAGGGCTCGTTGCGGTGGCAGGAGCCGAACTCGGCCATGCGCAGCGGCAGATCGCGGTAGCTGGTCAGGCCTTGCTTGAATATCTGAACATGGCCGGGACAATTCATCGGTTTGACCGCCAGTGACCGGTCTTCATCCGTCGTCGCCACGAACATGTGTTCGCGGAATTTCTCCCAGTGGCCGGAGGCTTCCCACAGAGCCCGGTCGATCAACAGCGGCGTCTTCACCTCCACATAGCCGGCCGCCTCCAGACGGGTGCGCAGATAGCGCTCCACCACCCGGTAGAGGGTCCACCCCTTGGGGTGCCAAAAGACCGAGCCGGCGGCTTCTTCTTGCTGATGGAACAGACCCATCTCGCGGCCAAGGCGGCGGTGATCGCGCTTTTCCGCTTCCTCGACCATGCGCAAGTAAGCGGCCAGTTGCTTGTCCGTTTCCCAACAGGTGCCGGTGATGCGCTGAAGCTGCTCGTTGCGTGAATCGCCGCGCCAGTAAGCGCCGGATACCTTCAGCAGCTTAAAGGCCTGGCCCAACTTGCCGGTCGAGGGCAGATGCGGCCCCAGGCACAGATCGAGCCAGTTCCCTTGCCGGTAAATCTTGATCGGCGCGTCCTTGGCCAAGCTTTCGATGTGCTGAGCCTTGTAGGTTTCGCCAACCGATTCGAAATGGCGGATCGCCTTATCACGCGGCCAGATTTCGCGGACGATGGCTTCGTCGCGATCGACGATCTCCTTCATACGCGCCTCGATGCGCACCAGATCATCGGGAGTGAAGGGTTCCGCGCGGGCAAAGTCGTAATAGAAGCCGTTCTCGGTCGCCGGACCGAAGGTCACTTGAGTGCCGGGGTAAAGCTCCTGCACCGCCTCGGCCAGCACGTGCGCGCAGTCGTGGCGCAGCAACGCCAGGGCATCGGCGTGACCGCGCGTGACGATTTGGAGGGCGGCGTCGGCCTCGATCGGGGTGGACAAATCTTCGAGCTCCCCGTCGACCTTCACCGCCAGGGCATCCTTGGCCAAGCGGGGGCCAATGGCGGCGGCGACTTCGGCCCCGGTGATCGGCCCGTCAAACGCACGCACGCTCCCATCGGGCAGCGTGATGGCTACCATAAGATCAAGTTTCCAGGCCTTTGCCGATTACCGATAAGGGCGAGCACTGTAGGGGGAATCCAACCTCTGTCAAGAAACGCGAGCGCCCTAAGTGGCTGTCCGCGGCTGGCGGACAGTGTGGGCCGCCGGAGCGGCGGCGCGTAGGAGCTCGCGGTAAAGGGCCAGGGTCGCGGCGCACATGTGGTCCTTGGAGAAGTTGGCCCGGGCATGCGCCCGCGCCGCCTTGGACAACTGTTCGCGCTGCCCGGCGGTCAGAGCCAAAGCCTTGCGGATGCCGTCGGCCAGGGCATTGGGATCGCCGGGCGGCACCAAGAAAGCGGTGCGATCCTCGATCACCTGCTCGCTAGCACCGCCGTGATCGCTGGCCACCACCGGACACCCCATGGCCTGAGCCTCGCTGACTACGCGGCCAAAGGCCTCGGGGTCGGTGGAGGCGGAAATCACCACGTCGGCAAGCATGTAGGCAGCCGGCATATCGTCGCACTGGCCGGGCAGGAAAACATGGCTGGCCAGCCCGTGCCGCGCGATCAACCGCTCAAGCTCGGCCTTGTAGGCACTGCGCCCCTGGTCGCTGCCCACCAGAACACAGCGCAGTTCCACATCGCGCAGGCGGGTCAAGGCATCGATCAAGACCGTCTGCCCCTTCCAGCGGGTTAGGCGGCCCGGCAGCATGACCACCGGCACGCCGTCGGGTAGGCGCCAGCGGCCGGCCAACTGGACCACCCGCTCGGCGCTTACCTTCTCCGGATCGAACAGGTTGAGATCGATACCCCGGCGGATGACGCGAACGCGCGCCGGATCGACGGTGTAGTTGTCGCGGATGTGCTGGCCGATAAAGTCGGAATTGGCGATCACCCGCTCGCCCTTGGTCATGATGGCGTTGTAGCGGCGCTTGATCCGGTTGCTGAAGTTGTAGGTGCCATGAAAGGTGGTGACGAAATGCCGCCCGGTGCGCCGCGCCGCCGCCGCTGCACTCCACGCCGGGGCGCGCGAGCGCGCGTGGACGATATCCACGTCGTGGGCCTGAATCAGGCCAACCAGACGGCCCACATTGCGATACATGACCAGCGGGTTTTTCGAGGCCAACGGCAGCTTCAAATGAATCGCACCGACCCGGCGCAATTCATACTCCATCGGCCCGCCCTCGGACGCGACCAGGGCCGTGCCGCCACCGGCGACCACGGCCGCGGCGATATCGACGGCGCCGCGCTCGACTCCCCCGGAGATTAGGCGGGGAACCACCTGCAGCACTACCGGTCGGCCGTCTTTCGCCGCGGCGGCGGGGGTGTTAGGGTATTCGGATTCACTCAACAGACGTCTTCTTCGAAGCCATGGCAGTCGCGGCCGGAACATCTTCGCCCCTTATACTAGCACGCCGGGACATACTAGCACGTCGGGATGGCGCCAGCATTGCCTACCACGCCACCGCGGCCGACAAAACACGCGAACGTGGCGGCGGAGACACGCCGGGCATCGTCTTCCTGGGCGGCTTCATGTCCGATATGACCGGCGGCAAGGCGCTCGCCCTCGAAGCCTTCGCGGCGGCGCGCGGGCAGGCCTTCGTCCGCTTTGACTATTTTGGCCATGGCGCCTCCTCCGGCCGGTTCGAGGACGGCAGTATCGGCCGCTGGGCGGAGGACGCCGTTGCCGTGCTCGACGAGTTGACGGCGGGGCCGCAAATTCTGGTCGGCTCGTCCATGGGCGGCTGGATCATGCTGTTGGCCGCCCTGGCGCGGCCGCAAATGGTTGCCGGCCTAGTGGGTATCGCCGCCGCCCCGGATTTTACCGAGACGCTTATGTGGCGCGCCTTCACGCCCGAGATCCGCGCCACCATCGAGCGCGAGGGCGTCTACTACGAACCGTCCGCCTACGGCGAGCAGCCGTATCCCATCACCCGGCAGCTGATCGAGGACGGGCGGACACATCTGTTGATGAACAAGGCCATTG
Organism: Kiloniellaceae bacterium; assembly: GCA_021776055.1. Classification (GTDB taxonomy): domain Bacteria; phylum Pseudomonadota; class Alphaproteobacteria; order Kiloniellales; family J153; genus JAJFGI01. The sequence continues at coordinate 7,321 of JAJFGP010000066.1, forward strand.
CGATCGAGTGTCCGGTGCGCCTGATCCATGGCGTCGCCGATCCGGACGTGCCCTATACGCTTTCGCTGGAGCTGATGCAGCGCCTGCGCTCGACCGACGTTGAGGTTACCTTGGTCAAGGACGGCGGCCACCGCCTCTCCGAGCCGCACGATCTAGCACGGCTGACCGGCGTGGTCGGAGCGCTTAGCGACCGCCTTCTGCCGCCAGAAGGGCCCTGAGACCTACCCTATAATCGGTATAGGTCAGGTGTATATTGAGCTCATCTTTGATGCGGTTGTTATGTACCCGCTTATTGTCCCGGTAAAAGCTGCGCCCCATCTCGGATAACGCCGCTTCCGCGAAGGGCACTAGGGGCGGCGACGGTTGCCCGAGCAGATCACAGGCATAGGCAATAACCTCGGCCGGCGGCGCCGGATCGTCGTCGCACACATTGTAGATGCGCCCTGGATTGGGATGGGTCATGGAGGCCTCGAGCACCGCCGCGATGTCGGCCACATGAATGCGGCTGAAGACCTGGCCCGATTTATCGATCCGCTTGGCCGTCCCGGCGCGGACGCTGGCGATAGCGTTGCGGCCGGGACCGTAGATGCCGGCCAGGCGAAAAATATGCACCGCCGCCAATTCCTGCCAGGCGCTTTCCGCGTCCACCCGGCGGCGGCCACGGTCGCCGGTCGGCGCTAGCGCCGAGTCTTCGTCCACCCAACCGCCGTCCCGGTCGCCATAGACGCCGGTGGTCGATAGATAGCCAACCCATTGCAAACCATCCACGGCAGAAATGTCTCGCCCGTGATGGTCAAGCACCGAGTCTCCGTGTGCATCGGGTGGCACGCTGCTGAGCACGTGCGTGGCACCCGCCAGCGCCACTTGTGCGTCGTCCAGCGGCCGGTCGCGGTCAAAAAGAAAACTCTCGATTCCCGCCGCGCGCAGCGCCGCCACGGCATCGGGGGCGCGCGCGGTCCCGGCGATGGCCCAGCCCTGTGCGCGCAATCGTTCGGCCAGCACGCGGGCGCTATAGCCCAGACCAAAACAAAACAATCGGCAAGCGGTCACGGCGGCCACACATTCTATCCATCGCGGGCCTTGATTGGCGCCACGGTTGAGGCGACCTTAGGCACGCGGACAAGCAGGAACAAGAACCGAGGCACAATCAGGCATGACACGACGCACCGCAGGCGGCTTAACTCTCGCGCTGCTCCTCGTTGCGAGCCCTATCGCGGCACAGGAAACCGCGCCGGTGGATCACGAGAGCGAATACGCCGCCTGCATGACCCTGACCAGCAGCAAGCCCGCCGAGGCCCTGGCAAGTGCGCGCGCTTGGGAGGCGCAAGGTGGCGATGACGCGGCCCGCCATTGTGCCGCCGTCGCCATGATCGGTCTCGGCCGCTATGACGAGGCGGCGGTGCGCCTGGAGACCCTGGCGGCCGACTTGGACCCGGCCGAGGTGGATTTGCGCATCGGCGCCTTGGCGCAGGCCGGCCAAGCCTGGTTGCTGGCCGCCGATGCGGAACACGCCCTGGCCACCCAGACGTCGGCCCTGGCGCTTGCCTCCGACAATGTGGAATTGTTGATCGATCGCAGCATCAGCCTGGCCACGCTGACCCGCTATTGGGAGGCGCTGGACGATCTCAATCGCGCCCTCGATCTAGCACCCGGCCGCCCCGACATCCTGATCTTCCGCGCCAGCGCCTATCGCTACCTGGAAACCCTCGATCTTGCCCGCGACGATGTGGACCGGGCCCTGGCCCTGGAGCCGGACAATCCCGACGGCCTGCTGGAGCGCGGCATCCTGAAGCGCCTGGCCGGCGAACCGCAGGCGGCGCGCACCGATTGGCAGCGCGTGCTGGCCGTCGCGGAAGGCACCCCCGCCGCCGACGTCGCCCGCAGCAACCTGGCGCGCCTCGACGGGACGGCGCAGTAACGCGGCATACGCTGAGCTAAGTCACCGCCACGGCCTCGATCTCGAGTAGCCACTGGGGCTCCAGGGTTTGCACGACGATAACCGTCAACGCCGGCACGTGGTCGCCCAGATAACGCCGCCGTATGGCGCCATTCGCCTCCGCCTGAGCACGGTCGGTCAGGAACGTGGTGATCTTGATCAGATTTCCGTAGCCCAAGCCGGCGGCGTTCAGGACGCTACCGATGTTCTCCCACACTTGAGCGCATTGAGACTCGAAATCGCTGGCAACCGTCCCGTCCGGGCGCTCGGGGATCTGCCCGCTGATGAACAGGTGGCGCGCATTCGGCCCTGTCTCGATACAGTGGCTATAACCGCCCGCTGGCGCAGCAATATTCTTCGGAGTGATTGGCTGCAATGTTGTCTCCAGTCCTGGAACCGCTTCAGAAATCCGGGTCGGCATAGTGCACGGCCGGAATCGCGCCGTGAATACGGTCGGCTAAGATCAGGCGCAAGCTGGGCCGGGACTTGACCCGCGCGTACCAATCCTTGGCGTCCGAATGGTCGCCCCAAGGCACATCGCCTAGGTAATCGACCGCCGAGATATGCGCCGCGGCGACCACGTCGGCCAGCGAGAAATCGTCGCCCGCAAGCCAGCGGCGGCGGTCGCACAGCCAGGCGATGTAATCGAGATGGTAGTGGATGTCCGCATGGGCGCTGCGAATGGCGGCCGCGTTCGGCTCTCCGTGTTGCAGCAGGCGGCGGGTAATCTTCTCCTCGATCAGCCCAGCGCTTACCTCGCGCTGGAATTTGCCGTCGAACCAGTCGGCCAGACGGCGGGTCTCGGCCCGATCAACCGGCGTACCGCCGATCAGCGGCGGCTCCGGATAAACCTCGTCCAAATACTCGGCGATAACCCG
>JAJFGP010000067.1 GCA_021776055.1 Kiloniellaceae bacterium
CCCATGACCCGGTCGGTCTGGGTATCGTCCACCATGGCGCCGATCTGGGTCGCCGGGTCCAGCGGATCGCCCACGCGCATGGACTTGCCGACCTGCATGACCTTTTCCAGCAACCTGTCCTTCACCGACTCCTCGACCAACAGGCGCGAGCCGGCGTTACACACCTCGCCCTGGTTGAAGAAGATGCCCCAGGCCGCTGCTTCAGCCGCCGCGTCCAGGTCCGGTGCATCGGCCATGATGATGTTCGGCGTCTTGCCGCCGCATTCCAGGCCGACCCGCTTCATGTTCGACTCGCCGGCATATTTGAGGAAGTACTTGCCGACCTCGGCCGACCCCGTGAAGGCGATGGCGTCCACGTCCATGTGGCGGCCGAGGGCCTGACCGGCGGTCTCGCCCATGCCCGGCACCACACCGATAACGCCGTCGGGTATACCCGCCTCCGCGGCCAGCTCCGCAACGCGGATCATGGTCAGCGGTGATTGCTCCGCCGGCTTGACGATGATCGAGTTCCCGGTGGCCAACGCCGGGCCTATCTTCCAGGCCGCCATGAGCAGCGGGAAATTCCACGGCACCACGGCGCCGACAACGCCGACCGGTTCCCGAGTGATGGTGACCACCGCGTTGTGCGGCGACGGGGCGACCTCGTCATAGACCTTATCGACGGCCTCGGCGTACCAGCGGATGCACTTGACCACCGCTGGAATGTCGATGGCGGCGGAATCCCGGATCGGCTTGCCCATGTCCAGGGTTTCCAGCAGCGCCAGTTCGGTCGCGTGCCGCTCGATCAACTCAGCGAAACGGAACAGCACCCGCTTGCGGCTGCTCGGCGCTTGGTGGCTCCAGCGCCCATCCTCGAAGGCGCGGCGGGCGGCCTTGACCGCGCGGTCGACGTCCTCCTTGTCGCACGCGGCGACCTGGGCCAGGACCTTGCCGTTCACCGGGCTGACACAATCGAAGGTCTCGCCACTGGCGGCAGCCACGTACTTGCCGTCGATAAAGGCCTGACTGCGATAGGACAGGCCCTCGGCTTGGGATTTCACGGAATCGATAGACAGGGCTGCGGACATGGCGGATAGCTCCAATTTACGCTGGTGGGGCGGCCCATGGGGCCTTTCGCGAAGCTTAACTCCGCCCCCGCTACCCCGGCAAGCGTAGTAGGAAGGCCAATCTTCACCCATGACACAGCCGCTTTGGCGTATTATGACAGGGCTTCGTGAGAGCCTAGTCGATGTGCCGGGTTAGCTCAGTTGGTAGAGCGCTGGTTTTGTAAACCAGATGTCGCGGGTTCGAATCCTGCACCCGGCACCACCTCCCTCCAAATACAAGAAGGCCCGCCGTTGGGCGGGCCTTCTGTCGTGGTCGTTGGACCACGGTTTCCGTGGCGCAGCCTTATTCGGCGAGCGACAGGTTCTCGGCCGACGACTTGCCGTTTTGGCCATGCTGCAGTTCGTACTGCACCCGCTGGCCTTCGCGTAGGCCCGGCAGGCCGGCGCGCTCTACAGCCGAAATGTGGACGAAGGCGTCAGCGGTGCCGTCCTCGGGCGTAATGAAGCCATAGCCCTTGACGGAGTTGAACCACTTAACGGTTCCTGTGATCATAGATTCGTTCCTAGTCAATGTTGTACGACCATGCGCGCCGCGTGCGTGCATGGGTCTCAGCTCGCCGAAATCCGAAGGAAGCTGTAGCCCGGTCGGCGAGACCAAGCCCTAGTCGTCGGATCTTTGAGAAGTGACCCCGGAATTATAGGCAGCAGCCTGTCCGGCCGCAACGGGAATCACCCCGGTATTTGAGGGACTTTAAGGGCTTAGGAGGCGGTTTTACGCCGCCGCGGGCTTGGCCGTGCTGGTCTCGTAGAGCTTTTCGCCGGTGCCCTTATCCACGCCGGCCAGGACCACGTCATAGCCCCACAGGCGGCGAACCTGGGCGATCACCCCGTCGCGGCCCTTCTCCGAAAGGTGGATACCGTCATGCACCTGGTGTTGCAGGTGCAAGCATCGGTCACCGCCCATGTCCACGGCCACGACCTGCACATCCGGCTCGATCAGGGCCAGATCGTAATTTCGCGCCAAGGCCGTGCGTACCAGCTTGTAGCCGCGCTCGTCATGGATGCTATCGACCATGACGTGTTGTTTCTCGGCCTCGTCGACGCAGAGGAAGAGCTTCAATTTGCGGATCAGATGCGGGCTCAAATACTGCTGAATGAAGGATTCGTCGCGGTAGTTTGCCCAGGCGTCCTTGAGGGTCCCGCGCCAGTCGTCGTTGCCGGCGATCTCGGGGAACCACGTGCGGTCTTCCTCGGTCGGCTCGGTGCAGATCCGCTTGATATCTTCCATCATGGCAAGCCCTAGGGCATAGGGGTTGATGCCACTGTACCGCTTATCGTCGAAGCCGGGCTGAAAGACCACGTTGGAATGGCTGTGCAGGATCTCCAACATGGCCCCATCGGTTAGCAGGCCATCGTCATAGAGCCGGTTCATGATGTAGTAATGCACAAAAGTCGCGCAGCCTTCGTTCATCACCTTGGTCTGTTTCTGCGGATAAAAATACTGGGCGATGTTCCGCACGATTCGCAGAATCTCGCGTTGCCAGGTCTCCAGGACCGGGCTATTTTTTTCCAAGAAATACAGCAGGTTCTCTTCCGGCAGCTTGAGCCGGCGGGCGCTTTCGGTTTCTTCCTCGATTTTTTCTTCCTCGGCAGTGTCACCGTCGCCGTTTTTTGTCGGTACGGTCCGCCAGATATCCTGAAAGTTCCGCTCTTCGTAGCGTATCCGCTCCTGTTCCCGCTCTGCTTGATCCCGCTTGCTGAGCCTTGCGGGGCGGTTGTAGCGAAACACCCCGTGGTCCATCAGGGCATGCGCGGCATCAAGGATCTCCTCGACCGCGGCGGGGCCACAGCGTTCCTCGCACTTGGCGATGTAGCTTTTCGCGAACTGCAGGTATTCGAGAATACCGTCCGCGTCGGTCCACTGGCGGAACAGGTAATTGTTGCGGAAAAAATGATTGTGACCGAACGCGGCGTGCGCCATCACCAGGGCCTGAAGGGCCATGGTATTTTCTTCCATATTGTAGCTGATGCACGGGTTCGAGTTGATGACGATCTCGTAAGCCAGGCCGGTGAAGCCCTTGCGGTACATATTCTCTTCACGCAGGAAGTGCTTTCCGAACGACCAGTGCGGGTACATCAACGGCATGCCGATCGACGAATAGGCATCGAGCATCTGTTCCGACGAAATGATCTCGATCTGATTGGTGTAGACCTCCAGGCCAAGATCGTTGAGCGCCACGTCTTCGATCGCGGCATAGGCCTGACGCAGCTTTTCGAAGGTCCATTCGGACCCTTCGAACAGGGGCTCCACCTTTTTCTTCTTTGACTTGCGCGTCACGGCCGCACCGCCGTCTTGTCTGATTGCTTGGCGAATAGCTCGCGGAATACCGGATAGATGTCGCCAGGCTTGGCGATCCTCTTCATGGCGAAATTCGGCCAGGCCTCCGCCACTGTCCGGTAGGCCTGCCACAACGCGGCGCCGTTTTGCATGTTGCGGAATATTTCCGTCTCGCGCTCATCCAGGATCTCGACGTAGGCGTAGTACTGGCACAGCGGCATGACCTCCTGGGCCAGCATGGTGATGCACTTGTCCGTATCACCGGCATGGTTCTCGCCGTCCGAGGCCTGCGCCCCGTAGATGTTCCACTCGCTTGTTGGATACCGGTCGCGGATCACCTTCAGCATCTCGACCAACGCCGTGCTGACCACGGTGCCGCCGGTCTCCTGGCTATAGAAGAAAGTGTCTTCGTCCACCTCTTGCGCCTCGTGAGTGTGGCGGATGAAAATCACGTCAATCTGCTTGTAGCGGCGGTTGAGAAACAGGTGCAGGAGAATGAAGAAACGCTTGGCCAATTCCTTCTCGCGCTCGCCCATCGATCCCGACACATCCATGAGGCAGAGCATCACCGCCTTGGTGTTCGGTTCCGGCTTGGGCGCGTAGTTGTTGTAGCGGATGTCGACCGGGTCGATGTAAGGCACCCAGCGCTTCCTGCGCAGCACATCCTTGAGAGATTCGCGCAAGACTTCGAGGCGGGCGAGTTCCTCGGCACTTGGTTTCGTCTTGTTGTCCAGCGCCGCGATCTCATCTTCCAGATCAGTGATCTCGGTCTGCTTCGGGCGCTTGAGTGCCAACCGGCGTCCCAGGCTTTTGCACATGGTGCGCAGGACGTTGAGGTTGGTAGGGGTGCCGGTGGCCGTATGGCCGGTCCGGCGCATCTTGTAGGTGATTACCTCGCGCAGATTGGTTTTCACCAAATCCGGCAGCTCGAGATCTTCGAAGAATAGGTCGAGGAATTCTTCCCGGGTCAGGGCAAAGCGGAATTCGTCCTCGCCCTCGCCGCTGTCCGAGCCTTTCTTACCGCCCTTGCCCTGGCCGCCCCCCTCCGGCTTTTCGATCTGGTCGCCGGGGCGAAATTCCTTGTTGCCGTTGAAGACCCGTTCGCGACGGCCACCGCTGCTGGCGTGGCGGAAGCGAGGCTCGTCGATACCCTTGGTCGGGATCGATATCTCTTCGCCGTTGGCTATATCGGAGAGCTTGCGCTCCTTGATCGACTTTTCGACGACCTCCTTGATGCGCGCCCGCGCCCGCCGCATGAAGCGCTGGCGGTTACCGAGGCTCTTGTCCTTCGGGTTCTGTCGGCGATCGATAAAATGGAACACCGCAATCGCCTATGGTTTGCTATCCGGCTTTGTTGACACGCATGTACCACTCGACCAGCCGGCGGACCTGCCGCTCGGTATAGCCGCGATTGACCATGCGGTTAACGAAATCGTCGTGCTTTTCTTCCGAATCCTTGTCCCGCTTGGTGCCGAAGCCGATGACCGGCAGCAGGTCCTCGACATGGCTGAACATGCGTTTTTCGATCACCTCGCGTAGCTTTTCGTAACTGGTCCACGATGGGTTGTGCCCGTCGTTCTGGGACCGCGCGCGCAGCGTGAACTTGACGACCTCGTTACGGAAGTCCTTCGGGTTGGCGATGCCGGCCGGCTTTTCGACCTTCGAAAGCTCGGCGTCCAGCACGGAACGGTCGAAGAGTTGGCCGGTGTCCGGGTCTTTGTAGTCCTGCTCCTCGATCCAGGCGTCCGCGTAGGCGATGTAGCGATCGAACAGGTTCTGCCCATATTCCGTATAGGATTCGAGATAGGCTTTTTGAATCTCATGACCGATGAATTCGGCATAGCGCGGTGCCAGCTCGGACTTGATGAATTCCAGGTATTTGGCCTCGATGTCGTCGGCGTATTGCTCGCGCTTGATGGCGTGCTCCAGCACGTACATCAGATGCACCGGATCGGCGGCAACCTCTTTGGTGTCGTGATTAAAGGTCTGCGACAGAACCTTGAAGGCGAAGCGCGTGCTCACCCCGTTCATGGCCTCGTCGACACCGGCGGTATCCCGGTATTCCTGCACCGACTTGGCCTTCGGATCGGTGTCTTTCAGATTCTCGCCGTCGTAGACCCGCATTTTCGAGAACAAGGTGGAATTCTCGTGCTCGCGCAAACGCGTGAGGGTGCAGAAACGGCTGAGCATGGTCAACGTATCGGGGGCGCAGGGCGCCTCGCCCAAATCGCTCTCGCGCAACAGCTTCTGATAGATTTCCGCTTCCTCGGTGACGCGCAGGCAATACGGCACCTTGATGACGCAGATACGGTCGAGGAAGGCCTCGTTGTTCTTATTCGCCTTGAACTGCTGCCACTCCGCCTCGTTGGAGTGGGCCAGGACGACGCCCTGATACGGGAAGGCCCCGAAACTTTCCGTCCCCAGATAGTTCTCTTCCTGGGTGGCGGTCAGCAGCGGATGCAGCACCTTGATCGGCGCTTTGAACATCTCGACGAATTCGAGCATGCCCTGAGTCGTGCGGTTCAAACCGCCGGAGTGACTGTACGCATCCGGATCGTTCTGGCTGTAGTGTTCCAGTTTGCGGATGTCGACCTTGCCGACAAGGGCGGAGATGTCCTGGTTGTTCTCGTCGCCCGGCTCGGTCTTGGCAACGCCGATCTGGCGCAGCTTGGAGGGTCGTAGCTTGACCACCGAGAACTTGGAGATATCGCCACCGAACTCGTCCAGACGCTTGGCCGCCCAGGGCGAGATCATACCGGTCAGGCGCCGGCCGGCGATGCCGTATTTGTCTTCCAACACTTCGCCCATGCGCACGGGATCGAACAGGCCCAACGGTGACTCGAAGACCGGGCTGATCTGATCGCCGGCCTTGAGAACGTAGATCGGCTCCTTCTCCATGAGACGCTTCAGGCACTCCGCAATGGACGACTTGCCGCCACCGACCGGGCCAAGCAGGTAGAGAATCTGTTTACGCTCTTCCAACCCCTGCGCGGCGTACTGGAAGTAGCCGACGATGCGCTCGATGGTATCCTCCATTCCGTAGAAACCTTGGAACGACGGATAGCGCTTGATGGTGCGGTTGAGGAAGATGCGGCCGAGGCGTGGATCGTTGCTGGTATCGACCAATTCCGGCTCGCCGATAGCAGCGATCATGCGCTCGGCAGCGCTGGCGTAGAATTTGGGATCGTCGCGACAGCCGGAGAGATAATCGCGCAGCGTTATCTCCTCATGCTTCTCCTGGCTATAATTCTCCGAGAAGAGTTCCAAGACGTCCATGGTCGATTCCTATCCCAGGTTCAGGGCAGTTGGTCGATTTCCACAACCACAGGCCACCATACGAGCACAGGGTTAACAGGTCCTTGACCATACTCACGGAAGGCCACCCAGGGCAGCCCACCGCCCCGTTGCAACTAACGGGCGTATATCTATAAGGACAACAGTCTTAGGGGCGGAGAGCCGTCAAACAACCAAAACCGAGCCCAAGTGCGCGGCTAGGTCATGGACCGGGACGTGGGTTAGGTCTTTGTTCAGCTCGCCTATCACTTTTGCGCGCGTGGCGTCTGTTAGCTCGGTCCGCAGATTGCCGAGGGCTTTCGGTGGCGCTACCACGACCAGACGGTCGAATTCACCCCGCTTGGCGGCGCCATCCAGGTATGCCGCAAGCCGGTGATGAAAGGCCCGCTGCTCGTGCGCGTGCGGATCGGTGCGCGGCTCCATGCTGTGCCGCCCCTGCCCCGCCGAATCAAAGGCACGGCCGGGTTTATCGCTGACGATCTCCCGGCTGGGCACGTTCACACCCTCGAATTCCTTATCCGGGCCGGGCTTTACGCCGCGCCCTGGTCCGTCGTTAAGCAGAATGCGCGCGCGGGCGCCGTCGGCGATTAAAATCCAAGTCTTGATGGGTTTCATGGCCCCTCCGTCGTTCCCGGAAAGGTGAACGGGTATCCCGAGTCTCATATAGGCATACCCGGCGCCGCCGTGCCTTTGACGTGCATCAATGCACTGCTCGGCAATGCTGCTACGATACGCTCATGACTGTAGCCGGGCAAAGTGCGCAAACGCCCAGTGCAAACCTTTCGCACCTTGGTGGCGATGGGCAAAGCGAGGTAGCAGCGTTCCTGGCTGACCCGTCGGTCCACGGCGAAAAATGTGCGCGCGTGGAACGGATCGACACGCACGGCGCCATGGTCTTCCTCGCCGGCGACCGCGCCTACAAGGTCAAGCGCGCGGTTCGCTTTCCCTATATGGATTTTTCCACCTTGGAATTGCGGCGCTGGGCCTGCCGCCGCGAGGTCGAGTTCAACCGGCGCACCGCCCCCGAGCTGTACATCGGCGCCATGGCCATTACCCGCGAGGCCGATGGGGCGCTAGCCCTGGGCGGCTCCGGCGAAGCGGTCGAATGGGCGGTCGTCATGCGCCGGTTCCCACAAGAGGCACTGGGCGACCGCCTGGCGCAGGCGGGGCGATTGACGCTCGACCTGGCCCGCGCCCTAGCCGATGAAGTCGCCGCGTTTCATGACCGCGCCGAGCCGAAACCCGCGGCGACCAGCGGCGGTGCGGCGGGCCTGCGGGCGGTCATGGACGAGAACTTTGCCGAGCTGCGCCAGCGGCCCGACCTGTTCCCCGCCGCCGAAGTCGACGATCTTGCCACCGTGGCGGGCGAACACCTGGCGCGGGTCGCCGGGTTACTCGACGACCGGCTGGCCAAGGGCCTGGTACGCCACTGTCACGGCGACTTGCACTTGCGCAATATCTGCATCGTCAATGGCCGGCCCCGGATCTTCGATTGTATCGAGTTCAACGATGACATCGCCTGTATCGACGTGCTCTACGATTTGGCCTTCCTGCTCATGGATTTGGAGCATCGGGGCCTGCGGCCCCATGCCAACCTCATTCTCAACCGCTACCTGCAGCACCGCGACGATGTGACTGGGCTGGCGGCATTACCCTTGTTCCTCTCGACCCGCGCCACCGTACGCGCCAAGGTCAGCGTCAGTGTCGCCGATAGCCAGACGGATCCGGAGGTAGCCCGCCGTTTATGCGATGAAGCGACCGGCTATTTCCGCGCCGCCCACGCCTTGTTGCAGCCGGTGGCGCCATGCCTGGTGGCCATCGGTGGGCTATCGGGCACTGGAAAGACATGCCTGGCGCGGGAGCTGGCACCTGGCCTGGGTGCGCCGCCTGGCGCTCTGCACTTACGCAGTGATGTGTTACGCAAATCGTACCATGGCATCGATGAACTACACCGCCTGCCCCCGTCCGCCTATGGCGCCACACAGACAGCCGAGGTCTACGCCCGCCTCACCGACCACGCCAAAGCAGGACTAACCGCCGGGCGCGCGGTTATCGCCGATGCGGTCTATGCGTCTTCGGCGGAGCGTGCCGCCATCGAGGCGGTCGCCCGTGAGCTAGGTGTCCACTTTGTCGGGATCTGGCTGGAGGCGCCGGCCGAGCAAATCGTCGGCCGAGTCGCGGGTCGCCGGGGCGATGCCTCGGATGCCACCCCCGCCGTCGTGCGGCAGCAATTGACTTACGATCTTGGGCCGCTCACCTGGCGCCGGCTGGACGCTTCCGGTGCCCGCACGGCCATAGCCGCCGAGGCGGAGCACCTGATCAAAAACGCGAGCTAGTGTGGTGGAACGGAAATTCACCGCATCTAGGATCGCTTTTCCGGTCCTCTGGGTAGGAAGCGTCGCGCTGGCGATGCCAAAGCATCGGCGAGCGGCGGTGACGCCCTCCAGAGGGCCGGAAAAGCGACCCTTCGGGCGCCCTTGCGGGCCGCTCGGTCGTCGTTGCGCGGGCCTTGTGATGCGACAGCATCACGGCGACCCACGCGCCTAGCCGAGCAACCCGCAAGGGCGTCCCAGATACGGTGAATTTCCGTTCCACCACACTAAGCCAAACGCGCGTATCCGTGCGCCTTGGCATCGTTTTCAATCTCGATAATCCGGTCGTAGGCGCCCTCCGGCAGCACCTCGGCGCCGGCAATTAGGAGCGTCTCGCGCGCCGCCGCCAGGTCGGGATCATCGACGGCCGCGAACAGGGCGGCGCGCAAGCGCTGGAGCAAATCGTCACTGGCATTGGCCCGCGTGACATAGGGCAGTCCCGGTGCATCCACCGTCGTGCCCAGCACTCGCAAATTGGCCACCGCCGCAGGACGATGCCGGGACAACAGCGTGTGCGTCACGCAATCGACGGCGCAAGTGTCAGCCTTGCCCTCGGCGACCAGCGCCAGACTATTGGCGTGGCCACCGCTTATCACGACTTCGGAAAAGAAGCTGCCGGATCGGGCGAGCGGCGCGATCGTGCCACGCAAGGCGCTGTAGCCGGATTGAGAGTCGGGTCCGTTAGTCGCCGCAACCCGGCCACGCAGATCGTCAAGGGTGCCAGCCGTATCGTCCGCGCGCACGATCACAAGGCTGCAATACCGTGGACCTTCGCACCCAGGGCAATCGAAGCTGGGTGTCGCCACGACGCGTAATTTCCCCGCGAATTCATGCATCAACGGATAGCCGCACGTCTGACTGAACAGCAGATCGGGCGCCAGCCAGGCCGGCTTGACGTCGTTGGCGCGGTGCAATCCGTCGGGCACATCCGCGATGCCCTCGCGCCGCATCGCCTGGGCAAGCCCGGCCCACCAGGCATCGGTCGCCGCGGTCACGTCCGGCAGATCGTACATGGCGAGGCTGGCGACGCTCATGAGGGGGCCTGGCCCTTAGGCAGTTTCTCCAGGCTATCTTCGATCTCGTAGTAGTCCCCTTTGTCGGCCACGAAGATATGTCGGATCGTTTTCAGGCCGGTCGGCTCATCGATGGTGCCGGCGGCGATTGAGACCATGTCATCACTGAGCCGGTCCCAGAACATGCTGGCCCCGCACTCCTGACAAAAGCCACGCCGCGCCTCGTCCGACGACTGGTGCCACTTGAGCCCACGCGACTCGGTCATCGTGAAATCTGCTTGGTAGACGCGGGAGTACGCGGCCGCATGGCTATGGGTTCGCAGACATTGCCGGCAATGGCAGATCACGACATCGCGCATCGGACCATTCACCTGATAGGCGACGGCGCCGCACAGGCAACGCCCGGTAACACTTGATGCTGTTATTCTATCCTCCCGCTACAAGCGCCGGGGCCGTCTCGAGATCCTTGGCCAGACGGCCGATGAAATCGAAGACGTCACGCGGTTGAACCATGGAAGCTCGAATCAGATCGTCGAAATGCCGGGTCATGACGCGGATATGCTCCGTCGAATTGAACACCACGTACATGTTCCCAACATACAACGCCGCCCGCTTTGGGCCGAAGACGGTCAACGGCATCGAATAGCGTTGCAGGCCATCGAACAAAAACCAGCGCAAGGTCGGATACAATTCGTCCAACAGCGTCTGCATCACATTCAATTGAGCCACACGGCTGGCTGCGGACAGGTTCTTCCAAATGCCGTGGCCAAGAGCGAACTCTTCCAACGACTGCAGGGAACTACACACCTCGATATCGGTCTCCGGCAGACGGCTATAGGCCAGCCGCTCCTCCGCCTGCTCAATGCGCGACAGCGGAACCTGTACGCCATACTCCTGATATTCGTAGCGAATGACCTCCTGGGTCTTCAGCAAATCCGGCAGCGTGGTTGGCACGTATCGAATCTTGTAGCCGGCCGCCTCGGCATGCCACAGCGCCAGCCGCGCGTCCGTCGGCGACGCGGCCCCTGGCTCGATCTGCAGAACGCCGGCCATGACGTCAGCGCGAAGCTGCCCCTCCTGGCTGAGTCCCAACAACCAATCGACGCTCACCTGTTCACGCTCGGCGATGGCAGCGATGGTCTCGGCCCGGGGCAAGCGGTCATTTGATGGCGACAGGAGCTGCGACAAGGTCGAACGGTCCAAATCCGCCTTCTCGGCAAACGCCGTGCGGTTGAGGCCCGACCGCTCGATCACCTCGCTCAGACGCTCGCGGAATACCTCTACAGTCTTTCGACGATCCATATCTTCCTCGCAAATATCGGCTTACGACCTACATTGTGCACATTCGTTGTATATTGTCATCATATTATTATTTTGGTGACCATGTGCTATGTTTTGTGCACATCATCTCCTTGTCGTCACAGGTCTAGACTGATATCAATATAGGTAGAATTTTCGCGGCCACGGCGGTCCAAAAAACGGGAGATTTCTCCCGATTTTCGCCACTAGGCTGCGCCGCCGGGAGCTCACGGGTCCGGTGCCAAAGGAATAATTGAGGAAATATGGCAACAATTTTAGATAACTCATTGTCATCAAAGGATATTAAAGGACGGATCGAATGGCCGACCCTGGCGGTCGCCGCGATCATCTATAGCGGCTACGGCCTGCTGACCTGGTTCTATCATGCGCTGCCCTGGTGGGTGGTGTTGCCCTTAGGGGCCTACTTGATTGCCTGGCATGGCACCTTGCAGCACGAGGTGGTACACGGCCACCCGACACCCTGGCGATGGGTCAATGAGCTGCTGGTGTTCCCGTCCCTCTGGCTCTGGCAGCCCTACGCGCTGTACCGGGAAAGCCACCTGAAACACCACCGGGATGAACACATCACCGATCCCAGCGAGGATCCGGAGTCCTTCTATGTGAGCGCGGAGACGTGGGCCGGTATGGGCCCGCTGAGCCGTGGCTTCTCCTGGTGTTTAAATACACTGAGCGGTCGACTGCTGCTCGGCCCCGCGCACTGCGTCGGTAAGTTTGTTATCGGGGAGATCAGGCGTCTTGCGCGGGGAGATTTCAGCAATCTGGGCATTTTGGCTCTGCACAGCGTGGCCTGTGCCGTGGTCTTGTACTGGGCGCTCTGGGTCTGCCAGATCCCCTTTGTCGACTACGTGGTGTTCTTCGCCTACCCCGGATTGTCGCTTACCCTCCTGCGCTCCTTCCTGGAGCATCAGGCACGGGAGAACACCGGCCACCGCACCGCCGTGGTCGAGGCCGGGCCAATCATGTCATTGCTGTTCTTCCACAATAACCTGCACACCGTCCATCATGCCGAGCCGCGCCTGCCGTGGTACCGGATACCTGGTCGCTACCGAGCCGACCGGGAGGTCCAACTGGCAACCAACGGCGGCTATGTGTACCGCGGCGGTTACGCGGAGGTCTTTGCCCGCTACCTGCTGTGGCCAAAGGAGGGCCCGGTGCACCCCTTTGCCGGCCAGACGCCCCGTCACGCGGCGAAGCCGGTTAGCCGGCTCAGTGTGGAGCCGGTAATCTAATTACCGGGTCTCGCCAGGATGGCGAGCGGGCGCTTCCTACCTCAGCTACGGGCCAAGTGTTTGGCGAGTTCCGGCGTCGGTGTCGAATCGACCAGCAGGCCATGGTCGCGTTGATACGCCGCTATCGCCGCCCGCGTCCGCGGGCCTGGCCGGCCATCGACCGGCCCTGGATTATAGCCTCGATCCACCAGTGCCGACTGAATGCGGCGCACGGTCGCTGAGTCAGTCCACGCATAGGACCGTTGCGCCGACCCTTCAGTAGTCTGCTGAGACTCGCCGTGCTTCCAGACCGGTTCACCCAAGTCGATGCTATCCTTATCGCTCAGAACGCCGGTCACACCGCCGATCGCCGCGCCGATCAGGGCACCATTCAACACGCTTAACCCCGTCACGGCGCCGATGATGGCGCCGCCCGCGGCACCGATCCCGGCGCCGCTGATGCCGCGATCCTCCGACGTGCTACCGCATCCGGCAGCTAGGACACCCACGGCAACGAGCACAGAAACTGTGCGAATCATAGTTCGTCTCCCCTTCGACAATTCACCCCATTACACATAGGGCGGTACCCTTGGGAATTATACCACCACCCCCCAGGGGGCGCCTGTGACATCCGTTGGGCAAACGCTATGATTCCGGAGCGCCGAATAGAAATCACGCGTACCGCAGCCGCTGCCCGATGCCCAGGCGCTGGGCCTTTTCCAGCATGGCGGCGCCAAGGGCGATGTCGGAGAGCGACAGGCCGCGATGCCAGAAGAGGATTGTTTCATCGTCGCTTTCCCGCCCCGGCCGGTCGCCGGCGATGATCTGGCCAAGCTCGCCGTGCAAGGTTTGCTCGCTCAGCTTACCGGCCTCCACATGGGCGCGCAGCGAGCCGAACTTGCCGCCCTTGCATTGACCCCAGTCGTCAACCACCACCTTGTCCATAACATCGGTGAGCGATAACTCCACCGCGCTCATGGTGCCATAGGGGATCACCAGATTGCCGGGGGCCACCCAGGCTGTCTTGAACAGCGGCGCCGGCGCCTCCAGGCGCGAGGCTTCCACCTGAATGTGAGCGCCGTTGAGGCACGCCTCCCAGGTATCAACGGCCCGCACCGGCTTACCCAGGTCATCGCTCAAGCGGGCGGCAAACGGATCGCGGCTTTCCGGTCGTCGCGAATGGATGCGAATCTCAGCGAAATCGAAGAGGTGATCGAGCAAGCGCACGTTCCAATAAGCCGTGCCGCGCGCGCCCACATGGCCGAGCACGCTGGCCCCCTTGCGCGCCAAATACTTGGCCCCAAGCGCGGTGATGGCACCCGTACGCATCTCGGTGATTGCCGTAGCATCGAGCAGCGCCAGCGGCATACCGGTGCGCGGATCGAAAAGTGTGAGCAGCGCCATCTCCGACGGCAGGTCCTGTTGATAGTTGTCGAGGTAGTCGCCGACCACCTTGACCCCCGCCACACCCAACGGCGCCACATAGCCGCGCAACACATTGAAATGACCTCGAAACGCCGGATCGGGCTCCAGGTGGACGCGCGGTTCGATGACCGTCTCCCCCTGGCCCTGTGCACGCAGACCGGCCTCGACCGCATCGAGAATCTCGCTGTCGGTCATGGCCAAGGTCGCAATGTCTGGCCCGGAAAGATAGGTAAAATGGATTTCGCGCATGGACCTAATCCAGCAGTTCGTCCATGGCCGCCTTGAAGGCGGCGAAGATCTTGTTCTCATGCGGATGGCGGCCGTTCTGCACGACCCAACGACCGCCGGCCATCACCGCGCGCACCGGGTTCGCGTTACCGGCAAAGATCAGGGAATCCAAGAGCACGTCATCATCCCGGCCATAGAGCGCCGGGCTGTCGTCATCGAGCACCAGGAGATCGGCCCGGCAGCCGGGCGCCAGCCGCCCGATGGGGCGAGCCAGGGCCTGGGCGCCACCGGCAAGAGCACGGCGGAATAGCAAAGCGCCCACCGACGGGGCCTCCTCTCCACCGGCCAGCAGGTTGCGCTGCTTGTGGGTCAACCGCTGGCCGTATTCCAGCCAGCGCAGTTCCTCGATCGGGCTGATTGAGATGTGACTGTCGGAGCCAATGCCAAACGCGCCACCCTCCGCCAAATAGTCGGGCGCGGGAAACACGCCGTCACCCAGATTGGCCTCGGTGGTCGGACAGAGGCCGGCGACCGCACCGCTGGCGGCCAGACGCGCCGCCTCCTCATCGGTGATATGGGTGGCGTGCACCAGGCACCAGCGCGGATCGACCGGCGCGTTTTGCAACAGCCATTCGACCGGGCGGGCGCCGCGCCATTCGATGCAGTCTTGGACTTCCTTGCCCTGCTCGGCGACGTGAATATGGATCGGCGCCTGATTATCCATAGCGTGCATCTCGGCAACCGCGGCTGCCAACGTATCGGCGGTCACCGCCCGCAGGCTATGCGGTGCTAGACCGACAGCAACCTGCGGATCGGCCGCCGTATCGGTGCGCACGGCCCGAATAATCGACAACAGATGGTCCGGCTCGTTCAAAAAGCGGCGCTGCCCCTCGCCCGCCGGTTGGCCGCCAAAACCGCCGTAGCCATAGAGCACCGGCAGCAAGGTCATGCCGATGCCGGTATCTGTTGCCGCCGCCACCACGCGCCGGGCCATCTCGGCGGGATCGCTGTAGGGACGGCCATCCGGGTCGTGATGCAGGTAGTGAAACTCGCCCACCGCCGTGTAGCCAGCCTTGAGCATCTCCACATAAAGCTGGGCGGCAATGGCCTGCACATGCTCGGGCCGCAGGCGGCGAACGAAGCCATACATCACCTCGCGCCAGGTCCAAAAGCTATCGCCCGTGGGACCGGCGCGTTCGGCCAAGCCCGCCATGGCCCGCTGGAAGGCGTGGCTGTGCAGGTTCGGCATGCCCGGTAGGACGGTGCCACCAGCGCGCTTGGCTTTACCAGGCGCCACGTTCGGCGTAACCGCCGTAAGCTCGCCAGTATCTGAAATGGCAAAGACAACGTCGCGCGCCCAGCCGTCAGGCAAAAGAGCACGTTTGGCAAACAGTCGGGTTTCTGGCACGGGTTTCTGACTCGAGGAGCAGGCTCGGTTGCAGGTTTCAGATGGCGAGCTTATGACGTATGACTGGACTTGTATAGGCAACTGCACACTGAAGACACAATCGTGTGGGAAGCGTTCTGGCATGTGGGATGCGATCTGGCTCAACGGCCGCCTGGCGACGATGGTTGAGGGTAGTGTCCCTTACGGCGCTATCGACGATGCGGTTATCGCCACGGAGGATGGGCGTATCGCCTGGCTGGGCCGGCGCGGCGATTTAGCGGGTGAACCGCACACGCTAGCGCGGGACGTTCACGACCTGGCCGGTCGTTGGCTGACCCCCGGCCTCATCGACTGCCACACCCATCTTGTCTACGGCGGCGACCGGGCGCGCGAGTTCGCGCAGCGTCTGGAAGGCGCCAGCTATGCGGAGATTGCCCGTGCCGGCGGCGGCATCGTTTCCACCGTGGCGGCCACGCGGGCCGCGGATGAGGAGACGCTGTTCGCCGCGGCCCGCCGCCGCCTGTCGGCGCTGCTCGCCGAGGGTGTGACGACCGTCGAGGTCAAGTCGGGCTACGGCCTGAACCTGGAAGGCGAACTGAAGCAGCTTCGCGTCGCCCGGCGTCTTGGCACCGAGATGCCGGTGACCGTACGCACAACCTTTCTCGGCGCGCACGCCTTGCCCCCCGAATTCGCCGACCGCGCGGATGCCTACATCGACGCGGTGGTGGCCATGATACCAGAGGTGAAGGCTTCCGGCCTGGCCGATGCGGTCGATGCCTTTTGCGAAGGCATTGGCTTTACGCCCGAACAAACGGCGCGCGTCTTCGCGGCGGCCACCGAACAGGGTTTGCCGGTCAAGCTACACGCGGATCAGTTGTCCGACTTGGGCGGGGCCGCCTTGGCGGCGGGGCACAGCGCCTTGTCCGCCGATCATCTGGAATACACCAGCAACGACGGTGTGGCCGCCATGGCGGCCGCCGGCACAGTGGCGGTGCTTCTGCCCGGTGCCTTTTACTTCTTACGCGAGACCAAGCTGCCACCCATCGGCGCCTTGCGTGCCGCCGGTGTGCCCATGGCGATCGCCACCGATTGCAATCCGGGCAGCGCCCCGCTGACGTCGCTGTTGCTGGTCCTGAACATGGCCTGCACCCTGTTCCGCCTGACACCCGAAGAAGCGCTGACCGGCATCACCCGCCATGCGGCGCGGGCGCTGGGTTTGAGCGACCGGTGCGGCATGCTCGAGGTCGGCAAGGCGGCCGACTTCGCCATCTGGGACATCGACGACCCGGCCGAGCTGGCCTATCGCATCGGCTTCAACCCCCTTGCATATGCGGTCAAGGGCGGCGCCATCCTATCCAGCTGAGTACATGTAGAGATCAGGGGAAAACCTCATGACCCCCATGCCACTTTTCGGCGGCGAACTGTTGACGCAGCTTCTGGTCCATGCCGGCTTCCTGCTTACGGCCGGGGCCTATCTGGTGCGCGAGATTTTGTGGCTGCGCGCCCTGGCCATTGCCGCCAACTTGAGCGTTGCCGCCGCCGCCTACCGCAGCGACCCGCTGGCGCATTGGGACATCATTGCCTGGACCGGTGCTTTCGTCGTCATCAATCTGGGACATAGTGCCTGGCTGCTTTACGAGCGACACCTGGCGCGGTTGACAGAAGACGAACGCCGGCTCGCCGATACGACCTTTCGCGCCCTCGATTCGGTCATCGTGCGCCGGTTGCTGCGGCGCGGGACTTCACGCACATTCTCGGAAACCGACTGCATCGTCCGCCAGGGTGTGCCGCTGGATCACCTACTCACCATCGTCGAGGGCGAAGCAGCCGTACTACTCGGCGGGCGCATCGTCGCCCGTCTCAAGACTGGCGATTTCATCGGCGAGATCGGCTTTCTCTCGGCGGATATGGCAACCGCCACCGTGATGGCGACCACCGCGGTCCGATGCCTGGCCTGGCCGGCCGACGATTTGCGTCAGCGCCTGGAACGACACCCGGACCTGCAAACCATCGTCCACGCCGCCATCGGCCGCGACCTGGCAGCCAAGACCGCCGCGCACAACCTCACGCTCTCGCAGGTCTAAGAACGCCCGCCGATCCATTCGAGGGACGCGGCCAACAGGTCACGCAGCAGTGGCCGGATACCGTCTGCCAAGTCCTCGCGAAAACCGTAGGGCGCGCCCTCGTCCATGTAGGTGATCTGGCTGAGCTCAAGTTGCACCGCATGCACACCCGCCGCCGGGTCGCCGTTGGCGCGGGTGATGTAGCCGCCCTTGAATCGGCCATCGACCACGTGCGTGTATTCGGGCGACTCCGCCGCGACGGCGCTGAGACGGCTGAGTAACTCCGGATCGGTGCTCGTACCGCCGCCACTGCCGAAATTCAGATCCGGCAGGCGACCCTCGAAGAAGCGCGGCACCCGGCTGCGGATCGAATGCGCGTCCCATAGCAGGGCCCGGCCGTGCTGCGATTTCAGGGCCGCTAGCTCGGCACGCAGCCGCTCGTGATAAGGCTGCCAGATAGCTTCCCGCCGCGTCGCGATCTCGGCATGATCCGGCTCAGTGCCATCCAGGTAGATAGACGCTTCGTCGAAGGTGGTGGCCGGGCAAAGACCGGTGTTGTTGGCCCCCGGATAAAGCGATGCGCCATCCGGGGGCCGGTTCAAATCTATGACATAACGCGAATGAGTGGCGGCAATCGTGCTGGCGCCAAGCTCACCAAGAAAATCGTAGAGCCGGTCCACATGCCAATCGGTATCCGGCAAAGCTTGCGCCGCCGGGCTCAACCGCGCGGCAACGTCCGGGGGCACGTAAGTGCCCACGTGCGGCATGGAAACCAGTAGCGGTGTATCGCCCGCATGAAAACGAAATGGATCCATTAGCGCCAACCCGCCAACGTCGAGATTCCGAGACCGAGAAAGAAAATTCCCATCGCCGGCCATTGCAACCGCCGCCAGCCCGACATCTCTTTCTGGAGGCGGACGTTCAGTAGGCGGATTAGCGGGAGTCCCACATTGCCCGCCCCATCCTTGCTTGGACGCGATTCCGGCAGAAGCCCGACGATGAAGGATAACAGACCAAGGGCGATTAAACCCCAGGCACCCCAACGGAACGCCTCAACGCATGGTTCGCCATCAACACACGCTGCCTCTTGCGCCCAGGCCGGTAGAGCAAACGCCGAGGACAACGCGGCCAACCATAATCTGTTCCGTAAGACGCAAAACACGGGCGGGTTTTTCCTCTGTCAATCAACCAGCAGCCTAGGATACAGCGCTGGCGGGAGCAATCGCGCCCTCCTCCGCTAGCCGCTGGCCAGTGCTCGGGAACTTGTCTATACAAGTGCAATTATCGCCCGCATGGGCGACCCTGCCAAGGGCACCGGACGATCATGACACGGCGCATGGACCGCAGCGGCATACCGCTCTATAAGCAGGTGAAAGAGCACATCGCCACCCGCATCCTCGCTGGCGACTGGCCTCAGGGACAGCGGTTGCCCTCGGAGAATCAGTTGACCGGCGATTTGGGCGTCAGCCGTATGACCGCGCATCGGGCCCTGCGCGAGCTGACCGGCGAGGGCTGGCTTACGCGGATACAAGGGGCCGGCACCTTCGTCGCTGAATCCAAGGCGCAATCGGCGCTCATGGAGATCCGCAACATTCGCGAGGAGATTGCCGAGCGCGGGCGTACCCATTCCTGCGAAGTCGTGTTGCTGACCCAGGAAAAGGCCAATGCCGAGGTAGCCCATGTCTTGGAACTCAACGCTGGCGCGGATGTGTATCACTCCGTGCTTGTGCACAAGGAAAACAAACACCCGATCCAGGTCGAGGACCGGCACGTCAGCCCGACCTTTGCGCCCAACTACCTGAAGCAGGACTTCATGCGGACGACCGCCTTCGAGTACCTCGGCCAACTCGGCCCCCTGGACGCGGCCGAACATATTATCGAAGCTGTCCTGCCCAACGAGGTGAACCGCCGCCTGCTCCGCTGCCAGGCCGACGAACCCTGTCTGCTGCTGACCCGGCGAACGTGGTCGAACGGCCAGGTGGTATCGCGTGTCCGGCAGATGTATCCGGGGTCGCGCTACCGACTGGCCGGCCGGCAAGAATACAACCGAGCCACGCACTGAGGACCCCAACCGTGACACAATCCCGTATCGACAACACCCGCAAGATCCGTGCCCCGCGCGGAACGAAACTCACCGCCAAATCCTGGCTCACCGAGGCGCCCCTGCGCATGCTGATGAACAACCTGGATGCGGAGGTCGCGGAAAAGCCGGAGGAGTTGGTGGTCTACGGCGGCATCGGCCGCGCCGCCCGCGACTGGCGCAGCTTCGATGCCATCGTCCAATGCCTGACCGACCTGGAGGCGGATGAGACGCTGCTGGTCCAGTCGGGCAAGCCGGTGGGTGTCTTCAAGACTCATGAGGACGCGCCGCGCGTGCTTATCGCCAACTCGAACCTGGTGCCCCATTGGGCGACCTGGGATCATTTCAACGCGTTGGATAAGGCCGGCCTGATGATGTACGGGCAAATGACCGCCGGCTCGTGGATATACATCGGCAGCCAGGGCATCGTGCAAGGCACCTACGAGACCTTCGTCGAGGCCGGCCGACAGCATTTCGGTGGCGATCTCGCGGGCAAATGGATTCTCACCGGCGGCCTGGGCGGTATGGGCGGCGCCCAACCTCTGGCCGCCACCATGGCCGGTGCAAGTATGCTGGCCATCGAATGCCGCCCCAGCCGCATCGAGCGGCGGGTCGAATCGGGCTATCTGGACAAGGGCACCAGCAACCTCGACGAAGCATTGGCCTGGATTGACGAGGCCTGCGCCAGCGGCAAGGCTCTGTCCGTGGGTCTGGTGGGCAACACCGCCGAGGTGCTGCCCGAGCTTCTACGACGCGGCGTTAAGCCGGACCTGGTGACCGATCAAACCTCGGCGCATGACCCGTTGCACGGCTATCTGCCGGCGGGCTGGACGCTGGAGCAATGGGAGGATGCGCAACAACGCGACCCGGCGTCGGTCGTTGCCGCGGCACAGGAATCGATGGCAACGCACGTGCGCGCCATGCTCGACTACCACGCGCAAGGCGTGCACACCTTCGACTACGGCAACAACATCCGCCAGGTGGCGCAGGAAGCCGGCGTTGTCAATGCTTTCGATTTCCCCGGCTTCGTGCCCGCGTATATCCGGCCACTGTTCTGCCGTGGCATCGGCCCGTTCCGTTGGGCCGCTCTTTCCGGCGAAGCGTCGGACATCGCCAAAACCGATGCCAAGGTAAAAGAGCTGATCCCGGACGACCCGCATCTGCACACCTGGCTCGACATGGCCAGCGAACGCATCCAATTTCAGGGCTTGCCCGCGCGCATCTGTTGGGTCGGCCTGGGCGCACGCGCCAAGCTCGGTCTCGTTTTCAACGAGATGGTCGCTAAGGGCGAGCTAATCGCCCCCATCGTCATCGGCCGCGACCATCTCGATTCCGGATCGGTGGCCAGCCCGAACCGCGAGACCGAGGCCATGCGCGACGGCTCGGACGCGGTCTCCGATTGGCCGCTTCTGAATGCTCTGTTGAACTGCGCCAGCGGAGCAACCTGGGTGTCGTTGCACCACGGAGGCGGCGTTGGCATGGGCTTCTCGCAGCACGCCGGTATGGTCATCGTCTGCGACGGGAGCGAGGCGGCGGCGCGCCGCTTGGAGCGTGTGCTGACCAACGATCCGGCCAGCGGCGTCATGCGCCATGCCGACGCCGGCTATGAAAGCGCCGTCGACTGCGCCCGCGAATTCGGGTTGAAGCTACCGATGCTTGAGAATTAGTCCCAGAATCACCGAGGGCCGCGTCCTTTTCTGGACGCGGCCCCGATGCCGTCTCCCGTCTGTGAGCCTTGATGGCTCCGCTAGTTCTTCACCAGCGTGTACTTGAAGGTGCGGCCCGCCGTCACCTCAACCGGATGCTTGATACTCGAGTCAGCCATCTGCGCGTGCACCACGTACCAACCGGCCGGTAGGACCAACTCGGGTGTCGAGCCGGTGACCTGGGCAACCGTCGGCCGCGTCCCGGACGCGTCGCGACCAAAGGTCGTCACCCGCCAGCTAATCGCTTCGTCCACGGTGGCCCCACCGATCTCCGGAATTATCCGCAGACGGATGGTACCCTCGGGAAGCGCCGCCGTCTGTTCGCGCGCTACTTGTGCGACGCGGGTCTCGGCGACCTTTATGAAACCCGCCCGAAGATAGGTTCCGTGAAAAACGTCCGCCCGAATAAAATCACCCTGGAGGTAGTCTCCCAGGTAGACCTTCGCTGTAGTACTCGTTGCCGTTACCGGCGTGTTTGGAATCTTAGGAGTAGTAGCGGCAGCCTGCACCTCAACTGCCAAGAAAAGCCCTGCAAAAACAGCCGCTTGAGCGGCCCATTTGGCAAATCGCATCATTCGCGAGCCCCCGCATTTTCTTGTTGATGACATTAATACTATGCACGGGGGAGCATTTACAACCGGTGAATAATGCATTGCATTGCAGGAACTAAATCGAACCCCCGCTGGAACCAAAAAATCCAGCGTATTTGTCATAACTTACCGAGAATTACTTAGGTTGTGTCAAAACAAAGGCACACCGCAATGCACAATAGACTTTGCAGGCTTCTTACGGGCTTCTCCGGCGACTCTGGTCGTACCGAGTCGTCCGAGTCACGTCGAATTTACCAACGCGCGCACGGCCTGTAGGCCAATAGGGGCGCCGCCGAACTCCGTCATGGCATCGCGCAAACACCCCCACAGGTACGCGGCGGACGCACTGTCGGCTAGCAAGTGGTAGGCCGGTAGCCGGCCTTTATCGTCACGGATGACGGTGCCGTTGAGACGGGCGATCGAGGTCTGCGCTATACACCCGGGCGCGAACTTGGCCGGGCGAAGATCGACGCCGCAAACCTTGGCGAACATGGCCGGGCTGTCCGCGCCCGTCAGCAGGAACCAGGCGTGAGTATCGGCGCGCGGTACCGGGAAGCCGCGTGGCGTCTTCGGCGGTATCGGCGCCTTGGCCCAAGCCGCAGCCAACCGTGCCGGCAAATCGTCCTCTCCGGCCAAGGCCCCCCCAGGAATAGCCCCAAGAATCAGCACCTCCCCCGGCGCCAGGCGCGCCGCCAGGGCACCGCCATCCTGTGTGACCGCTTGGTTGCTCTCCGGCGGCACCGCCACCTTCTGTTTCGCCAGCCATTCGGCCGTGCCCGCGCCTTTGAAACCAACCCGCGCCAACGGCGACAGATCGGCAAGACCGAGGCGCCGGGCCGCGGCCTCCTCTCCCGCCGGGTCGCCAAAGTGGGTGGCGATGGCCGCGCCGCCCTCGCCCTCAAAATGCGCGCCCGCCGACAGCAGTTCGCGGTAGACGAAGCTGCGGCGCAAATGATCGGTCGGTTGCGGAGCGCCGGTAGCCACGATCTACATCTCCTGCCGCTGATTATCGGGATCGTAGAACGGCAGCGGCACGACCTCGGCGCCAAGTTTGCGACCGCTGTCCAATTTGATTTCGATGGGCTTGCCGACCTCGGCATCGTCCGGATGCACGTAGGCCAGACCGATCACCTTCTCCAGGTTTGGCGAGCGCACCACCGACGTTACGAAGCCGGCGATGGTATTCCCACGCAGTACCAAATTCGACTCTCCCGGCATCTCGCCCACCGGCCCCTCTATGGCGAAGCCGGCCAATTTGCGTGTCGTTGGCTGGCGCAGGCGCAACTCGATGGAGCGGCCGCCAACGAAGAATGGCTTTTTCTTGGCGATCGCCCAAGCCATGTCCACTTCGTGCGGGTGGCTCATGGCGTCGGTATCTTGGCCGATGATGATGTGCCCCTTCTCCAAACGCAGAACCCGCTGCGCCTCGACACCGAAGGGACGGATACCCTGCGCGGCGCCGGCGTCCATCATCGCATCCCATAGCGCCTCGCCCTGGCTTGCCGGCACGTGCACCTCGTAACCCAGTTCACCGACAAAGCCGACGCGAATGAAGCGGGCCGGAATTCCGGCGCAGAGCCCTTCGCGCACACCCATATACGGAAATGCCTCGGCTCCCAGGTCCACGCCCTCGGTCACCGCCGCCAGGGCGTCGCGCGACCGCGGTCCGGCAATGTTCACCCCGGCATAGGCAGCGGTCACGTTGGCCACATCCACGTCCAGGCGCCAACGGGCATTCCACCACAGCATGCTTAGATAGATGCGGTCGACACCGCCGGTGGTCGCCGTCACATAGAAATGCTCGGGCCCCAAACGGCAAGCCACACCATCGTCGATGATCGTGCCGGCCTCGTTGGTCATCAGCACATACCGGGCGCGGCCGATGGGCTGCTTCTTGTAGGCGAATGTGTACATGCGCTCGAGGAACTCGGCCGCGTCCGGGCCGCGCACCTCCAGGCCACCCAGAGTCGACACATCGACAAGAGCCAGACCATTACGCACCGCCAGCGCCTCTTCCCGGATACAGGCTTCGCGCTGCGCCGGCGCGCCGTAGTAGGCCGGGCGCCACCACAGGCCGGCCGGCATCATCTTCGCCCCGGCTTCCAGGTGCCGGTGGTGCATGGCCGTATAGCGTTCCGGGTTGAAAGCGCGGCCGGCCAACACGCCCAACTTTTCGCCGGTGAACGGCGGGCGAGCGGTGGTCACGCCGGTCTGCGCCACCGTGCGGCCACTAGCCTTGGCGATAAGGCGCGCGGTGCTCAACGCCGAGTGACGGCCCTGGCTCGGCCCCATGCCGACCGTGGAGAACCGCTTGACCAATTCGAGCTCAGAATATCCCTCGGCGGCGCTGCTTAGGATGTCGCGAACTTGCAGGTCTTCATCGAAATCGACGAAGTCCTTGCCCTTGGGGTGCGGGTAGATCGGCCAGGGAAAATTCGGGCTCTCGCCGGTTTCCGCCGGCACGCTTGGTTCAGCGCCAGCACCACCGGCAGCCCGCCACCCGGCACGACGGCCGTCCGCCAGCACCGCTTCCAGGTCGTGCCGGCCGTTGACCGACCCGGCCAGGTGCAGATGCTCCGGCAACCCATCGATGGAGAACATCGCCGCCGCATCGTCGTAACCCAAGCGGCCGCCCGCCTGCAGGGCCAACTGATAGGTCGGCGTATAGCCAACGCACATGGCGATGGTATCGCAAGCAACCCGCTCGCCCTGCCGCGCCACCTCGCCGGGGCCGACGATGCTGTCGATCACGGCGCCGACGGTGGATCGCTTGCCGGGACCCGCAACCGCCTGGCTCACCGTATGACCAGAGAGAACGCGCACGCCACGGGCGATCACCTCATCGATTGCCGGATCGGGCGGCGGTGCCTGCCGCTGATCGATGACCGCGGCAATCTCGACCCCCGCGTCCAGCAGATCCAGAGCCACCAGATATCCGTGATTGTTGCCGGCAAGCACGAGAGCGCTGCGGCCCGGACGCACGCCATACAGACGGATCAGGCGCTGCGCCGCCGAGCCCATCATCACGCCCGGCAGATCGTTGTTGCGGAAAATGGCCGGCTGCTCCAGCGCCCCGGCGGCAAGCACAACCTCGCCGGCACGCACCTTGTGCAGGCGGTTGCCGCGAATGACCGGCAGCCAATTGTCGGCGAACCAGCCGTTGCAGACCGCATTGGTCATCACCGTGATGTTCGGCGCCGCCTCGACCGCCGCAACCAGCTCGGTACACTGCGCCGCCGCCTGTTCGCCCGCTGCGTCGAAGCGAGCGTAAGTCAACGCCCCGCCCAGAATCGGGAACTCCTCGACCAGCAACACCTCGGCGCCCGACTGTGCCGCCGATAGGGCCGCCGACAGTCCCGCCGGGCCACCGCCGATCACCGCCACGTCGTAGAAGCCGTATGCCTTGTCAAAATAACCGTGCGGCGCGTTGGTATCGACACGACCCAGGCCGGCCGAACGACGGACGATCGGCTCCCAGAAGCGTTGCCAAATCCCGCGCGGGCGATAGAACGCGCGGTAATAGAATCCGGCCGGCATGAAACGGCCGAGCCGGCCCATGAAGGCCGCGCGGTCGCGCTCCAGGCTGCCCGATACATTCTGCGGCACCACCGCCAGGCCATCGCTGATCGGCGCGCGATCGGCCAGAACGTTCGGCTCGGCGCCGATCTGCACCAATGTGTTCGCATCCTGTCCCGCCATGGTCAGGATGCCGCGCGGCCGATGGTATTTGAACGAACGCGAGAGCACGCGCACGCCATTCGCGGCCAGGGCACTGGCAATGGTATCGCCGGCGAAACCCTCATACCCCCGGCCTTCGAAGGTGAAGGCCACGCGCTTAGACCGGTCGACCAAGGCCCCCGACGGCGCCGGCAGACGTAGGGTCTCGGCGCTCACGCGGTCCCGTCCTTGGGCGCGAACTCTACCCGTTGGTTGTAGACCTCACTGGCCGGATAAGTGCGCAGAATTTCATCGGTAACCGTGTTGCGTTCGGCGATGAACCAGTAGCTGGTCGGCACATGGCACCACCATTCGCGCACCACACCGGCGGTGTTGTTGGCGTACCAGACATGCTCGGCCCAGGCGGCATCATCCGCCGTGGTCGGCTCGGGCATGTCGGCCACCTCGCCGAAACAGGAGAACTCCGAGATGTTGCGCGGACCGTTCAGGGGGCAAGGCATGATCTTCATCGCCGCACCTCTAGTGACTCGCCGCCGTGGCGCCCATTTCGTTCGCCAGATCGTAGGTGGCAAAACGATCCAGGCGGAAGGGCTTCAGGATGTCGGGCACGCGCCCGGTCGCCACGGTCTCGGCCATGTACTTGCCTGAGACCGGCGTCGCCTTGAAGCCCCAAGTGCCCCAGCCCGCGTCCAACCAGTAGTTTTGTAGCGGGCTTTCGCCCATGACCGGGCTGTAATCCGGCGTCATGTCGGTCAGGCCGGCCCACTGGCGCAACATCTTCACCTCGGCCAGGAAGGGGAACATCTCCAGGGTGTGGGCGATCAGGCTTTCTTTCAGTTCCAGGGTCGAGCGGGTCGAATAAAGCTCGTACGGATCGGAGCCGCCGCCGATCACCAACTCGCCGCGCGCCGTCTGCGATACATAGGCATGCAGCGCCGCCGAGCTGACCAGCGGATCGAGGAACGGCTTCAGCGGTTGTGTAACCATGGCTTGCAACGGGAAACTCCGAATCGGCAAGCGGAAGCCGGCCATGGCGGCTAGCTGCGAGCTCATCCCCGCCACCGCCTGGACCACATGGCCGCAGGCGATGACCCCGCGCGTGGTCTCGACACCGACGGCCTTGCCTTTGTCGCGGCGGATGCCGGTCACCTCGGTGCGTTGGTGCAACTCGACGCCCATCTCGGCGGCGCGCGCCGCATAAGCCCAGGCCACGGCGTCGTGCCGGGCCGTCCCCCCGTCCCGGTGCCAGAGGCCGCCGAGAATGGGGTAACGCACGTCATCGTCCATATGTAGGCAGGGCACGATCTCGCGAATTTGCTTGCGGTCGACCATCTCGGAGCGAACGCCCAGATGCTTGTTCACCTCGGCGCGCAGGCGAAAGGTGCGCAAGGAAGCATCCGAGTGGGCCAGGGTAAGCTGGCCACGCTGGGAATACATGATGTTGTAACCGAGGTCGTTCGAGAAGCGGGTGAACAGCTCCACCCCTTCTTTATAGAAACGCACCGATTCCGGGGTGATGTAGTTGGAGCGGATAACCGCCGTATTGCGCGCCGTATTGCCGCCGCCCAGATACCCCCGATCGAGCACACAGACATTGCGCACGCCCCAGTGCTTGGCCAAGTGGTAAGCCGTCGCCAGGCCATGCCCGCCGCCGCCGACGATGACCACATCGTAGGATGGCTTGAGCTCGCTGGGCGGCGGCAGATCGCGCCGGCCGCCCCTTACGGCGTGTCTGAGCAGTCCAATTGGCATGGCTTCGCACGTTAATACCAAATCTCACTGATATGGACCCATTTCATGGGGCGTATTGGCCTTCCGGTTAGGCGCACGGCGCAGCGCGATGCGGGACATCGGGCAAGCCGTGCAACGCGGCCGGAAGGCCAATACGCCCCACCGAAGGCCGCCATCTTTTGTCCGTCGGCGTCGTTGCGGGCTGCTTGTGGTGCTCGCAACACGGCGCAACCCGCGCCGATCCCACGGGCAAAAAATTGGCGGTGAAAAGGGTCCATATAAGTGAGAAGGGGTTTTAGGGCGCGGTGGGCGGCGGCTGCCCGGCAATCGACACGTTCCCGCCAAAACACGCCAGAGCCCATGTTCCCGTCAATGCCGAGTCGCCGCAAGGGGCACATTCCTTAACGGATAGCCACTTGGCACCAAAATGGGTATGTTGCCCCAGAGGCACGTGGCGCACGGCCCTGGGCCGTGCCAATGCACGCGAGCCGCCAACAAACGAGAGGGAGAGCATCAATGCTACGCAAGATATTAGGTCTTACCGTCGCAGCCGGTTTCGCCGCCACACTGGCGGCCGCCCCGGCCTTGGCGGATTCCATCGACGACATCAAGGCACGCGGTACGCTGATCGTTGGCGTAAAGGCCGACTATAAGCCGTACGGTTTCCGCGATCCGTCGGGCGCCATCATCGGCATCGAGCCGGAATTGGCTCAGGATGTGGCCGACAAGCTCGGCGTCAAGCTGGAAATGGTACCGGTCGTCTCCTCGAACCGGATGCAGTTCCTGGAGCAGGGCAAGGTCGATTTGATGATCGCCACCATGACCGACCGCCCGGACCGGCGCAAAGTGGTGCAGATTGTCGATCCGAACTACTACTCCTCCGGCACCAACGTAATGTCCCAGAAGGCCGCCGGCCTCAAGAAGTGGGAAGATCTCAAGGGTAAGCCGGTCTGCGGCATCCAGGGCGCCTTCTACAATAAGAAGACGCAGGAGGAATTCGGCGCCAAGATCGTTGCTTTCAAGGGCACCGCCGAGGTTTACACGGCCCTGAAGCAAGGCAGCTGTGTCGGGTTCGTCTACGATGATTCAGCGCTTATCGCGCAACTTCAAGACACGGCACAGTGGGGCGACTATGAGATGGGCCTACCGACCATCGACGATGCCCCTTGGGGTTTGGCCGTGCGCTTGGGCGAGGCCAAGTTCGCCAAGCTCATGTCCGACATGATCGTCGGCTGGCACAAGAGCGGCCGCATTCTTGAGTTGGAGACGAAGAACGGCGTCGCCAACACGCCGTTCGCCAAGGCGATGCACGAAAAATACAAGAATATGTAACGGCGGTTTTGGTGCGGTGCGAGGCTCGACTGCCTCGCGCCGCACCAACCATTACTGCTGCGATGGGGGGCGGCCGTGGAGGCATTTTTTGTCTGGTTCCAATGGCTCTATGACGAAACCGGCGTAAACCTCACCTATTTCTACGACTCCTTCGATCGTGGGCGCATGATCGGCGGATTCTTCACGACCATCTGGCTGTCCGTGGTCTGCCTGTTCTTCTCCACCATCATCGGGATCGTCGGCGCCTGGCTGCAGGGATCGCGCCTCGTCTGGACCCGGCGGATCGTCCAAGGCTACATCCAGTTCTTCCGCAACACCCCGCCGCTCGTGCAGATGTATTTCTTCTTCTTTGCCCTGGGCAACCTGCTGCCGCGGGTGAAGAACGAGTTCGGCTTCATGGAGCCAATGCTCGGCAATTTCACCTGGGCGGCGATCTCGCTGTCGTTCTTCGCCGGTGCCTTCAATGTGGAGATCTTTCGCTCGGGCATCGAGGCGGTACCTGAATCGACCCGCGAGGCGGCCGAAGCCCTCGGCTATAACCGGTTGCAATCGTACATGTATGTGGTGCTGCCGTTGGCCTTCCGGGTCTGCCTGCCGGCGCTCAACAACAACCTGGTGAATCTGGTCAAGACGACCACCCTGGCCTATGCCATCGCCGTGCCCGAGTTGCTGTATGTCTCCAACCAGATCTGGTCCGACAGCGTCAATGTGCCGGAGATGATGGTCACGTTGCTGATCTTGTACGTCGCCCTGGTCGGCCTTCTCGTCTGGGCGATGCACCGCTGGGAGCGAGCCATTCGCGTGCCGGGATACGGCATATGAGCGGCACCGATCTCCCGGTTCTGTTGCCCGCCGCCCAGCGGCTTACCGAGCGCGCACGCCGGGAGCGCGAGGTCGGCGGGCCAATCCCGCGCCTACAGGCCCGGCATGGCGTATGGCTTGCGGTCATTCTGATTTTTTCAGCCGGCGCCGCCGGCGCTCAGGCCGGTGCCGAGCAAGAATCTGTCCTGTCCATCATGCTGAAATGGACACCGCTTCTGCTCAAGGGTTTCGTCTTCAATCTAGCGATCAGCTTTCTGGCCATGGTGGGCGGCACCATCGTCGGCGCCTTGCTGGGCATTTGGCAGATTTCGCTGCTGCCGCCGGTGCGTGCGGGGTCGTGGCTGGTCACCCAGTTCTTCCGCAATGCCCCATGGCTGGTGCTGTTGTTTTTCTGCATGTTCCTGTTGCCCTTCCAGGTGGAGGTCTTTGGGCTGGTCATCCCATTACCCGACTGGATCAAGGCCACGTTCGGCCTGGCCCTGCCGGTGATGGCCAATGTCTCGGAGATTGTCCGCGGCGCCATTCAATCGATCCCCTCGGGACAGTGGGAATCGTCGGAATCCCTTGCCTTCAACCGGCGGCAAACGCTGTGGCAGATTATCATGCCGCAGTGCATAAAGCGCATGTTGCCGCCGTGGATGAACCTGTATGCCATCCTGACCATGGCAACCGTCCTGGCCTCGGTGGTCGGCGTCTCCGAGGTGATGACGTTGACCGGCCAGGTGTTGAGCGCCGAGGGCGGGCGCACCGATCTCTTGGTGCCGTTCTACAGCTATATCCTGCTTTGGTTCTTCATCTACTGCTATCCGATCGCGCGATGGACGGTGCACCTCGAGCGCCACTTCGCGGTCAAGACATGAAACCGGGGAGGCCCGCAACGCCATGACCGCCACGCAAGCCTGGACCACCGATCAACCCATCGTCCGCATCGCGGACGTCTACAAAGCCTTTGGCGCGGTCGATGTGCTCAATGGCGTTTCCCTGAACGTCATGAAGGGCGAGGTCATTTGCATCATTGGTCCGTCGGGGTCGGGAAAATCGACCCTCTTGCGCTGCATCAACGCTCTTGTGCCCATCAACAAGGGCTCGATCCAGGTCGAAGGTCAGGAGGTGCACGACCCGAAACTGGATAAACTGGAGCTACGCAAAAAGGTCGGCATGGTCTTCCAGCAGTACAATCTGTTCCCGCACAAGACGGCCGTACAGAACGTGATGATGGCGCCGATCACCGTGCTGAAGCAGGACAAGACGGAAGTCGAAGCGCGCGCCTACGCGCTGCTCAAGAAAGTCCGCTTGGAAGGCAAAGAGCACAGCTACCCGGGCGAATTATCCGGCGGCCAGCAGCAGCGGGTAGCCATCGCCCGCTCCCTGGCCATGAACCCGGACGTGATGCTGTTCGACGAAGTCACCGCCGCCCTCGACCCGGAGACCGTCAAGGAAGTCCTGGTTACCATCCGCGAGCTAGCCGAGGAAGGCATGACCTGCCTTCTGGTCACCCACGAGATGGGCTTTGCCCGCGAGGTGGCCGATCACATGTACTTCACAGACCGGGGTGTCATCGTCGAGCAAGGACCCCCGAAAGAGTTCTTCGCCAACCCCAAGGACCCGCGCACCCAGGAATTCCTAGGGCAGATTCTTTAACGGTACGGAGAGGTACACACCGAATTCTTCGCCAATGTCACAGCTGATGCGACCATGAACCCTGCCCTGCCGGTCAAAGAACCTTTGCGTATCTTCCACCGGAAATATGCCCTCGTGCCAGATGTTGGGATGGATGTAGAGGCCTCTGGTGCCATCACACCAAAAGGCGATGACTTTCTCGAGCGTCAGATCATCGCCCGGCAGAGCCACCGGTACGACAAAAGGCTTCTTATCGATCGGATAAAATAACTGCCCGCCATCTGGATGGTAGTTCATGTGCCAGAGCAGAACCTGGTCGCGTGGCACGGTCTGTTGTTCGGACGAGGCCGTTTGCGGGTCTGCCGACCAGCCCAGCACATAGTGGCCATTGACGGCTTCGTTGGACCCATAAAGGACATCACCCTTCCATTCGCCGTGGAATATACCTTCGACCCACCCCGCCTCATCACCGGTTCCCTCGTCGAGCGCCCGCCAACCCTGTACCGGCCACCGCACGATTTCAATTTCGAATCCGTCCGGATCGTCGACCAGACAACCGTAGCCGGTGACGGAGCCATCGGTGGCCTCAATAAGCGGTACGTCGAATAGATCGAGAGACGGTTTTTCTGAAGCCTCGAACATATAGATTGGCGCTGGTTGATTCACGCGAGCACCTCCTCTTGATTGGGCCGCTTCATTCGCCCGTCCAATTCCCTGGCCTACGAAATCGAGCCGACGCCGTAAGCACCGACGAGCAGCTTGCCCTCGGCGAAGCGGCCAAGACAGTACGGAGTTATATCCACATCGGCGGTATGTCCCAGCGCCGTTTGCGCCAGAACCAGGCCCACCGCCGGGGCCAGCTTGAAGCCGTGGCCGGAGAATCCGAAGGCGAGATGCAGCCCCGCTACCTCCGGCACCGGCCCGAGCACCGGGTTCCAATCGGGCGTGATGTCATAGGCACCGACCCAGCTCGCCGTTAGGTCCGCAGCGGCAAAGGGCGCCATGCGGTGGCCGATCTGGCCGCCCTGCAGCAGCACGAAATCGTCACTGACATTTTCGTCCATGGCATCCGCATCGCTGACTGGATCGCCGTGGTCGCCGGTTCCGACCAGAACGACACCACCGCTGGCCGGCCGGAAATACATCTTGTTGGCGGTGGTCAGGTCCTTGATGACAGGTAGCTCCCGTCCATACGGCTCGGTGGATTTGAACGTCAGCACCGTATGCCGTGAGACCTCCAACGGTATGTCGAGACCAATGCCGTCGGTCAGCGCCCGCGTCCACGGCCCCACCGCCGACACGACCATAGGCGCCTGCAAATCTCCGTCCGCCGTGCGTACACCCGTGACCCGTCCGCCAGCCGTGATCAGGGACTGCACCGGACAGTTCGTTTTGACCACGACCCCCTTGGCGCGGGCGGCCCTCAGGAAGCTGCTCGTCGTCAGATACGGATCGGCGTAGCCGGACTTGGGCTCGTAGGCGATGACCGCGACATCATTGAGATTGAGCAACGGGTGGCGTGCCAGCGCCTCCGCTGGCGAGACAACGAATGTCTCCGCTCCGGCACCCGTTTGTAGGGCCAGATTGGCGCGCATACGATCGGCGAAATCGCCCTCGGGCGCCAAGATCAAATATCCGGACCGGACAAAGCCCGCATCCGCTTCGGCATCGTCCAGCCAATCCGGGAAGGCATCGAACATCGCCAGGCTGCGCACGGTCAGCGCCGTGTTGCTTGGCACCGAATAGTGCGTGCGCACGATGGCACAGGATTTCGCCGTGCCGCCGGTGCACACCTGGCCGCGGTCGACCACACACACCTTGAGGCCGCCCAGCTTGGCCAAATGAAAGGCCGTCGAGGCGCCGACCACGCCGGCCCCGATGACGATGGCATCGAAGGTTTCAGACATGGCAAAACCATAAGGCGGACCGCCGCGAGCCAGCAAGCGGCAATACCACCACATCACGCATTCAGTCGGATTGCCGCCAGCGGCGGTCGGTTGCGCGCTATGGTGGCGCGTGGCGCCCGCCTATCGTGCGGCGATTGTCACCGGGATCGCGGGGAGATACGCGCCATGGCTATGCCTACACAAGCCAAGTACGTCATCATCGGTGCCGGCATCCACGGCCTGTCCACCGCCTGGCACCTGGCGGAACGGTTGCGCGCCAGCGGCCGAGGCGACGGCACCGACATTTTGATCATCGACAAGGCCGGCATCGCCGCAGGCGCTAGCGGCATCGCCTGCGGCGTGGTTCGCAACAACTACTTCCAGCCGGCCATGCGCGAGCTGATGGCCCAATGTGTCGAGGTCTGGGAAAGCGACCCGAAAGCCTTCAGCTATCACCCGGTCGGCTACATGCAGATATCATCCGAGACCATGCGCGAAGACGTGGCCTCGATTCACGCTCAGCAGCAGGATATCGGCTACGAGTCCGTCTTCGTCGACGGGGCCGCAGAGTCGATGACCTACATGAAGGGCATCTTCGACGACTGGCAGGCCAAGGGCATTACCTCGGTTCTGCACGAGAAAAAAGGCGGCTATGCCAACAACACCGCGTCCATGTACGGCCTGGCCAAGAAAGCCGAGGATTTGGGCGTGCGCATCCTCACCGGCGTCGAAGTCACCGGCTTCCGCGCCGATCACGGCTCCGCCGCCGTAGCCGCGGTGGAGACCACGCGTGGCACCATCGCCTGTGAGCAAGTGGTGATCGCCGTGGGCCCTTGGGTGAATACGCTGTGGACCAAGCTGGATCTGCCCAAAACCGTCTCCATCAAGGACTCGCAGGGGCGCCTGCACGACGATATTCCCATGTGGCGCTATTGGGCGCTGGAGGAAGGCACGTTGGGTGTCGATCCGAACCTACAGAAGACCAACGACGGCCAGATGCCGCCGGTCATCCACGTGGATACGGACGCGCCGTTGCACTCCGACGTGGACGATTCGCTGATCACCGAGGAGATGTGGGGAATTTACTACAAGCCGGACTTCAATTTCGGCGGCATTCAGGGCGGTGCCATGCCGATCAAGGTGGAGACCCCGGTCGATCAGGTAGCCATCGACCCTTACGGCCCGGACTCGCCCGAATTCATCGTCGACGATAACTTCGCCCACATGTGGTGCTCGGCCCTGGCCTTCTGCCAGAAGCGCTTCGAGGGCCAGATCAAGCACTACAAGAAGGAGCCGTCGGGTGGTCTGGGCTGCTTTACGCCGGATTCATTCCCCGTCTTCGACCGCTTTCGCGACAACGTGACGGTGATCGCGGATTCGAACCACGGCTACAAGATGATCGGTGTCGGCAAGCTGGTCGCCGAAGAATTGCTGGGCGGCAAAAGCGCCCTGCTCGAACCGTTCCGCTTCGCCCGCTACGCCGAAGGCCGCCTACACCCAACGAGCAACAGCCCCTTCCCGTGGAGCTGATACTTTAGATTGTGGACTCATAATTTGGCCCCTCGTCATCCCGGACGGTAGGCTCGCTGCTGGACCATGGATCCGAGATGACGCCTTAATGAGTACAAGACCTGGTCACTTAACCCACATTTTTCATCCAACGATCGAGAAAACGATCGAGCCAATCGGATAGCGGCACGTCGTATTTTTCGGCGTCGGCGAGCTGGCGTTCGCGCGAGTGCGCATTGGGTTCCTCTAACATATGCGCGGCCGTCTGCATCCACCGGGTCATACCCGCCACGGTGACCTCGGGATGAAACTGTAGGCCGTAGGTACTGCTGCCGTATCGGAAGGCCTGGTTCCGAAACACCGGCCCCTCGAAAAGCAACTCGGCTCCATCGGGCACCTCGAAGCCTTCGTTGTGCCAGTGATAGACGTGCGATAGCCCGGCGGCCAGACCATCGGCGGCGGGGGTCGCTTGCACCGGCACATAGCCAATCTCGTGCAGCCCTTCGGGGTGCCGCGCGACCGGCGCGCCAAGCGCTCGCGCCAATAGCTGGGCGCCCAGGCAAAAACCGAGGAACGGTTTGCCTGTCTCCAGCCAGCCCTCGATCCAGTCTATTTCAGCCAGAACGTGTCCGTGGTTCGCACCGTCGTTGACGCTTTCCGCACCGCCATAGACCACCACGGCGATGTGGTCGGCCGTCGGGTCCGGTAGTACTTCACCCTTGCCCGGACAGCACCACTCCACGGCATAGCCCATCTCCATCAGGCGCACCGAGGCACGGTCGTCGCGTTTGCTGACCGGATGGTCGATCAGGAGGACCTTTTTCTTCATTCTCTCCGTTCCGGTGGCGGATTAGCACGCAGAAAGGCGTGCATGTGGTGCTCGGCTTGCGCCGGAGCATACAAGAATTCCGGCCCGATGGGACAGGCCCGCCGCGCCCGGCAGCCTAACGTCAGGCAATCGCCTCCCGCCGGCGTCGCAATATGCCCCGCACAGGCCGGAACATCATAGCCGGGATTCGTAAATGCATTGACCGGGCAGGTGCTTAGGCAAGGTTTCTCTGCGCAGGTATCGCAGGGGCGCGGCCGCTCAATCCGTGCCGGCACGTCAATGGTCTCGGCGAAAACCAGGGCCCCGCGATAGGCATGCCATAAGCCATAGTCCGGGTGAATGAGGATGCCAAGAGGCGACTCGGCGACCGGCTCGGCCCGCTTGGCCCAGGCAACGAACGGCCGGTACGGCGGGCCACCGAAGGGAAACAACGCCTCGCCTCCCATCTCCGCCGCGACCGCACCGAGAATTCGCGCCGTCCATCGGTCGAGCGAGTCCGAACCCGTGGCAAATTCTGGCGAGGCGCTGAAGGCCCGCCACATCTCCGGCCCGACGTTGCCAACAAGCACCAGGCTTCGCACAGCCCGACCATCGGTGAGCGCCGGCACAGCATCCGCCTGTTCGGGATAAAACCCACCGCGAGCGATCAGGCCGTGCGCCTGCAATGCTGCATCGATCAAACCATAGTTGGAAGTCGTCATATAGCAGGCAACTACACCGGCGGCCGGGCGGCGGCCATGTCGTAGTCGCGGAAGACCTCGGCAACACGGATGCGGTAGTCGCTGAAGACGCTTGCCCGCCCCTCCTCCTGGGCGGCGCGATGGGGCGGCCGCTGGTACCACGCCTCAACGGCGGCGCGGTCGCGCCAGAACGACAGCGAGACGTATCGGTTTGCCGTGGTCATGCTCTGAAACCGCTCGACCGAGAGGAAGCCGTCGATCCCCTGCAGCTCATCGCGCAAGCCCGCTGCCAAATCGAAATAACGTTGTCCCGACTTGGGATCGATTTCGACCTCGAAGATCACCGCGATCATGCTGCATCCTCCACAATATCGGCGCGGCGTTTGCCGCAGACGGCGGCAATATGCGCAGAAGTTTTCCAGGAATGCGACCCGCCGCGTGGCCAATAGGTGCAACCAGATCGCCCAGAGTGTTCAGACCTCCGGCCCTTGCGCGATCTGCCGACGATCTTGCCACGATTCGCCAGCCGCGACGATGCAGCTTTGTCCCCCAGGGACGGTCACGATGACGGTCCATGTGGCGCCGTCGTTGCTGGTGAAAAGCTCGACCAGGCCGCCGTTGGTGGCTAGACCCATGGCAATCGGTGTTTCGGCATATCGGCCGCCCAGTTGCTCGACCATACGGGTGCGCGTCGTGCATGGCGCGGACGATTGTGCGTGCGCCCCGGAAGCCATGTTGAGCAACAAGGCCAGGGCGATCGCCACGGCACCGAACACTCTCAAGAAAGCCGATCTCGGCGTCTCGTTGGCGGTGAGGTTCGCGAACATGGCTTGCTCCTTTCGCTTTCGGCCAGATGGCCTCGGCCGACGGTTTCGCTTACCTCTAAGATGTTGGATGTGTAGATCGCTGGTGGCTGTGACGCGCGTCACTGATCACGCAAGCTTGACAGCGCGTGATGTCCGATCCAGCCGTCTGGGAGTCTCGCGGCGGATCAGTCGGGTACTGCGATGCCCCGCCGTTCGGCCATGCGCCGGCCCAACTCGACCCGGTCGGTGTCGGTCAGGCACTTGCGCGCGCGCATCAACACAACGGTGTTTTCCCAGGCCAGGTGACGACGCTGCGTCTCGGCAAAGGTAAAGGCGCTCATCAGAAAGCGCGCCGGATCGGCAAAGGCTTGACCGCCGACCAAGCGTTCGACATCGCTGCATAGGTCGTCGTTCAGGCGCCGATCTGTCTTGTGCTCCTGAAGCAACAGCTGGAACATTTGCTCGATGTCATCGCCGGCTGCGGCACGGCGCCGCATGAGCGGGAACAGGTCTTCCTCCTCGTCGGCGATATGCAGGGGCAAGTCTTGGCGAAGGTAGTCGCGCGCCGCCTCCAACTCTTCGGCGGTGGCGCCGTGGCGAGGATTGTGGAGTAGACGGTCGAGCACGTCGCACAGGGCCAACTGCTGAGCGTGATCGGATTCGATGACGGCAATGGGGTGCCGAAAAGCTTCCGGCGCGTGTGATGTGCGGGCGAACCGCGCCCCCGGTTCGTCTGTTGATGCCTTGAGTGCATACATGGCGGTCTCTCCTTCCCGGCAGACGTTAGACTGCCGCAGAATTATGGTTAACGGACTTCCGGGCCAGCCGCATTGATCCGGATCAATTGGCCGTGCAACTTGGTCGATCGTGGCGAGGCGGAATCCGCGAGGCCTTTTCCGCGGGCCGTGAACGGTGATAGACAGTTGCGTTCACTTGTATAGACAAGCCAGGACTCGCCGCCATGGCCCGACCCGAACCGTTCCAACTTTCCCCCGGCGCCCTAACGCTGGCCGACCTGCGCGCCCTGTGGGCCCAGTCGCGCCCGATCACTCTCGATCCGGCCTACATCGGGGCCATCGAGGCATCGGCGGAAACCGTGGCCGCTGTCCTGCGGGACGGCAAACGGGTTTACGGCGTCAACACCGGCTTCGGCAGCTTGGCGCGCAACACCATCGATGCCGATCAGCTGGGCGAATTGCAGCGCCGTCTGGTGCTTTCCCACAGTGCCGGCGTCGGCGCGCCGCTGAGCGAGCGGGTCGTGCGCCTAATCCTGATCCTCAAGATCAATGCTCTGGCGCGCGGCTACTCGGGCATTCGCCTTGAGGTCATCGAGACTTTGCTGGCACTGGTGAACGGCGACGCAATGCCGGTCATTCCGGCAAAGGGGTCGGTCGGCGCCTCGGGCGACCTGGCGCCGCTGGCGCATTTGTCCGGGGTGCTTCTCGGAGAGGGCGAGGTCGACTTGGCCGGTAAGCGCATGCCCGCCGCGACGGCCTTGAAGCGCCTAAAAATGCGTCCGATTGAGTTGGGCGCCAAGGAAGGCCTGGCACTGCTGAACGGCACCCAGGTGTCGACGGCGCTGGCCCTGGACGGCCTGTTCGCGGCCATCGACGTGTTTACTGCCGCGCTAACCGCTGGCGCGATGAGCGTGGACGCGGCGCTGGGCAGCGACACCCCTTTCGACCCACGCATCCACGAGGTGCGTGGCCAGCCGGGGCAGATCGCCGTTGCCCGGTTGCTTGGCGGCCTGCTTGCCGGCAGCGGCATTCGCACCTCGCACCTGGATTGCGATCGGGTGCAGGACCCCTACTCCCTGCGCTGCCAGCCACAGGTCATGGGCGCGGCACTTGACGTGATGGGATCCGCCGCCGCCATGCTGGAGCGGGAGGCGAACGCCGTCTCCGACAACCCACTGGTCTTTGCCGACACGGGCGAGATCCTCTCCGGCGGCAACTTCCATGCCGAGCCCGTGGCCATGGCGGCGGATATGATCGCTATCGCCATCGCCGAGATCGGCGCCTTGTCGGAGCGGCGCATCGCCCTGCTCACCGATGCGCACATGAGCGCCCTCCCCGCCTTCCTAGTGGCGGAGCCCGGCCTCAATTCCGGCTTCATGATCGCACATGTCACCGCCGCCGCCCTGGCCAGCGACAACAAGGCCCTAGCGCATCCCGCCAGCGTCGATAGCCTGCCCACTTCGGCGAACCAGGAGGATCACGTCTCCATGGCCACGAATGGCGCGCGGCGCTTGGGCGAGATGGCCTTCAACAGCAGCAACATCGTCGCCATCGAGTTGCTTGCCGCCGCGCAGGGTATCGACCTGCGCCAACCGCTTACCACCAGCCCACCCTTGCAAAAGGCCCTCGCCGCGATCCGCGGCCGCGCGGCGTTCCTCGATCACGACCGGGCGATGGCTCCGGACATAACCGCCGTGCATGGGTTAATCGCCGAAGGCTGGTTCAGCCGCGCTCTGGCCAACACCGACGGACTGTTGGGGCTCGCTACGCCTAAGCCTTTGTAGACGTGTCCGAGTCTCGCCGGGGTGCGCCCACGGTCCAGGTATAGCCACTGCGTAGCAGGGCGTTCAGATCGGGGGTCTTGCCCGTCCCCGTGGCCTTCGCAACTTGGTCTCCGACCTGCCGCTCGTAGCTGGGTGCCGGATCGCAATAGATGACACCCAGGGCAACCGGCATCGTGGGCGGCGTCATTCGGGCGAGCAGGCCGGCCAGTGTCCGATTGGATTCGTCGTGCATCAGTAGATCGGCCTCTGTCACCCCGTCCTCACCAATCCGCACCACCTCAAGCTCGAGAGTGCCGGCGCGGATACGCAAACCTTTTTCGCCGTCGGCGCCAAAGCGCATTGGCTTGCCGTGTTCCACATGAATCTGCCGATCCGCGGCAACGTCGCGCTCGGTGAATTCTGCAAAGACGCCGTCGTTGTAGACAATGCAGTTCTGCAGAATCTCGACCAGGGACGCTCCCTTGTGCGCGTACGCCCGTGCTAAGACGCCCGGCAGGTGCTTCTGCTGGGTATCCACGGCGCGGGCGACGAACCGGGCGCTGGTGCCAAGGGCAAAGACGGCGGCGGAAACCGGCGCCTCGATCGAGCCTTCCGGTGTGGACGGTGTGCGCGTGCCGGCCCGCGATGTGGGCGAGTACTGACCCTTGGTCAGGCCGTATATTTCATTATTGAAAAGAAGAATTTGCACGTCGACGTTACGACGCAGGATGTGCAAAAGATGATTGCCGCCGATTGACAGCGAGTCGCCGTCGCCGGTCGCAATCCAGACGTCTAGTTCCGGATTAGCCAGCTTGATACCCGTGGCGATCGCCGGGGCGCGGCCGTGGATGGTATGGAAGCCATACGTCGACAGATAGTACGGAAAGCGCGCCGCGCAGCCGATGCCGGAGACAAAGACGGTCTGCTCCGGTCGGGCGCCGACGTCGGACAAGGTCCGCTGCACGGCCTTCAGGATGGCGTAATCGCCACAGCCAGGGCACCAGCGCACCTCTTGGTCCGAGGCATATTCCTTCGGCAATCGTTTCTCGACGGGGGCGACAACGTTCATGTTAGGCCTCCAACCAGGCGCGGACGGCGTCTTCCACTTCGACGATGGCAAAGGGTTTGCCCGTGACTTTGTTTAAACCTTTGGCGGGCAGCAGATACTCGCTGCGCAACAGGGTAATCAACTGCCCCTTGTTCAACTCCGGCACCAGAACACGCTCGTAACGGCGCAGTAGATCGCCCAGATTCGCCGGCAGCGGCCAGATGTGCCGCAGGTGGATATGTGCCGCATCGATGCCCTGGTCCCGCAGATGTTCGACGGCGAGATTGATCGGGCCGTACGTTGAGCCCCAACCGACCACGGCAATAGGACCATGGTCGTTGCCAAGTTCCACGGGCTGCGCGGGGATTTCGCGCGCCATGCCAGCAATTTTGTCGGCTCGGGCATCGGTCATGCGTTGGTGATTGGCCGGGTCATACGAAACGTTGCCGGTGTCGTAGTCCCGTTCCAGGCCGCCCAGGCGGTGCTCCAGTCCCGGTGTGCCAGGG
Source organism: Kiloniellaceae bacterium (assembly GCA_021776055.1). GTDB lineage: Bacteria > Pseudomonadota > Alphaproteobacteria > Kiloniellales > J153 > JAJFGI01. Next base: position 41,018 of record JAJFGP010000067.1, read on the forward strand.
ACCGCCCAGGGCCGCGCCAAAGTCTCCGGATCACGTAGGAAGGGGTGATAGCCCTCCGGGTCTTTGCGGAATTGTACTGGGAAACGCGCGAACGCATCTGTATCTGGTAACGCCCACGGCTCCGACGCGTTGGCAATATAGCCGTCGCTGAGCAACATTACCGGGGTCATGTACTTGGTCGCCAGGCGCACCGCCTCGATGGCCGTCTCGAAGCAATCCGCCGGCGAAGAGGCGGCCAAGACCACCAACGGGCAATCGGCGTTCCGCCCGAAGACCGCCTGATACAAATCGGATTGTTCGGTCTTGGTGGGCATGCCGGTCGACGGGCCGGCGCGTTGTGAATTGATGACCACCAACGGCAACTCGGTCGCCGCCGCCAAGCCAATCCCCTCGGCCTTCAGGGCAATGCCCGGTCCGGAACTGGACGTCACCCCGAGCGATCCGGCGTAGGACGCCCCGATGGCGGCGCAGACAGCGGCGATCTCGTCCTCCGCCTGGAAGGTGACAACCCCGTATTCCTTGAGCCGGGCCAGCACATGCAGAATTCCCGAGGCCGGCGTGATGGGATAGGAGCAAAAGACCATCTTCAGCTCAGCCAGCATGGCCCCCGCGGCCAGCCCCCAGGCTATCGCCTCGGTCCCGGTTACGTTGTGGTAGACGCCGGCCCCGATGGCCGCCGGCGGTACCGTGAAGGCACCGATATCGGAAGAAATCTCGGCCGTTTCACCGAAGGCGTGCCCGGCATTCAACGCGGCCAGCGTACCGGCGGCGAGATCCGGGGTCTTGGCGAACTTGCTGTTCAGCCAATCCACCGTGCTCTGCCGGTCGCGGTCAAAGATCCAGTAGACCAGGCCGAGCGCCCACATGTTCTTGCAGCGCAGGCTGTCCTTCTTCGATAGGCCGGTATCCTTCAACGCATCCTGCGTCAGCTGCGACATGTCGATCTTCATGACCCGGAAGCCCTTTAGGCTGTCGTCCTCCAAGGGATCGTGGTCGTAGCCCGCCTTGCGCAGGTTCTTCTCGCCAAAGGCACCGCTATCCACCAGCAACAGGCCATTCGCGCGCATGTCACTGAGATTCACCTTGAGCGCCGCCGGGTTCATGGCGATCAGCACATCGACGGTATCGCCGGCGGTCTTGATCTCGTGGGCGCCGAAATTGATCTGAAAGGCGGAAACGCCGTAAGTCGTGCCGGCCGGCGCGCGGATTTCCGCCGGGAAGTCAGGAAACGTCGCCAGATTATTGCCGGCCAGGGCGGTCGCCAGCGTAAAGCGGCCACCGGTCAACTGCATGCCATCGCCGGAATCACCGGCGAAGCGAACAACAGCCGATTCTAGCTGTTTGCGCTGCGGCGAGGCGCCCTCAAGCGCCGCAGAACCTTCCATCAACGAACTCTCCTTCGGCTGGCCGAACCAGGGTCTTGTCCCGCGCAGGTATAGGCCAACCTGACGGTCCTAGAAAGTGCCAACCGGCAGACCATCCCAACTCGTCGCATGCCCGCGGGTTCTTGTGCTCATTGGAGCGTTCCAGGTTTTCCGGGCCAGGGCGCGTCACGTCGCGTCACGATTCGGTGACTTTGACCTCAGAATCCTCCAAAACAGCCAGCATATCTTTGATCCGGATCAGTTTCCGCCGGGGCGCGCCGGCCGGGGCCGCGGCACCTTCGGCCGCCTCGATCCGCTGCCAGTCGGCAAATGAGACCGGGCGCACGCCACGCTCCACCAGAAGAGCCTCCAGGGCCGGACTGCCGGGCCGGGCGCCTTCGGCGATGTCCTCGCCAATCTGCCGGGCCGCCGTATCGCCGTCGGCCTTGTTGGTGCCGATGACACCCACCGGGCCGCGCTTGGCCCAGCCGACCGCATAAAGCCCCGGCGCCACGCGGCCATCGCGATTGGTCACCACGCCTTTGGCCTCGTCCACGGGAACATCGGCCAACGGCGGCATACGATAGCCGATAGCCGATATGACAGCGCCGCACGGAATCTCGAAGAACTCTCCCGTACCCACGGCGCGCCCACTGTCCACGCGCGTCCGCTCCAGGCGCAGCCCGCTTACCCGGCCGTCACCGAGCACCTCCACCGGTTTGGCGCAGAATAGAAAATGCACACGCTTGGGCTTTTCGCCCGGCGGGCGCTCCGCAAAACCACGCAAGGTCGCCAGGTTCTTTTCCCGTAGGCGGCGGTCGCGGTCCGACATCTCATCGTCGACTTGTGCCGGAATCTGGGCCGGGTCGACCATCGGCGCGCAGGCCGCCAGATCGCCCATCTCGGTCAATTCCTTGTTGGTGAACTTGGCCTCTGCTGGACCGCGTCGACCGATAAGATAGACGTCCTCGATGGGGGCTTGGTGGATTGCCTTGGCCGCATGGTCCGCCAAGTCGGTAGCGGCCATCTCGGCCGGCGTCTTGACCAGAACCCGCGCCACGTCGATGGCCACGTTGCCATTGCCGATCACGGCGACCGCGGACGTGTTTAGGTCCGGGTTGAGATCGCAAAAATCCGGGTGGCCGTTGTACCAGCCGACGAAAGCCGCCGCACCGTAAACGCCGGTTGCATCCGATCCGGGTATGCCCAAAGGCCGGTCGAGCGGCGCCCCCGTTGCCAGCACCACCGCATCATAAAAACCGCGTAGCTCGTCCAAACTTACATCGCGGCCGAGAACCACGTTGCCATAGTAGCCAACGCGGGGCTCCTGGGCGGTGCGCGCAAAAGCACGAGAGACGCCCTTGGTGCTCTGATGGTCGGGGGCCACGCCGCCACGGATCAGGCCAAATGGGGTGGGCAGTGCCTCGATGAAATCGACGTGGCAAGCCGCGTCCGCCCGCAACAGGGCGGCAGCGGCGTAGAAACCGCTCGGCCCGGCACCGACGATGGCTACCTGCACGGGCATAGCCAGCCTCAAATCTCCTAAGCCAGTGCTCCAGGACGCTCAGGAATGGCCAGCGCTTCGGCGCACTCCCCCTCACCCGCAGGCAATGTCTTAACGCAAGGTTGCGAAGGTCGCAACGCGGCTTGGAATCGTTACCAGAGTCTTACCACAACCCATTGCTTTATCGCGCTTTGTCGCGATTCAGACAGCTTCAGTCGCGACTGACGTAGCCGCCTAGGAGGGCATGCGGTCCAGAATACATCCAGCACAGGTGCCCTGGGGCACCCGTGAAGGGAGGCTTTTACGAGGACGTTAAGATGTCGGAATCGGACGATCTTGACCTGCGGTCGCTGGGCGACGACGACCTTGTGCAGCAGATGCACGACGACCTTTATGACGGCCTCAAGGACGAGATTGAGGAATCCGTCAATATCCTGCTTGAACGTGGTTGGACACCCTATGACGTCCTGACCAAGGCCCTGGTCGAAGGGATGCGGATTGTCGGCATCGACTTCCGTGACGGCATTCTGTTCGTGCCCGAGGTGCTTCTGGCGGCCAACGCCATGAAGGCGGGCATGTTCATCCTGCGCCCCCTGCTGGCCGAGACCGGCGCCCCGAGCATCGGCAAAATGGTGATCGGCACGGTCAAGGGCGACATCCACGATATCGGCAAGAACTTGGTCTCGATGATGATGGAAGGCGCCGGCTTCGAGGTCATCAACATCGGCATCAACAATGCGGTCGAAAACTATCTGGCGGCAATCGAGGAACATAAACCCGACATTCTCGGCATGTCGGCGCTGCTAACCACGACCATGCCGTACATGAAGGTGGTTATCGAGGCGCTGAAGGAGAAAGGCATCCGCGACGACTATGTCGTCCTAGTCGGCGGCGCGCCGTTGAACGAGGCCTTTGCCGAGGCAATCGGGGCGGACGCGTACTGCCGCGATGCGGCAGTGGCGGTCGAGACGGCCAAGGAATTCATGCAACGCAAGCACAACCAGCGCGGCGTCAAGGGCACATCCGCCGCCTAAGGGAACTCACGTATGACCCACACCGTCGTCAGTTCCCGAAGTCGCGAAGTTGTCATCGGCTTCGACCGTCCGTTCTGTGTGATCGGCGAGCGGATCAATCCCACCGGCCGCAAGCGCCTGGCCGCCGAGATGGCCGCCGGCGACTATAGCTCGGTGCAGGCGGATGCCATCGCTCAGGTGGAAGCCGGAGCGCACATGCTGGACGTCAACGCCGGCATCCCGCTGGCGGATGAGCCGGCAATCCTAGCCGAATCCATCAAGCTGGTGCAGTCGCTGGTGGACGTGCCTCTGTCCATCGACTCGTCGATCGTCGAGGCGCTGGAGGCCGGCCTGTCGGTGTACCAGGGCAAGGCCCTGGTCAACTCGGTCACGGGCGAGGAAGAGCGCTTGGAGGTCGTGCTACCGCTAATCAAGAAATACGACGCCGCGGTGGTCGCCATCTCCAATGACGAGACCGGCATCTCCGAGGATCCGGACGTCCGCTTCGAGGTAGCCAAGCGCATTGTCCAGCATGCCGCCGACTACGGCATTCCGGCCGCCGATGTGGTGGTCGATCCGTTGGTTATGCCGGTCGGTGCCTTGGGCCAAGCGGGCGTCTCGGCCTTTCGTCTGATCCGCCGGCTGCGTGAGGAGTTAGGCGTCAACACCACCTGCGGCGCTTCGAACATCAGCTTTGGTCTGCCGAACCGGCACGCATTGAATGCGACGTACCTGGCCATGGCCGCCGGGGCCGGCATGACCTCGGCGATCATGAATCCCTTGCACCCCGAGGAAATGGCCGGCGTTAAAGCAGCGGACGTGCTTCTGGGCGTCGATCCCAACTGCGCCCGCTGGCTGCGCCGCTACCGCGATCCGGCGGCGCAGAGCAGCGATGCCGACCGCAACAGCCGCGAACGCCGGCGCCGCCGGGTCTAGCGCCAGCGTCATGGCCGAGCAGCCGCGCGTCGTCTTCACACCGTCAGGCCGCCGCGGTCGCTTCGCACCCGGCACGCCCATCCTCGATGCGGCGCGCAGCTTAGGCGTCGATATCGATTCGGTCTGTGGCGGCCGCGGCCTGTGCGGCCGCTGCCAGGTGGACCAGAGCACAGGCACCTTCTCCAAACACGACATCGACAGCCGCCCGGAAAACCTATCCCCCGGAAACGCGATCGAGGCCCGCTATGCCAAGAAGAAGGGCATGCAGGTTGGCCGCCGGTTGTCTTGCCAGGCGCTGTTGCAGGGCGACGTCGTCATCGACGTGCCGCCCGAGAGCCAGGTTCATAAACAGGTCGTGCGCAAACGCGCCGAGGCACGCGATTTCGAAATCGATCCGGCCATCCGTCTGCACTATCTGGAGGTGCGCGAGCCGGACATGGCCAGCCCCTCCGGTGATCTGGAACGGGTGCTCGAAGCCCTCAAGGAGCAATGGGGGATCGAGGATCTTGAATGCGACCTTCGTGTCCTTCAAGGACTGCAAAAGGCGCTGCGCCAGGGCGACTGGAAGATCACCGTCGCTGTGCATCGCGGCCAGGTGCTGACCACCGCCTGGCCCGGCTTTCACGACCGCGCCTATGGAGTCGCGGTCGACGTGGGCTCGACCACCATTGCCGTGCATCTGTGCAACCTGTCCAGCGGCGAGATTCTGGCTTCGGCCGGGCGCATGAACCCGCAGATTCGCTTTGGCGAAGATCTGATGAGCCGGGTTTCCTATGTCATGATGCATCCGGGCGGCGATGAGGAAATGACCGTCGCCGTGCGTGGAGCCATCGATGCCTTGTTCGCCGAGGTCGCCGGGGAAGCCGGGATTGACCCGGATGACATCCTGAACGCGGTCTTTGTCGGCAACCCGGTGATGCACCACCTGTTGCTCGGTATCGACCCGACCGAGTTGGGTGGCGCCCCCTTCGCCCTGGCCGCCAATTCCGCCATGACCCTATGGGCGACGGAGTTGGGTCTGAGCAAAATCAACCGCAACGCCCGCGCCTATGTGCTGCCGTGCATCGCCGGCCACGTAGGAGCCGACACCGCGGGCGTCATCCTGTCGGAAAACCCACATCTTTCGAGCGAGATCATGCTGGTGGTCGATGTTGGCACCAACGCCGAGATCGTACTTGGCAACAAGGACCGTTTGCTCGCCTGTTCGTCGCCCACCGGCCCGGCGTTCGAAGGGGCGCAGATCACCAGCGGCCAGCGCGCCGCGCCCGGCGCTATCGAGCGCGTGCGCATCGACCCGGCCACCCTGGAGCCGCGCTTCAAGGTGATCGGCTCCGATCTATGGTCGGACGACCCCAATTTCGCATCGGAGACTCAGAAGACAGGCGTGACCGGCATCTGCGGCTCGGGCATCGTCGAGGCTCTCGCCGAAATGTACCTGGCCGGCATTCTCAAGGCGGATGGCAGCGTCGACGGCGCCATGGCGACACGCAGCCCGCGCGTGCGTGAGGATGGCCGGACCTTCGCCTATCACCTGCACGATGGTCCGCCGGAAATCTTCATCACCCAGACGGATGTGCGCGCCATTCAACTCGCCAAGGCGGCGCTCTATGCCGGGGCCCGCCTGCTCATGGACCGCCTCGGCATTGAGACGCTCGACCGCATTGTCCTGGCCGGCGCCTTTGGCAGCCATATCGATGTGAAGCACGCGATGGTCCTGGGCATGATTCCGGACTGCGATTTGCAGAAGGTTAGTTCGGCCGGCAACGCCGCCGGCTCCGGGGCCCTCATCGCCCTGCTCAATCAGAAGGCGCGTGATGACATCGAAGCCGTGGTCCGCCGCGTGGAGAAAATCGAGACCGCGGTGGAGCCACGCTTCCAGGAACATTTCGTCGGCGCCATGGGCATCCCGCACAAGAGTGCCCCCTTCCCGCACCTGAGCGCCGCCGTTGCCCTGCCACCGCGCGGCGGCGTAGCATCGGGCGAGTCCGGCCGGCGACGGCGGCGCAACCGGGTGTAAGCAGCGGGGAGCGCGTATGCCATGGGCGAGACCATCGAGCTAAAGGCGGCGGACGCCCACACCCTGGGCGCCTACATCGCGCGGCCGTCCGCCACGCCACGGGGCGGCGTGGTGGTGGTGCAGGAGATCTTCGGCGTCAATAGCCACATTCGCTCCGTCTGCGATCGCTTCGCCGAGACCGGATATCTGGCGGTTGCGCCGGCCATCTATGATCGGATCGAGCGGGACGTGCAACTCGGCTATACGCCCGAGGACATCGCCAGTGGCCGCGAGATTCGCGGCAAGTGCGCTATGGACCAGGTATTGCTGGACGTGGCCGCCGCCGCCGATGTGGCCGCGGAGGCAGGCAAAGTGGGCATCGTCGGCTACTGTTGGGGCGGCCAGATTGTTTATCTCGCGGCCTGCCGTCTAGGAGACAAAATATCCTGTGGCGCAGGCTATTACGGTGGTGGCATCGTCTCCCACCTGAACGAAAAACCGACCATCCCGTTGACCCTGCATTTCGGCACTTTGGATGCTTCGATCCCGGCCGCCGAAATCGATCAGATTCGCGCCACCCACCCGGACGTGCGTGTGCATGTCTACGAGGGCGCTGACCACGGATTCAATTGCGACCAGCGTCGGCAATTCAACGCCGATGCCGCGCAGGTTGCCAAGCGGCGCACGCTCAATCTCTTCGCCACACATTTGGCGTAGTCAGACTCTAGCTGCTGGCGGAGGCGATTGGCGCCGCATCCATTTCGGCGGGCAGGCCGCGTTCCTTGCGTGGCGTGCGGCCGAAGTAGTCGCGATAGCACTTCGAGAAATGCGAGGCGGACACGAAGCCGCAAGCCAGCGCCACGTCGATGATCGACATGTTGGTCTGCACCAGCAGCAAGCGCGCCTTGTTCAGGCGCAACTCCAAATAATAACGCGCCGGCGAGCGATTCAGGTACTTGCGGAACAGGCGTTCGAGCTGCCGCGTGGACAGGGCCGCATCCCGCGCCAGTCCGATACGGCTTAGCGGTTCCTCCAAGTTTTTCTCCATCACCTCGATGACGGAGAGCAGCTTGGGATGGCGGACCCCGAGGCGCGCGGGCAGCGACGTGCGCTGATGGTCGTGCTGGTCGCGAATTCGTTCGTGCATGCACTGGTCGGCGACCGCGGCGGCCAATTCGTGCCCATGCTGGCGGGCGATGACGTTGAGCATCAAGTCGATGGCCGCCGTGCCGCCCGCACAGGTGAACCGACTACGGTCGATCTCGAACAGCTCCGAGGTGACCTCGATCTCGGGAAAGTCTTCCGCGAAGCTGGCTAGATTTTCCCAATGGATGGTACAGCGATACCCGTCGAGCAAACCAGCGCGGGCGAGGATCTGGCTGCCCGTACACAGCGCCCCCACTTCCGCGCCCTTGCGCGTCATGTGGCGCAGCCAGGAAAACGCCGCCTTGTGCACGAACTTCTGCACATCGACGCCGCTGCAAACGACGACGACGGGAAAATCGTTGGCTTTCTCCAAGTCGCCCTCGGGATGCAAGGCGATGCCGTTGGAAGCGGTCACCGGCTGTCCATTCACGGAGAACAGGTGCCATTCGTACAAGCTTTGGCCACTGGCCCGGTTAGCCAGACGCAGAGGCTCCACCGCCGATGTGAAGGCGTTCATCGAGAAATTCGGAATCAGGATAAACCCGATCCGTAGCGGCAACTCCCTCGGCGTGTTCCCTAGCATGCGTGGCCCTTGTTGACCCTTCGTTCTTTACGGCCCGACTTTGGCATAAGTCCCCGCATGTCGCGAACAGAAAAATCGGTGCCGTGAACCCGCGAGCCGGAGGGGCGGTCCATGCCGCCTTCTGCCTCGATAAGGCCCCGGATTTCCCAAGGGTTTCCAGGGGCTTTCGCCGAGTCTCCATTTGCAAAGTCGGGGATTCCAGATAGGCTCGGATCAGGGGGCTTCCAGAGCATGAGCGCGCGTTACTCGATCTTCAGTCTGATCCGCAATGCCCTCGCCTATCACGAGGACTGGCCGGCGGCTTGGCGCAGCCCCGAGCCGAAGCCGGCCTACGACGTGGTCATCGTCGGTGGCGGCGGACACGGCCTGGCAACCGCCTACTATCTGGCCAAGGAGTTGGGTGTGCGCAACGTCGCCCTGATCGAGCGTGGCTGGCTGGGCGGCGGCAACACCGGCCGCAACACCACCATCGTACGCTCCAACTACCTGTGGGACGAAAGCGCGGCGCTCTACGAGCATTCGATGAAGCTTTGGGAAGGGTTGTCGCAAGACCTGAACTACAACGTCATGTTCAGTCAGCGCGGCGTCCTTAGCCTGGCCCACAACCAGCACGATCTGCGGGCGCAGTCGCGCCAATCCAATGCCAACCGGCTTGGCGGCATCGATTCGGAACTGCTGACCCCGGCGCAAATAAAGGCCTTTGTTCCGATCATGGACCTGCGCGCCGGCGGGCGCTATCCGGTGCTCGGCGGGGCGCTGCAGCGGCGCGGCGGCACCGCCCGGCACGATGCGGTGGCCTGGGGATACGCGCGCGCCGCCGATGCGCTGGGCGTCGACATCATTCAGGAATCCCCGGTCACCGGCTTCCGTATCGACAACGGGCGCGTCCAAGGCGTCGAGACGGCCAAGGGCTTCATCCAGGCCGACAAGGTCGGCATCGTGGTCGCCGGGCACTCCGGTGTCATGGCCGACCTGGCCGGTTTCCGCCTGCCGGTCACCAGCCAGCCGCTACAGGCCCTTGTCTCGGAGCCGATCAAACCGGTCCTCGACACGGTCATTATGTCCGGCGCCGTGCATGCCTACATCAGCCAGTCGGATAAGGGCGAACTGGTCATCGGTGCCGGCGCCGATCGTTACGTCGGCTATGGGCAGCGCGGCAGCATGCAGGTTTCGGAAGATACCTTGGGAGCGATTTGCGAGTTGTTCCCGTCCTTCCGCCGCTTGCGCATGATGCGGCAATGGGGCGGCATCGTGGATATCTGCCCGGACGCCAGCCCGATCATTGGCAAGACACCGGTGGAGGGGATGTTTATCAACTGCGGCTGGGGCACCGGCGGCTTCAAGGCCACACCGGGTTCCGGTTGGGTCTTCGCCCAGACCATCGCGCACGACCGGCCGCACGACCTGAATGCCGCCTTCTCCCTAGACCGATTCCGCACCGGCTACATCATCGATGAGCATGGCGCGGCCGGGGTGGCCCACTGACGATGGAGGCGCATCCATGCTTCTGATCCCCTGCCCCTATTGCGGCGAGCGTGCCGAGAGCGAGTTCTCTTACGGCGGCGAAGCGCACATCGCCCGACCGGCCGACCCGGAAAAGACGAGCGACGCGGACTGGGCCGACTATCTGTACACACGGACCAACACCAAGGGCGTTTATTTCGAGCGCTGGATGCATGCGCACGGCTGCCGTCGCTGGTTCAACATCGCCCGGCATACGGTGAGCTACGACATCTTGGCCGTCTACGAAACGGGCGCGCCACCGCCCAAGTTCGACACGAAGAGTGAGGTCTGACGCGGTCATGTCGCAAAGATATCGCTTGCCCGATGGCGGCCGCATCGACCGCACCGCGCCGCTGAACTTCCGCTTCAACGGCACCGCTTTGCGCGGCTATGTGGGCGATACCCTGGCATCGGCACTGCTGTCCAACGGCATCCACCTGGTCGGACGCAGCTTTAAGTATCACCGTCCGCGTGGCATCTTCTCCGCCGGCGCGGAGGAGCCGAACGCCCTGGTCCAGCTCGGCACCGGTGCGCGCAGCGACCCGAACATGCACGCCACCCAGGTGGAACTGATCGAGGGGCTAAAGGCGCGCTCGCAGAACTGCTGGCCCAGCGTCGACTTCGACATTAGCGCCATCAACGATCGCCTGTCGCGGTTCATGCCCTCGGGCTTCTACTACAAGACGTTCATGTGGCCAGCCGCGTTCTGGATGCGCTACGAATATATCATCCGCCACGCCGCCGGCCTGGGCACGGCGCCCACGGGGCGCGACCCGGATTACAACGATAAGACCTTTGCCCACTGCGACGTACTGGTGGTCGGCGCCGGACCGGCGGGTCTGGCCGCCGCCCTTTCCGCCGCCCGCACCGGCGCCCGTGTGATCCTTGTCGAGCAGGACGCGGAGGTTGGTGGGGCCCTGCTCGGCCTGGCCGGCGAGAAAATCGGCGGCAAGCCAGCCCTCGACTGGGTTGCGGCAGCGCGCGCCGAGCTGGTGGAGAGCGCCGATGTGCGCATCCTCACCCGCACCACGGCATACGGATATTTCGATCACAACTTCGTCGGCCTGCTAGAGCGCCTGACCGATCACATAGTCGATCCGCCAGCACACCTGCCACGCCACCGCCTGTGGAAGGTACGTGCCAAGCAGGTAGTGCTGGCAACCGGCGCCATCGAACGGCCGCTGGTCTTTCGCGATAACGACCGGCCGGGAATCATGCTCGCCGGCGCCTGCCAGACATATTTGAACCGATATGCCGTCAAGGCCGGCCAGAAGGCGGTGCTCTTCGCCAACAACGATGGCGCCTATGCGACCGCCAACGACCTGGCCGCCGCCGGCGTGAAGATCGCCGCCATCGTCGATACCCGGCCCAATCCCGAAGGACCGCACAGCGAGCGCGCCGAGTCCGCCGGCCTACCCGTCCTTGCCGGTCACGCCATTGTCGGCACCACCGGCGACAAGCGCGTGCGCCAGGTGCGCATCGCCCGCCTAAACGATGACGGCAGCGCCATAACCGGCGAGGCGCAGGAGGTCGATTGCGATCTGCTTGCGGTGTCCGGCGGCTGGAACCCGGCGGTGCATCTGCTCAGTCAGGCGCGCGGCAAAATTCGCTTCGACGAGGAACGCGGGACCTTCGTACCGATGCAGACTGAGCAAGCAACCCATGTGGCCGGCGCCTGCAACGGCAGCTTCGGCCTCGCCTCCTGCCTGACCGAGGGGTTTGCCACCGGTGAGACGGCTGCCAAGGCCGCCGGGCTCTCTAGCAAAAGCCGGCGCAAGAAGACACCGGCAGCCAGCAACGAGACATTCCTGCCGGCGCGCTGGACGTGGCTGGTGCCGTCGGAGACACCACTGGGGCGCGGCGGCAAGCATTTCGTGGACCTGCAGTCCGATGTGACCGCCGCCGATTTGAAGCTGGCCATACGTGAAGGCTATCGCTCCATCGAGCACGTGAAACGCTACACCACTACCGGCATGGGCACCGATCAGGGCAAGACCGGCAACGTTAATGCCATCGGCATCATCGCCGACACCCTAGACCGGCCGATTGCCGAGGTGGGGGTAACCACCTTCCGCCCGCCGTATACACCGGTGACATTCGGGGCCTTTGCCGGGCGCGACGTGGACGATCTGCTCGATCCCATACGCAAGACACCCATGCACGGCTGGCACGAGCGCGCAGGCGCTTTGTTCGAGGATGTGGGCCAGTGGCGCCGCCCTTGGTATTACCCGCGTGCCGGCGAGGACCTGCACAAGGCGGTCGCCCGTGAGGTGGCGGCGGTGCGCACCTCGCTCGGCGTCGTCGATGCCTCGACCCTGGGCAAGATCGACATTCGGGGAAAAGACGCGGCCACCTTCCTGAACCGGATCTACACCAACGCCTGGAGCAAGCTGGAGATCGGCAAATGCCGCTATGGCCTGATGCTGGGCGAAAACGGCATGGTCATGGACGACGGTGTGACCGCGCGTTTGGGCGAGTACCAATTCCTGATGACCACGACCACCGGCAACGCCGCCGCGGTGCTGCAGCACATGGAAGAGTTCCTGCAGACCGAGTGGACCGACCTGGACGTCCAGCTCACCAGCGTGACTGAGCAGTTCGCCACCATCTCTCTCGCCGGGCCGAACGCCCGCCGCCTTCTATCCGAGATGACCCACGATATCGAGCTGTCGCCCAACGCGCTGCCGCACATGGCCTTTACCGAGGGCACTGTCGCCAGTGTGCCGGCGCGGGTTTTCCGCATCTCCTTTACCGGCGAGATGAGTTACGAGATCAACGTCCCGGCCAGCTATGGCATGGCTGTGTGGCAGGCGGTGCTCACCGCCGGGGAAAGATACGACATCACCCCCTATGGCACCGAGGCAATGCACGTGCTGCGCGCCGAAAAGGGCTACATCATCGTCGGCCAGGAAACCGATGGCTCGGTCACGCCCGTCGATTTGGGCATGGACTGGGTCGTTTCCAAGAAAAAGGATTTTGTCGGCCGCCGCTCCCTGGCCCGACCCGATATGCTCAAGCCCGACCGTAAACAATTGGTCGGCCTACTCACGGACGACCCGCAGGTGGTCTTGCCCGAAGGCGCGCAACTGGTCGAACGCGCCTTGCCGAACCCGCCGATGCCGATGATCGGCTATGTCACGTCCAGCTACGGCAGCCCGAACTTGGGCCGCTCCATCGCCTTGGCCCTGGTCAAGGGCGGCCTGGCCCGCAAGGGCGAGACGATCTTCGCGCCGTTGGCCGATGGCCGCGTCGTGCCCTGCACCATGACCGACCCGGTGTTCCTCGATCCGGAGGGAGAGCGGCTGCGTGGTTGAGCGTTACCTAAGACAAAGCCCCCTCGCCCACCTGGGCCTCGATGGCCGTGCCCAAGCGGTGCGTGGCGAGTCCGGTGTGGCCATGAGCGAGCAGCCCTTCCGTGGCATCGTCAATCTGCGCGTCCAGCCCGACGACAGCGAGGCCATGGCGGCTCTCGAATCGGCGCTTGGCTTTGCCTTGCCGGTTGAGCCGAATACCACGGCGGCCTCCGCCACCGCCCTGGCCTTCTGGCTTGGCCCCGACGAATGGTGGATCGTCACCCCTGGCCCGGAGCCCGAGAGTGGGCCAAATATGGCAGTGACCTTGCGCACGGCCCTCACGGACCGGCGCGGCGCCGTCACCGATGTAAGCGATAGCCGCACCTGCATACGCATCAGCGGCCCGCGGGCCCGCGACCTGCTGTGCAAGGGCATGCCGCTGGATTTGCATCCACGCGTCTTCCCCTCTGGCTGCTGCGCGCAAAGCCATCTGGCCAAGACCGGCGTCGTTTTGCACCTAATCGCCGAAGATGGTCCGACCTTCGAGCTTTACGTCTTGCGCAGCTTCGCGGAGTACCTCTGGCTATGGCTGGAGGACGCGGCGCGGGAATATGGGCTAACGATCACATCCTCGTGATCGGCGCCGGTGGCGCCCAGCGCATCGCGGCCCGCCCGGCGCCATGGGGCACGACCCAATGTTCAGGTACGAAAATCCGTCCGGTCGAAATTGAAAATAGCGCTGTTCCAGCCATTCCATCTTTCGGCGCGGACGTGCCGTTGTTGCGGTGCAGCAATCTGAACGAGGGTCGCCACGTTCAGATTCGAACTTAATTCGTGCTTCCCCGGCTAGCTTGTCATAAAATTGTCATATATCATGTCGCACGGATGTAAGACTTCACCAACAACCTGCCGCACGACAACCGGCATTCGTTTGGAGCAACAGGGATGAGCAAGAAAACCATGGATCGATCAAGTTTGAAGACTCAGCGCGCCGCGCGCACCTTTACGCGCCGCACGTTGTTGCAGACCGCTGCCGCTACCGGCGCCATCGCCGCTGCCGGCCCCTTCGTTATCAACAGCAAGGCCCTCTCGTCGTCTGGCGAGGTCAAGGTCTTCGCCTGGGCCGGTTATTTCTCCGATACGATGATGGCGGACTTCGAGAAGAAGACCGGCATCAAGGGAACCCGCGTCGAGTTCGGCAGCAACGAAGAGCAGATGAACACGGTCAAGGCCAATCAGGGCAAAGGTTTCGACCTAATCATGCCGACCATCGACCGTGTCCCACAGTACGTTGAGGAAGGCCTGCTACAGCCGCTCGACGATTCGAAGGTCAACTTCGATAACGTCATCGGCGGTAACCTGAGCGGCTCGGACGGGGGCGGCGGCAAGGTCGGTGGTAAGCGCTATGTGGCGCCGACCGACTGGGGCACCGAGGCTCTCACCTACAACATGGAGAAGGCCCCGCTGACTTACGGGACCGCCAGCTACGGTGACATGTGGAACCCGGATTATGCCGGCAAGGTCACCTGCCGCGGCCATTCCGGCCTGGTGGGCATCGGCCTCTATCTGCAGGACGCCGGCAAACTGCCGCACACCATGCGGGAAGCCTTTGCCGACGAGAAGAAGATGGTCGCCAACTACGACATCATCTTGGCGTTCGCCACGAAGGCCAAGCCGTCGATCGCTCAGTTCTGGAGCAATGAGAACGAAGCTCAGGGTGCTTTCCGCACCAACGGCGTCGTCATCGGCCAGACTTGGGATTCCACCGGCGCCCGCCTGTGGGACGAAGGTTTGCCCATCCGCTACGTCGCGCCGAAGGAAGGCGCGTTGGCCTGGATCGAAGGTTTCGGCATGCTCTCGGGCGCCGAGAACATCGAGGAGGCGAATGCCTTCATCAACTGGTACTACACGCCGGAAGTCGGCGCCATGTACGCCAGCGAGACGAAGATCAACTCAACGGTTAAAGGTGCCGACGCACTTCTACCCGAGTTCAACAAGAAGTTCTTTGCCGCCGCCTATCCGGGCGACGCGTTGGACAAGCTGTGGTCGTGGCCAATCCAGGACGCTTGGTTCATCTCCAAGCGCAATGAGTACGCGGAAAAATTCCTGGCCGCATAAATCGGTTGGGATTTCGTCGGTTTGTGGACCGGGGCAGCCGCCCCGGTCCCGGCCACCGCCCTCCGCGACCACGCTTGGAGCGTAATCCATGTCGGTTCTGCTGCAGCGCTACGGCTGGGCACTGACCTCGATAATTGTCGGACTGACCGTCCTGTGGGTGGTGGTCCTCGTGGTCTTGCCGCAGATCACCATGATCGACTATTCGCTGCGGCCCAACCTGCCACTGCCCCAGCGCGACGGGCCAAACGATGTGCTCACGTGGGCCAACTACACGACCCTGGCAGGCAACGAAATTCACAGAACCATCTTCGTCAAAACCATCTGGGCCAGCGCCCTGGTGACCTTCCTGACGTTTCTGGTTTGCTACCCCATCGCCTATCACCTAGCGCAGGTCGCGACCGGTCCGCGCGCCGCCTTGCTGGTGCTGCTGCTGATCATCCCATTCTGGATCAACGAGATCCTGCGCACCTTCGCCTGGTGGATCATTCTGGCCTACAGCGGGCCGCTCAATATTGCCCTGATGGCACTGGGCTTTATTGACGAACCGATACGCTATTTGTCGGGTAATAGTGGTGTGATTATAGGCATGGTCTATGCCTATATTCTGTTCATGGTGTTCCCGCTTTACAACGCCATGGAGTCCCTCGACCGCAATCAGATCGAGGCCGCGCGGGATCTGGGCGCGCCGGTATGGCGCATCCATTGGCGGATCATAGCGCCGCACGCAAAGCCAGGCATTGCAACAGGTTGCATCATGACCTTCATGCTTGCCGCGGGCTCTTACGCGGTCCCGGCCCTGCTCGGCTCGCCCGGCAGCCGCTGGTTTACCGAGATCATCTACAATTGGTTCTTCGAGGGCGGCAACTGGAACCAGGGTGCGGCGTATGCCTTCATCCTGCTGATCCTGTGCATCGTCTTCATCTTCGCCATGATGCGCGTGTTCCGCGTTGGCCTGGGAGACATCGCGAAATGAGCGCCCAGCGCATTGCCGATGTGTTCACGCGCGCCTATCTCGGCGTCTTCTTTCTGTACCTGTTCCTCCCGCTCATCGTCATGGGCGTGGCGACTTTTAACTCCAGCCGCTTCCCGACCGTAACGCCGTGGCAGGAAACGACCCTAAAATGGTTCTCGGCCCTGGCTGCCGACAACCAGATGTGGGACGCGCTGTGGACCAGCTTCGCCGTCGGCCTCGGCGTGATCCTGGTCGCGGTCCCCATCGGCGTTGCCGCGGCCTTATTCCTCAGCGACCTGCAAACTCGCGCCAAGCCATTTATCTATGGCGTCATGGTCTCGCCCTTGCTGACACCGGGTGTCATCATCGGCATCTCCACTCTTATCTTTTGGCGCCCATACGGTATTACCGGTGGGTACCTGCTGATGGTCCTGGCACAAAGCTCGTTCATCGCCGCCTATGTCATGCTGATGGTGATGGCGCGCATGCAGCGTTTCGACCGCACGCTGGAGGAAGCGGCCCTCGATCTCGGTGCGACCCATCTGCAAACCTTCCGCCGCGTCACGTTGCCGTATTTGCGGCCGTCGATGCTGGCCGCCTGCCTGATCGCCTTTCTGCAATCGTTCGAGAACTACAACACGACCATTTTCGTGCGCGGCATCGACACCACATTGACGGTCTATATCGCCTCCAAGGTCCGCACCGGCGTGACCCCGGCGGTCAATGCCTTGGGCCTGATCCTAATTAGCGTGACCATCCTCGCCGCCATCGTCTATGAAATCCGCCGGCGGCGTGAATTGGCCGCAACCGCGGCCGCCGCGGCGCGCGCCCGAGCCGACGAGAAGGCCGAAATCGCCGCCGCCGTGCCTGCCACCGCATAGGTTAGCGGCCACGCGGCACCAAATCCTGGATTGTTGGTGTTCTGCGAACCAAGGAGGAAACAATGAAGCAGGCCCTAAGGTCCATCGCTGTCTTCGCCATCGCCTTCGGCCTTGCCGGCCCCGCCGGCGCGGAGGAGCGCAAACTGAGCGCCGCCGAGATCGAGCAAGCCCTGTCCGGTAACACGGTGGATGGCGATTGGAAGGGAACGGCGTTCAAGCAGTATTTCGCCCCCGATGGCGGTACCACCTACGTCGCCGCGGGATCGCCGCCGTCGATCGGTAAGTGGAAGGTCGACGCCGAGAAAGATCAGTATTGCTCTTGGTGGCAGGGCACCGGCTGGGATTGCTACAACATCCTGTCAGGCGGGAAAGACAGCATCATCTGGGAAGTGCCCAGTGACGGCTATCGAGCCAACTCGACCGTCCTTTCCGGTAAAAAATTGTAGTCCAGCGTAAGGTCTCGGCAGGGCGGTGGCGGCTCACGCAAAGGCGTCGGGCATCGACGCCTTTTTCTCTCGCATGAAATCCTGCAACGCCTCGTCGATGGCTGGGTCCAGGGGTGGTGCCTGGTAGTCTGCCAGGATTTTGTGGCACCGGACGTTGGCCCGTTGGGTGGTATCCTGGGCGCCTTCCGCCTCCCACTGCTCGAAGCTGTTGTTGTCGGCAATCGGCGAGCGATAAAAGGCTGTCTCGAAGTTGGCCTGAGTGTGGGCACAGCCTAGGAAGTGACTGCCGGGCCCGACCTCGCGCATGGCATCCAGCGCCTGGGCGTTTTCCGAAAGATCGAAACCCTCGCACAAGACCTGCATCATGCCGAGTTGGTCCGCATCCATGATGAACTTCTCGTAGGACGAGACTAGGCCGCCCTCCAGCCAACCCGCCGCATGCAGCACGAAATTGGTGCCCGCCAGCACCGTCGGCAGCAGGGTATGGGCGCTTTCGAACGCCGACTGCGCGTCCGGGATTTTGCCCCCGCACAGGGAGCCCCCGGAGCGAAACGGCACCCCCAATCGCCGTGCCAGCGCGGCGGCACCGTAGAGCACCAGCGCCGGCTCCGGCGTGCCGAAGGTGGGCGCCCCCGATTGCATGGAGATCGAACTGGCGAACGAGCCGAAGACCACGGGCGCCCCGGGCCGCACCAGTTGCGCAAAGGCCATGCCGGCCATGGCCTCGGCCAGGATTTGGGTCAGGGTGCCAGCAGGAGTCACCGATGACATGGCCCCGGCCAGGATGAACGGAGTCACGATCACCGCCTGATTGTGCCGGGCATAGACCTTCAGGGCACCTAGCATGGTGGCGTCGTAGGTCATCGGCGAGTTGGCGTTGATCAGGCTGATCATCACCGTGTTGTCCTCGACGAATTGGTCGCCGAAGACCAACTTGGCCATGGCCACCGAATCCTCGGCCCGTTCCGGCGCCGTCACCGAGCCCATGAACGGCTTGTCGGAATAGCGGATGTGGCTGTAGACCATGTCCAGATGGCGCTTGTTGACCGGCACGTCCACCGGTTCGCAGACCGTCCCACCCGAGTGATGGATGGATGGCATGGCATAGGCCAGCTTCACCAGATTGACGAAATCCTCGATGGTGGCGTAACGCCGGCCTTTCTCCAGATCGCGGATGAACGGTGGTCCGTAAACCGGTGCAAAGACTGTATTCTTGCCGCCGATCTCGACGGTACGCTCCGGGTTACGCGCATACTGCGTGAAGGTGGCCGGGGCGGTCTTGAGCAACTCGCGGCAGAGCCCGCGGGGAAAGCGCACGCGCTCGCCCTGCACGTCGGCACCGGCATCTCGCCAGAGTTTCAAGGCTTCCTCGTCATCGCGGAACTCGATGCCGATATCGGCCAGGACTGTATCGGCATTGGCTTCGATCAGCGCCAAGCCCTCTTCGTCCATGATCTCGTAGGTCGGTATCTTGCGCGTGATATAGCGAAGTTGCTTCGCACCGCTATCGCGCCGTGCCGCCCGCCGGGCTCCTGCCCCGCCTTGCGCCCGCCGGCCCCGGCCCGGGCTCTCGCCCGCAACCACGTCGTCTGCCGTATCACCCATGTCCGTCACCCCGGCCGTCATTGCCTGCCGAATTATCCCAATTGCGCCGACCGCCCCCTGTCGTTTTCGCGACCGGGAACGGTGAAAAAGCGGCGTGTCGGAATTGCGCCGGGCCGTGTCGCTATCGGTCTGGAAGGGCGCTATCCTATGGGTGAATGTGCGCGCAAAGGTTTGGGAGGCATGTCATGAAGACACAAGCGCGGGTAGTGGTCATCGGCGGCGGGGTGGTTGGGGTCGGCACGCTATACCACCTGGCCAAGAAGGGTTGGACCGATGTGGTCCTTTGCGAGCGGACGGAGCTGACCGCCGGCTCCACCTGGCATGCCGCCGGCCTGCTGCCGCTGTTCAACATGAGCTACAGCGTCGGCCAGATTCACAAGCATTCGGTCGCCCTATACGACACCCTGGAGGAGGAGACCGGCCAACCGGTCGGCTTCGCCAAGGTGGGCAACCTGCGCCTGGCCACCAACCGCGCGCGCATGGACGAGTACCACCACTACGCCGGCACCGCGCGCACCATCGGCGTCAACGTGGAGTTTCTCACGCCGAGTGAGATCAAGGACCTGGTTCCCTACTGCAACATCGAGGGCCTGGTGGGTGGCATCCTGCATCCGGACGACGGTTATATTCAGCCGGCGGACGTGACCATGGCCATGGCCAAGGGCGCCCGCGACAGGGGTGCCGAGATCTATCAGCACACACCGGTCACCGCCATCGAGCGGACGGACAGCGGCGAATGGCGGGTCAAGACCACCAAAGGCGATATCGTCTGCGAACACGTGGTCTGCGCCACCGGTAACTACGCCCGCGAGACCGGGCGCCTGGTCGGTCTCGACATCCCCTCGATTCCGGTGGAGCACCAATACCTGATCACCGAGCCGCACCCCCTGCTGGTCGAGCGCAGAAAGAATGGCGAGCGCGAAATGCCGATCCTGCGCGAGTCGGACGCCTCGTACTACATGCGCGAGGAACGCCAGGGCATTATCCTGGGCCCGTACGAGGCAGGCGCTCCCGCCTGCTTCGTCGATGGCGTGCCGTCGACCTTCGAGAAGGACCTGTTCCCCGGCGATCTCGACCGCATCGAGACGCACATCGAGGCCGCCATCAACCGCGTCCCCATCTTCGGCGAGGTCGGCGTCAAGGAGGTCATCAACGGCCCCATCGCCTACACCCCGGATGGCAGTCCGTTAGTCGGGCCGGCCTGGGGCGTGCGCAATTTCTGGATCAACGAGGGACATAGCTTCGGTGTCACCGCCGCCGGCGGCGCCGGCTGGCAGTTGGCTGAATGGATCGTCGAGGGCCAGCCCTCCATCGACATGCTGGGTGTCGATCCGCGCCGTTTCGGCGACTACGCCGGCAAGGCCTATCTGCGGACGAAGAACGAGGAAGCCTATGCCAGCGTCTTCGTCATCCACTACCATGACGAGGAACGGCCGGCCGCCCGCCCCCTAAAGACAACGCCATGCTACGATCGGATGAAGGCCCTGGGCGCCGTCTTCGGGCAAAAGTTCGGTTGGGAGCGGCCCAACTGGTTCGCCCCCGAGGGCGTCGAGGCGCGCGACGAGTGGTCCTTCCGCCGGTCCAACTATTTCGAGCCCGTGGGCGCCGAATGCCGCAACGTCCATGAGAACGTGGGCCTGCAGGACATGAGCGCCTTCTCCAAGTTCCTGGTCTCTGGCCCCGGCGCCGAGGCGTATCTCGACCGTCTGGTGGCCAACCGCATCCCCAAGCGCGAGGGCCGCGTCGGCCTGTGCCATGCGCTCAACGCGCAAGGCGGCGTACGCTCCGAGTTCACCATCATGCGTGATGGGCCGGAGAGCTTCTATCTGGTCTCAGCCGGGGCGATGGAGCGTTTCGACTGGGACTACCTGTGCAAACAAGCGCCGGAAGACGGCAGCGTACGCCTGGATAAGATCACCACCCAGCACGGCGTACTGGTGGTCGCCGGGCCGAAGTCGCGCGAATTGATGAGCCGGGTCACCGATACCGATCTGTCGAACGAAGCCTTCCCCTGGCTGACCGGCCGCTTCACCGACGTGGGGCTGGCGCCATGCCGCCTCATGCGCCTCAATTTTGTCGGCGAACTGGGTTGGGAAATTCATCACCCCTTGGAGATGCAAAACCACATCTTCGACGCGCTGATGAACGCCGGCCGTGACCTGGGTCTCAAACCCTTCGGCATTCGCGCCATGGATTCCTTGCGCGTCGAGAAATCCTACCGCCTGGTGGGTACCGAGCTTTCCATCGAATATGCCGCCTTTGAATCCGGCTTGCACCGTTTCGTGCACCCGAACAAAGGCGACTTCATCGGCCGCGATGCCCTGGTCGCCTGGCAACAGCGCGGTTTCCAAAACGCCTTCGTCACCTTCGAGGTCGGTGACATCGACGACGCCGACGCCATCGGCAACGAGCCCATCTTCCACAACGGCAAACTAATCGGCCGCGCCACAGCCGGCGGCTACGGCTGGCGCGTCGGCAAGAGCCTGGGCCTAGGCTTCGTCCACCCCGACCACGCCGAACCGGGCACGACCCTGGAAATAGATATCCTGGGCACGCGCAAGCCCATCACCATCATCCCCGAAAGCCCTTACGACCCGGAGAACGCGCGCCTAAGGGACAGGTAGCTCCGCCTATTGAATACCGGCCGCCACTTGCAGCGCGCGGATGTAGGCGATGATCTGGCCGATCTCTTCATCTGACATGCCCTCGATCGGAGGCATGTTTCCGAACGGCCAGTGATGGCTTTGTGCGCCTTGCTGGACGGCCCGATAGATCGCGGCGTCGGCATGATGGCTTGGCTCGTATATCTTGTGGACCAGGGGCGGGCCTTTGTCGGTGCCTGCCGCGTTCTGCCCATGGCAGCGAACACAGTTTTTCGCGAACAGGGTTGCTCCCCGTCCCGCGTCCACCGACAAGACGGGCGCCGCGGAATCGATTGCCGGGTTAGCAGCCGCGGAATGAAATTTCTCGATCGATACCTTGTGGTCTTGGTACTCGCGCTTTCCCGTCTTCATCTCGGCGTCGTAGGCCGCGGCGAAGGCAGCTTTTGCGCTTGCCGCGGCGTTTCGATCGCCTGACTGCTCGGCGACCGTATGCTCGAGGAGAAGTCCGAGAAGATGATCGGGGGCGACTTGCTTGAGGATGCCGATCTGTTTGCGGGCATTCTCCATATTGCCTGCCGTTATGGAGATGCGTCCTATATGGTAATGCGCATCGGCGTCCAACTCAGCGACGCGGTCGTATGCCATTAGCGCCATCGGCGCGAACCGCAGCGCTTCCTCCGTGTTGCCTTGCTCGGTGGCCATCATGACCCGATTGAACAGCCGGTCGGCGGCCTCGCGCGGGGTCATACTGGCCAGATCGACCGCTTGTCCCGGCATAGTGGGTGAGCCGTCGAACGAAGACGGCGGCAGCATCTCGGCTGAACGATCGAGCGAAGACGGCAGCGGCGCCGCGACCTTGGACGGGTTGAGGAGGACCACCGCCACGACCGCCACGGCGGCAACACTCGCCGCAGCCGCCAAAAGCAAAGCGACCATCTTCTTGTCTAGTTGTTTACCGCCGGACTGACCGTGCACCGGGGCGCCACAGCCATGGCAAAAGCGGGCATCCGGTTGTATCGCGATCTGGCAGGACGGACAGGTGGCTGTGTCAGGCGCCCGCCCGACCTTCGATTTTTCCGGATCGGGCTTTCGGTCACGGCCGCCAGGCGGCCCCTTGCTTCGTGCCAAGGCGACAAATGCTCCAGATGTAACGCGTGGGGACGGCAGAGCATGCCTGTGAGGTCCACAACCGTCAATCCCGCAGAACCGCAACGATACCCGTCAAAGAATATCTGGATCGATAAGGTCCCAGGGCTGCACCGTGCGGTGAAAGACGACCATCGTCGGCTTAAAAATGCTTGGATCGTCCAAGGTCGCCGCATGGATGTAGCGCATCTCGGGACAGCTGGAGTTTATGTTCATCATTGGTGAGCCGCAGTCGGGGCAGAAGCCGCGGCTTACTGTGTTCCCGCTATCCGCCGTCTGGTCGAAAAATTTCATGTCGCCAGTAATCGTTACCGCATCAATCGACAAAGCGAACGACGAAGCGTGACCACCACCGGTGGCGCGCTGACATTGCCGGCAGCAACAGTGCAACTCGAATTTAGGTTGGGCGCTCGATTCATATCGAACCGCGCCGCACGCGCAGCCTCCGGAAAAGGATGACTTAGTCACTTCGAACTCCCAACATGAATTCATCCAGACTTTCGAGCGCGCCCGACCAACCGCCGGTTAGGCTGGTCCGGGCACCGTCGGAGGCAAGATTCTCATGTGTTATGACCACTTCGGTGCCCGTGGGTTGGTCGCGGAACTCGACGGTAACAAGGGTCTCCCCCACGTCGGCGTCGAACCAACCGTCCGGCCACGTCTCCGGCGCCCAGGTGAAAACGAGTCTATTCGGTGGATCGATCTCGACATAGGTGCCGAAGTGGCAAACGCTTGCGTTGCCGGCGCCGATCATTTGAAAACGCCACGTGCCGCCAACACGCAGATCAAGTTCCAATACCTCGGCGCGAAATCCCTTCGGCCCAAACCATTGCGCGATGTATTTCGGATTGATCCAGGCGCGATACACACGCTCTCGAGGGACCGGGTACGACTTTCGGACACAAACGACCTGTGGCTTTGAATTCATCCGTCTTCCCGCATCCGGTTCAGAACATCTCCAAGTGCATCGAGGCCGTCTTCCCAGAATCTGTGATAGTGCGCTATCCACGTCGCCGCGGAGCGTAAGGATTCGGCTTTGAGGTGGACGTAAGCGGCCCGCCCCCTCTTTTCCTTGGTCACCAGCCCCGCCCCCTCCAGAACGCTTACGTGCTTGGAGACAGCCATCAGCGTCATGTCGTAGGGGGCGGCTAACTCGGAGATGCTCAGCGCCCCTTCCGACAGCCGCGCGAGAATGCCTCTGCGGGTCGGGTCGCCGAGCGAGGAGAAGACGGCATCCAAATTTGCATCTCGATATTCAACCATACGGTTTACTATCGAGAAATCTCAGCTATGTCAACGGGGTCTGTTGAGGCAGTAGCGTCAATCTCTGCGGCGCGCCTCCTTATGGATCGTCCTAAGGGCGCAGGCGAGCGCCGCAATTCCGTGCTGCTCAACGATTCCTCCTCGCCTCAGATTGAGCCTATATTCCACGAAATAGGGATCCACGTTTGGGGTCGGATTAAAGACGTATCCAATCTTCACGAGCAGTCGGAAGAACTCGAGGACCTCTCCGTTTTCGTGGATACGATATATCTTGTTTCCAGAAACGTTATTCGTGCGCCGCCACCCTTTGACATCCGACCAGCTTGTTGTTGGCGCTGCGTTAAAAGCGAATACCGTTTCTATCTTTGGATCCAAGTAGAGGGAATGTTGCGCCAGACCGCCGCCCAGCGAATGCCCTGTCGCAATAAAGATGTAACCGTCAGAGGCTTCTTCGGACAACGACGCGACGATATCCGGCACGATGCCCTTGATCTGGTCATACTGGTCAACCACGAGGGGTATAAACCGAAACACCCAATGAAAATTGGCGAGCCAGGAACTCGCGCTAAAAACCGTTCCCCGGAAAACCAGAGCGACGATACGATGCTCCTCGTTGCGCCAGAGTTCGTATGCCAGTCCGGCGGCCCCGCCTGGAGACAATTGGCCGAGGTCCATCTCCGCCCAGCCATCGACAGCGAGGCGCCGGCTTCCGAGCATTTCGAGATCGTCGGTGTCGACATACTCTCTTGAGGGGCGATAGATATTCGCGCATAACGTGGCGCAATCCGTGAATAGCCTGGTATCGGGGTCGTTCGTGCCGGTTAGAATGTCGTCGAGACGCTCTTCCTTAGAATCGTCTCTGACGAAAGCGATCTCGGATGGTTGGGTGTACGATCTAAAATAAATGAAGAGACGCGCGAGAATGGCGACAACAATCAGAGTGATTGCGAATAAACTCCAAAACAACCCTCCCCCATAGGTCTCGGTCAACGCTTCCATTTTGTACCGGTGCTTCTAGATTTCTAAGACGATCAGTTGCCCCTCACCCGTCCGTCGCGCGCAGGCTTTCGTACGAGACCATCACGTGCGCCTGGTAGGCCGGGCGTTCGGTCAGCCGGGCATAGTAAGCTTCGACGTTGGGGAGGTTGGGGCGCTCGATCTCCATGTCGAAATAGCGGTAGAGGGTGGAGCCGATGGGGATGTCGCCCATGGTCAGGGTCTCGCCGGTGACGTAAGGCTGCTTGGCCAATTGCGCATCCAGGATGTGCAGGCGCTCGCCGCAGCGTACCGCCATTGCCGCTAGTGCGGCGGTATCGCGCTTTGACGGTGGGGTGCGCACCAGGCCCCAGAACAGATCGATCCAGTCGCGATAGAAAGTCGCCTGCATCCAGTCCATCCATTGCACGGCGGCGGCGCGGCGGGGCCAGTCGTCCGGGTACATCGTGCCGGCGCCATAGCGGGTGCACAGGTAGCTGACGATGGCGTTCGATTCCCACACGATCAGACCATCGTCGTCGATGGTCGGAATGCGCTGGTTCGGGTTCATGGCCGCGAATTCCGGCGTATCCAGACCACCGTGCGGGCCGCCGGCATCGATGCGCTGATGCGGCAAGCCTAACTCGCCCACCGCCCACATGGCCTTCTGCACGTTACTGGATGTCGCCCGTCCCCAAAT
>JAJFGP010000068.1 GCA_021776055.1 Kiloniellaceae bacterium
CCTCCCCCACAAGGGGGGAGGGAACTAGCGGATTCATCTCATTTCACCCTCCCCCTTGATGGGGGAGGGCCGGGGTGGGGGTGGCTTGCGCACGTCGACGTATCGTTGCCAACATGTTGGTAGTTGCGTAGGGCTCGCTATGGAACATCTCGACCTGCCCGATGAAGCCGTGTGGGACGAGCGCCGCCTGTGGTTCGAGGGGCGTGAGGCGGCCGCTGCCCGCGCCGGCGCGCCGGCCCCCAGTGAACAAGCCTGCGCCCTGATGCTCGACCTGCAGGCGGTCTTCTGCGCCGGGGCGTGGAGTGCCGCCGTCATCCTGGCCGCCGCCATCGTCGATTGTCAGGCACGGGCCCCGGGCACCCGCAACAGCGACGTGCCGCAAGGTCTAGATGCGGGAACTTGGCGCTGGTTGCGCACCTTGCGCAATCGCCTGGTGCACGAGGACCGTGCCAATCCGGTGCTGACCATCGACGATCAATGGCAACGCCGTGCCGAGTGGGAACGCCACGCCCGCCGCGCCGTGGAGGCCGCGTTCGCGGCGCTCTATCCGGGGGTGGCCTAGCAAAAGAGCATTTCCTATCCTTACCGCGTCATTCCGGAACCCGGTTTGCCCCAAAGCTTTGCTTTGGCCGATAAACCGAGGTATCCGGAATCCATGGTGGCGGCAATACTCGGTGGATCCCGGGTCATAAGGCTCGCACACCGAAAACCATAGGTTTTCGGGCTTACCCCCCGATCGAGTCGGGGGCAGGCTCTAACGTCCGGCATGACTTGAGTGGGGCGAAAGTCGATTGAACCTAGGGCTGGAACTGTTCCTTGATGATGCGTTCCTCCAGGTCGTGCTCCGGGTCGAAGAGCAGGTGCAGGGATACCGAAGCATCTTCGCGGACCCGGACCTGGATCACATCCCGTACCTCGGTGAAATCGGCCGTGGCGCTGACCGGGCGCTTGTCGGGCTCCAGCACGTCGAAGACGATCTCGGCGGTGTTCGGCAGCAGGGCGCCACGCCAGCGGCGCGGCCGGAAGGCGCTAATGGGCGTGAGCGCCAGAAGTGGCGCGGCCATCGGAATGATTGGGCCATGCGCCGAGAGGTTGTAGGCCGTGCTGCCGGCCGGTGTGGAGACCAGAATACCGTCGCAGATCAGCTCCGGCATGCGGGTAATCCCGTCGATGCCGATCTTCAGCTTCGCCGCCTGGCGCGCGGCGCGCAGCAGCGAAACTTCATTGATGGCCATGGCGCAAACCGTCTCGCCATCGGCGGTCTGAGCATCCATGCGTAACGGGCGCAGGGCGACCTCCTCAGCCTTGGCCAGGCGTTGCGGCAAATCCTCCTCGTCGTATTGATTCATCAAAAAGCCCACGGTGCCGCAGTTCATGCCGTAGATCGGAACGCCGCGCTCGAGATAGCCATGCAGGGTTTCAAGCACGAAGCCGTCCCCGCCCAGGGCAACGATGATATCCGCGGTCTCCGGCGAGACACCGGCATAGCGCGCCGATAGGCGCTGCACGGCTGCCTGTGCCTCTTCGGTCTCGCTGGCAACAAAGGCGAAACTTGGATCGCTCATATGCTTGGGGTTCCCTATACGATCGCCAGCCTCGCGGCCGGTGCGGGGACCAGTATATAGCGGTCCGCCGGCAACGTCAGCCTCGACCGGAGCGGTTTCGATTTGAAGCTGTTTCAGGATCGGGGCATTGTCTTCCTCGAAACACGGACGGAGGTTGAGGGGAGGTTCATGAGGAAAACGTATCTTGTGGCGGTGGGTTTACTGCTGGTTCTTTTGGCAAATACCGCAGCATGGGCCGAGGATCGGCACACCGGTTACTATTATCCTGAGCACGGGGAGGTCGAGGTCTATGAGGCGCGGGCTGGGACCTTGCCTCAGGCGGATCGGGCCCTGCGCATCGGTTTTGTGACCGGAATCACGAACCAGAACATGAACAATCCGTACCCGCCGCAGGCGGTGATCTTTGCCAAGGGCGACCATGCGGAGAAGCTTATTATCGTTGCCCTCGTCGATGGGCGGATCGATACGCTTTATCGCGCCCGGGCGGAGTTCGCCAACATGACCGCGGCCGCACGTTTGTTGCCGGCATTCCAGGAGATGGGCGTCCAGGATCAGTTCACTTTTTTCGATTTGGCGAAAATGCTGGGCTTCGAGCAGATCACCATCTCCAACGGCCGCGATTTCGCGCATCAGGTGCTTATCAAATAAGGCTGTAATGGAGACGCTCTACTTTGCACAGCAGCTGATCAACGCCCTGGCGTTGGCCAGTGTCTACGCTCTGCTGGCGCTAAGTTTTACCCTCGTCTACGGCATTACCAGCAAGATCAATTTCGCCTTTGGTGAGCTGTTCATGGTCGGCGCCATGCTGACCGCGTTGTGGTCCCTATTCCTCGCCACCTATGGCGTCGGCGGCTGGCCGGTTACCCTTACCCTGATACTGGGTGTTAGTGTTGTAACCGGCGCCGTACATGGGTGGACCACCGAGCGGCTGGTGTTTCGCCGGTTACGCGTCACGCGCGGTCATGCGCCGCTGATCGCGGCAATAGCCTTGTCGATTATCTACCAGGAAGGCACGCGCCTTCTGCAGGGGGCAGGGGATCGCTGGCTGCGGCCGGATTTCACTCTGTCTTTCTCCTTGGCCGAGACCGCCGGCTTCGACGTGGTGGCCAACTGGAAGCAGATTGCCATTATCGCCGTTACTCTGATGTCTCTGTTAGGTCTTGGCTGGTTGCTGACACGGACCCGCTTCGGTCTGCTCTACCGGGCCTGCGCCGACGATAAATTCTCGGCGGCGCTCATGGGTGCCAATGTGGACCGGGTCGTGGCCCATACCTTTGTTCTGGGTGGGGCGCTGGCGGGCTTCGCGGGCTTCGTGCTTATCGAATACTACGGCGTCGCCAATTTCTTCATGGGCTTCCTGACCGGCTTCAAAGCGCTGACGGCCGCGATCGTCGGCGGCATCGGCTCAATCCGTGGCGCCGTACTTGGTGGCGTCTTGATCGCGCTGTTGGAGACGTTCTGGTCAGGGTACTTGGGCGGCACCTACCGCGAGGTCGCTGTTTTCAGCGTTCTAGCGCTGGTCTTGGCGTTTCGCCCATCGGGCCTGCTGGGCCGGGACCCGGACGTCTTCTATCAGGACGCGCGGTAGGGGTTTATCCGCCGGTCACACTCATATGGCGGGACACCGCGGGCCGGTTGTGGTCGCGGTCGATGATGAAGTCATGACCGCGCGGTTTGCGGGTGATGGCCTCGTGGATGGCGGTCACGAGCGCGCCGTCATCATCGCTTGCCCGCAGCGGCGCGCGCAGATCGGCGGCGTCTTCCTGGCCCAGGCACATATAGAGGGTGCCCGTGCAGGTCAGGCGTACCCGGTTGCAGCTTTCGCAGAAATTGTGGGTCAGCGGCGTGATGAAGCCGATACGCCCGCCGGTCTCGCTTACCCGCGAATACCGCGCCGGCCCACCGGTGTTGTAGTCGATCTCCTCCAGGGTCCATTTTTCCTGCAGGCGGCCGCGCAGAACCGATAGGGGGAGGTATTGATCGACCCGGTCCTCGCCGCCGATATCGCCCATGGGCATGACCTCGATGAAGGTCAGGTCGAAGCCTTCGTCGCCGCACCAGGCGATCAGCTTATCGAATTCGTCGTCGTTGACGCCCTTCAGGGCCACGGTGTTGATCTTGACGCCCAGGCCGGCGGCCTTGGCGGCGGCAAGTCCGGCCATGACGCGCTCAAGTTTGCCCCAGCGGGTGATGGCGGCAAACTTGTGTGGGTCCAGGGTATCCAGCGAGACATTGACCCGTTTGACACCAAGATCGGCCAACTCATGGGCGTATTTGCTCAACTGGCTGCCATTGGTGGTCACGGTCAGCTCGCTCAGGGCGCCGCTTTCCAGATGCCGCGACAGGTTACGGAACAGGCTCATGATGTTGCGACGGACCAACGGCTCGCCGCCCGTCAGGCGCAGTTTCTTGACGCCGAGACCGACAAAAGCGCTGCACACCCGGTCCAGTTCCTCGAGACTGAGGATCTCGGCCTTGGGCAGAAAGGTCATATTTTCCGACATACAGTAGACACAGCGGAAGTCGCAGCGGTCGGTGACCGAAACCCGCAGATAGGTGACCGCCCGTCCGAACGGATCGATCATTTCGGTCATGAAAACGCCTCCCCAGGCTCCGTGCACACCCGTTGCGCGCGGTCGACAATCCCTATATTAGCGATCCGACGCGGGAATTTCACCCCCTAGCTTCGTGTGGGTTTGCAATGCGTGGTACAAGCGTCCTCGACCGGCCAGTGGCGCGTATTGGGGCATTCCTGATATTTTTGAGCGCCGCGGCGGCTTTGGCTTGGATTCACCGCGATGACCTGCTGCCGCAAGAACCTGTAATAGCCGCCGCCGACCCCGTGGCCATGTGCTTGGCCGAGCGCTCGGTGGGTATCGACAAAATGCATCAAGACGGTGTTATCGACGCGGAGCGCGCAACGCTGTTCAAGAGCAGAGCGGAGGCTTTGTGCCAGGCGCAGCTCGGCGCCAGTGCTGGGCCGCCGCCGAAATAGCCGCCGCCGCGCTGCTTACAGTCGGCGCACCGCCGTGATGCCGCGCCCGCCGCTTTCCTCGTTGACCCGTCCCAACAGGTCGGCCAACGGCTCGATGGTGACCAGCATGGCGTGCGCATTGGGGCTGAGGACCATGGTTTTGTCCATGGCGATGGCGACGTGGCCGGGAAAGTAAATGAGATCGCCGATCTGTTGCTGGCCGGCGCCCGACGGCACTTCGCTGCCGACGCTGGTTTCCTGCATGTATGAGTCGCGCGGGCAGGGGATGCCGGCGCGTGCCAAGGCGATCTGAATTAGAGCTGAGCAATCCAGGCCCAGGCTGTTCTTCCCGCCCCACAGATAGGGCGCCCCCAGGAATTGCCGCGCGGTTGCCACATGGTCCGTGGCAACCTCACCGTTGGCGGCCAGGTGCGCGGTGTAGATCCAGCCGCCGGCACCTGCCGCGGCCAGGCGCACCTCACTAAAGCGATCTTTGGTGCCAACGACGGCCACGGGGCTGCTCATGCTCAAGCAATCGAGGGGCGGGGATTTTATGCTCGGCTCGGGGTAGAGGAAGGTACGCAACACGGCGACGCTGTGGGTCGGCGTCTGTATTTCTTGCCCCAGAGCCGCGCTTTCCACATAGCCCACATAGCCGTCGGCCGCGTTCTGCACCCAGGCCCAGCCATCCGCCTCGTCGTAGACGGTCACCGCCTCGCCGCACAGCAACTGCGTATCCATCAGCGCCGCCGCGGTTGGCTGGCGGCGCACATCGGCGACCCCGCGCACAACCTGGGCTGGCGAGCCCGCGGCGTAGCGGGGTGCGCTCACCTGGCCGCGCAGAGACTCGGCGGCCAGATCGGCGCGATAGGCGTGCAGGCGTGGGTCGAGTTGGCTCATTGGATCCTCATGCCCCACAATCATGGCCCGGAAATACTGACCCATTCGTAAATGTGGCGCTTCCCGTTAAAACTGTATAGTTGCAATCCGTTACATACTTTATGCGATTCAATCACATGATTGAATCATATAGTGATTGTCCAATCGGGAGTCCCATCGAATGACCGAAACCCGCGTTCCCATGTCCGGCTTCGACGACTTCAGTGGTCGTATCTGGCTCAATTCCGCTCAACAAGGTGCGCTCCCTCTTGTGGCTGCACAGGAGGCGCGCGAGGCTGTCGACTGGAAAACCTGCCCCTTCGAATTGACTCAGGAACGTTTCGACGATGTGCCCAGGAGGCTGCGGGTTGCCCTTGGCCGGCTTGTAAACGTTCCGAGCGACGATATCATTTTGGCGAACAGTGCCTCATACGGATTGAACCTCATCGGTACTGCCTACCCCTGGCGCGAAGGCGATGAGGTGCTCTTGATGGCGGGCGATTTTCCGTCCGATATCCTGCCGTGGTTGCTCTTGGAGCGCCGGCATGGGGTCAAGGTCATTCAGATCAAGCCACGCGGGCGGATCATCGAGCCGGATGAGCTGGAGGCCGCGATCACCCCTCGTACGCGCATGTTCTGTACAACCTGGGTCCACTCCCTCTCCGGATTTGCGATCGACATCGATGCTCTCGGCCAGATCTGTCGCAATCATGGCATTGTGTCCGTGATCAACGGCTCCCAGGCAATCGGGGCACGGCCTCTGGACCTTTCGCGAACCCCCATAGACGTGTTCACCAGCGTCGGATTCAAATGGCTTTGCGGTCCCTATGGGACGGGCATTTGCTGGATTAACCCCGAGTTGCGCGAGCGGTTAGCGCCGACAAAAGCGTACTGGCTTTCGATGCTGACGGCGGCGGATCTGGCGAAGGACCTTGGCGATGTGAAACTCCCGGAAACTCCAAGGGCGCGCGACTATGATGTGTTCGGAACGGCGAACTTCTTCAACTTCGTGCCCTTTGCGGCCACAATAGAGCACCTGCTGAAGATCGGTTTGAATCAAATCCGCGACCATGACCAAGCTTTGGTCTCACGTTTCGTCAATGGCCTCGATAGCCGCTATTTCACCGTGACGAGCCCGTTCGAGGAGGAAAATCGCTCTACGCTTGTCTTTTTTTCTCACAAAGACCGGAACCGCAATGAAGAGGTCTATCAGTCGTTGCGGAAGGGCGGGGTGTATATTTCTTTTCGAGGGGGGGCGCTTCGATTGGCGCCCCATCTTTATAACGGGGATGCCGATATCGATAAGGCCTTGGCTGCGCTCGGTCAGCTGGCTTGAGGGCGGTCTTTTAATTCGGCTGGCCGTCCTCGCCTTTCGCCCGCTCGGCCAATAGTTTAGCGCGAGCTTCTTCGATCTCGCGTTCGCGCAGATCGTCGTCGGTGGTGCGCGGGGCCGGGCGGGGTTTGCCTTTGAGGGGATCGTCGGGTGCTTCGAACTGGGCGATGACCCGGCAATCGTCGCACATGCGGATACGGTCGGCCTGGGGGCCGCTGGCGAACATGTAGTGTTTGCCGGCAAGCTGTTCGGCGATCCGCTCGATGGTGCTGCGCACGCCGAAGGGTTTGTCGCAGCGGATGCAGTTGAACGGCTCTTCCTCGTTCAAGGTCACGGTGCCACGGGAGGCTTCGCTGAAGTTCAGACGCGGTTCCAAGGTGATCACGGACTCCGGACAGGTGTTGCGGCACAGGCCGCATTGCACGCAGGCATCCTCGTTGAAGCCCAGCCACGGCCGGTCCTGATCGTCGCGGATAGCCCCGGTCGGACAGGCGCCGACGCAGGCCAGGCACATGGTGCAGCCGTCGGTCTTGACGGCAACGCTGCCGAACGGGGCACCGCCGGGCAGAGGCAGGATATCGAGCGGTATCGGCGCGCGGTCGTGCAACTGGTGCAGGGCCAGCATGGTGCGTTCGCGCTTGCCGCCGATGGGCAGGAAATCGCCGGCCGGCAGGGGGCTGCGCGCCTCCAGCCCGGCGAGGCGGGCGGCCACGGCGTCCGGGTCCGTCTCGTCGATGATATGCACCCGGCCGCCGCCGTAACCGAGCCCCTCCATGATCGTCTCGGCCAGACCGATTTGCTCGGCCACACTGGTCAACTCGCCCGCCTTATCCGGCCCCACCAGGATGCAGATTTGCGAAGTGCCGTAGGCCAGCGCCGCGGTCAGGGCATCGAGCCCAATCTGCGTGACCTCATTGAGAGCAAAGGGAATGACATTGGCCGGCAAGCCGGGCCCGGCCCGGGCGATGAGGCCGATCATCTCGTCCCCGTGACGGGTATCGTGCATCAGTAAGATCGGGTCCTCGCCCCCGGCGCGGCGGTAGCTGCCCAGCAGTATGCGCAGACGCTGCAGCACGCCGTCGCCGGCCGGCATCTGGTAGGTCGCGGCACCGGTCGGGCAGACGCTGGCGCAATTGCCGCAGCCGGCGCAGATAAAAGGATCGATCTCGACGACATCGCCGGCGGAGGTGATGGCGGAGGTCGGGCAGACGTCGAGACAGCGGGTACAACCGGTCTTGCCGCTGCGCGAGTGGGCGCACAGGTCGCCATCGTAGCGGATATAACGCGGCTTATCGTATTCGCCGACCATGTCGGCCAGGCCGAAGATCGCCTTCTGCACGGCGACCGGATCGTCAGCGTCTACATAGACATAGCCGTCGCGCTTCTCGTGAGCTGAGAACAGCGGCTGGCGGCCGGACATATCGAGAATGAGGTCGCATTCGGAAAAGGCGCTGTTCTGTGGCGCCTCGAAGCTCAGCGCCCCGCGTGACGACGGGGTCGCGGCGGCATAGCCGGTGACCGTGATGCCGAAGGCGCCCAGGTGGCCCTTGGCGTCGGCGATGGTGCCCTGAAAGATGGGTACGTTCATGACACCGGGCGGGATGATCTCGCCGGGGGCGCAGAGCAGGACGGTGATCTCGAGGCGATCGGCAAGCTGTTTCGCCGCCTCGATCGCCCGTTCGTCGCGGCCATAGACCAGGCACACGCCTTTTGATTCGAGCGTGACCGCCGGCGTCGGTTCCATCTCCAGCGCCGCCTCGGCCAGCAGGGCGGCGATCTTTGGGGTCGCCGCGCCCGCGTTATCGGACCAGCCGGCACGCTCGCGGATGTTGGTGAAGGCGATCTGCGCCTCCGGGTTGTCTTCGCTCGCGATCTCGGAAAAGAGCGGGGCTTCCTGGGTGCAGGCGACGAGGATCGGCTGCTTGCCGAGAACCGCCTGCTGGAAGTTGCCAAGCTGGGCGCGGCACAGCTGGCTGTGAATCTCGATCTCGCCCGTGGCGCCGACAGCGCCGCAGGCCTTGCTCAGCGCCCCCGCCTCCAGCGGCATCGTCGCCTCGCAGTTACAGACCAATACCCGCTTTCCACCCAGATCCACCTGATGCCATCCCCATGTAAGACACGCCGTTTGCCCGGCGTTTGTCATTCCGTATCATATTAGCGACCGGAGCTAGGCGGATACGACCCTAATTTTTGTATGGCCCGAAAAGGCAGCGGCCGTGACAGTGCGCCACTTGGGCGATCAGACCGGCAAGAATGCGCATCAATCCCATGGGTCTTGGCGCCGGGTCGGACCGCTTCAGCCGCGCAAACGAACCAACAGGTTCGCCCCAACGGTCTCGTTGTACACGGCGCCCGACCAGGGGGGGTCGACAGTCGGCATTGTTGATTTTGGTTTGGTTACACATCTAAATAAATTCATGAAAATTGACAATGAGTACGGCTTGTTTTCGGAAAATAGTCTTGTAAAAAGCCAACATCAAATGATAGAAATTAGTAGAATGATGAATGTAAATTCATATAATAATCATGCGCGATGACATGCCACCGCTGGCCTGTTTGCGAGCCTTTTCGGCGGTGGCGCAGCACGGCAGTTTCACCAAGGCCGCGACGCAGTTGCATGTCACCCAGAGTGCAATCAGCCATCAGGTGCGGGCGCTGGAGCGGTTTTGGGGCTTGCGGCTTTTTCTTCGGGACACCCGCTCGGTAATATTGAGCGATAACGGCCGGGAGCTGTTGCCGGTCGTGCGCGACTGCTTCGCCCGCGTGGGAGAGACTGCGCAGCGCCTGCGCACCGAGGAAGCGGCCGGCCCCTTACGGGTCAACCTGTTACAGTCGTTTGCTGTGCGCTGGCTGCTACCGCGGTTGCCGGACTTCCGCGCCCGTCACCCGGGCATTGAGGTCTGGCTCTCAACTAGCTCGGATCTCGTGAACTTCGAGCGCGAAGATATCGATGTGGCGATCCGGCTCGGTCTAGGCGGCTATCATGGTCTTCATTCGTCGCTTCTGCTCACGGAAGAGGCCTTTCCGATCTGTAGCCCGTCCTATCTGCAAGCGATGCCGCAACTGCGGACGCCCACCGATCTATTGGACCTTCCGTTGATACATGTAACCGTACCGGCAACAGGATTGGGCTGGGCGGACTGGTTCGCGGCGGCGGGCCTGGCGGGCGCTCGCCTGCCCGATGGGCCGCACCTGTCCGATAGCGCGCTGGCTATTCAAGCCGCATTGGATGGGCAAGGGGTTGCGCTTGGCCGGACCGCCCTGGCGGTGGACGATCTGGCGGCCGGGCGCCTGCGCCAGCTCTTTGACGTGGTCTGCCGGTCCAGCACCGGGTACCACTTGCTATGCCGGGAGGGGCGGCAGGATAGTCCGAAGATCGCTGCGTTTCGTACATGGATGTGCGAGAAGGCGGATGAGACGCGGCGGCAGCGTTGATCTCGCACCGGCCCCGGCAACCGGTATACTACGGTCATGAGTGATGCACCGGCCATGCTTGCACAGGATTTGCTGACCACCAAAGAGGTGGCGGACTATCTGCGCATCAAGGAGCGGCGGGTTTACGAGTTGGTGCGGCAAGGGGCCATCCCGTGTACGCGGGTGACCGGTAAATGGCTGTTTCCCAGGGTGCAGATCGATTTGTGGCTGGCCGAGAATGCGGCCGGCGAACAGGCCGTGGCGCCGCCGCCGGTGGTTGCCGGCAGTCACGATCCGTTGCTCGATTGGGCGGTGAAGGAGTCGGGCTGCGGCCTGGCGCTCCTGCCGGGCGGTAGCCTGGATGGGGTCGAGCGCGTTGCTCGGGGCGAGGCCATGCTGGCCGGACTGCATATTTTCGATGCCGGCAGCGGCGAGTTCAATGCGCCAGCCATCCGCGAAAGACTCCCCGGTCAGGGGCTGGTGCTGCTCGAATGGGCCATGCGGCAGCAAGGTCTGGTGCTTGGCCCCGGCAATCCGTGCGGCATTCGCGGTGTGCGCGACCTGACCCACAAGGACGTGCGGGTCGTGCGCCGGCAGGGCAAGG
The DNA here is from genome assembly GCA_021776055.1 of Kiloniellaceae bacterium. Taxonomy (GTDB): domain Bacteria; phylum Pseudomonadota; class Alphaproteobacteria; order Kiloniellales; family J153; genus JAJFGI01. The sequence goes on from JAJFGP010000068.1 coordinate 10,770, forward strand.
CGGGAAGTCACCTGTTGCTCGCCCACTTGCTGGACCGCGAGGGGGTGTTGCCCGAGGATTTGGCGTTTACCGAGGAGACTGCGCGCGGCGAGACCGATCTTGGCCTTGCTATCCTGGAGGGCCGGGCCGAGGCTGGCTTGGCCGTCGAGGCGGTGGCGCGCAGCCTAAAGCTGGAATTCGTGCCGCTGATGCGGGAGCGCTATGATCTGCTCGTGCGCCGGCGCGACTACTTCTCGCCGCCGGTGCAAAGCCTGTTCGCATTTGCGCGCGGCGATGCCTTCGTGGCCCGCGCGGCGCAGATGGGTGGTTACGAGGTCTCCAGCCTCGGCACCGTGCGTTACAATGGGTCCTAGAATACGGGAGAGTGTATGCGCGACGTCACCAGGTTGTTCGAGGGTTATCGCAAGTTCCACGCGGAAACCTTTCAGCCGCAACGGGAAATTTTCGAAACGCTGGCACGACACGGGCAGCGTCCGCGCACAATGGTCATCGGCTGTTGCGATTCCCGGGTCGATCCCACCGCCGTGTTCAATGCCGGGCCGGGGGAGCTGTTCGTCCTGCGCAACGTCGCCAATCTGGTGCCGCCCCACGAACCGCACGGCGATTTCCATGGCACCAGTGCCGCCATCGACTTTGCGGTCACTGACCTGGGGGTCACGGACATTGTGGTTTTGGGGCACGCCGGTTGCGGCGGCATCAAGGCCTATCTCGACGGGATGTACGAACCGGACAGGGACGGGGGCGTATTTATCCAAAAATGGATGTCCCTGCTCAAGGCGGCACGGGGCACGGTCATCGCCAACAACCCCGGCCAATCATCGGACGTTCTGCAACGCGAGCTGGAGCAGGCGGGCGTGGTCAGTTCGCTCGGAAACCTGATGAGTTTCGCCTTCGTGGCCGACCGCGTCGCCGCCGGCTCGCTGGCCGTCCACGGTGCTTACTTCGATATCGCCAGCGGCGATCTACAAGCCTACGACCGGCACGCCCGCCGGTTTGAGAGTTTGGCGGTGGGCTAAGACTTCGAAGTCATCCCGGCCGCAGCGAAGCGGAGAGCCGGGATCCATAGTGCCGCTATCTCGGATAAATGGATCCCGGACCGGCCCTCGCGGGCCGTCCGGGATGACAGCGGAGAATTTTTCGCCGCACGATGTCGCCCGTTACGCCCGTGTAAAGAGTCCCATTCTTGCGACTTGCCAGGATGTAGACGTAGTGGTCGATAGCGCGGCCCTCTCACTCACGACCCCGCCTTGCTGGCGTTGGGGAAGAAGAGTTGCTGGTCGTCGACGCGGAATTCGCTGATGGCCTTTTGCCCTTCCGGGGCGATTAGCCAGTCGATGAAAGCTTGGCCGTCGGCTGCTTTGATGTGCGGGAACCGGGATGGGCTGACCAGGGTCACGCCGTACTGGTTGAATAGGTGTTTGTCACCTTCGACCAACAATTCGAGGTCCGCTTTGTTGGCAAAGGCGATCCAGCTGGCCCGATCCGTTAGAGTATAGGCGCCCATGCCGGCCGCGGCGTTGAGGGTGGCGCCCATGCCCGAGCCGGTTTCGCGGTACCATTGGCCGCTGTCGGCCACCGCGTCGATGCTGGCCGTCCGCCACAGGCCTTGTTCTTTCTTGTGGGTGCCGCTGTCGTCGCCGCGCGAGGCGAAGACGGCCTTGGCCTCGGCGATGGCGCGTAACGCGGCGGCGGCATCGTGCCCGCCGCGAACGTTGGCCGGATCGGCCTTGGGGCCGACAATGACGAAATCGTTGTACATCACGTCGAACCGCGTCACGCCATAACCCTCGGCGACGAATTTTTCCTCCGAAGGTTTGTGATGGACGAACAGAACGTCGGCATCGCCGTTCTGGGCGAGCTTGATGGCTTGGCCGGTCCCCACGGCGACGACACGCACCTCGATCCCGGTCTTTTTCTGGAAGATCGGTAGCAGGTATCCGAACAGGCCGGAATTCTCCGTCGACGTGGTGGAGGCAACGGTGATGCTGCGCTCGGCCGCGTGACCGGGCAGGGCCAACATCAGCAGAAGCAACGGCAAAAGAGTTCGGCGGGTTAGCACAGCAAGTCTCCTTTCAGAAATGCCGCCGCTTCGGCGGTGCGGGGGGCGGCGAAGAATTCGGTGACCGGCGTGCGCTCGAGCAAGCGGCCGCGGTGCAGAAAGAGAATCTCGTTCGCCAGGCGCCGGGCCTGGCCCAGATCGTGCGTGGTCATAATGATCTTGGCGCCTGTCTGATCGACGGCCAGGACCAACTCCTCGATGGCGCGGGTGGCCGCCGGATCCAAGTTCGATGTCGGCTCGTCGAGAAACAAGACCTCGGGTCGGGCGACCCAAGCACGGGCGATAGCCAGACGCTGCTGCTCGCCGCCGGAAAGCACCCGCGCCGGGCGGTCGGCTACCGCGCTCAGGCCCGCGCGGGCCAGGGCTTCGTCAACGCGGGCCTGTTGCTCGCGCCGCGGGGTGCCGTGCAGGTGCAGCGGATAGCGAATATTGCCGGCAGTGGAGCGCCGCAGGAGCACCGGATCTTGAAAGACCATGGCTTGCCGCTGCCGCACTCGTTCATTATTGCCGACGGCCCATTCGATGCGCCCGGCGGTCGGCTGCAGCAAACCGTGACAGAGGCGCAGGAGCAGGCTCTTGCCCGCGCCATTGGGGCCAAGGATGACGCTGCGCCCCTTCGCCTCCAGGTCGCCCGAGATACCGTCGATCAGGGTCTGGCCGCGCGCCTGATAGGTGACGTCGGTCAACCTCAGTGGCAGGATTGAGGGGACGTCAGCCATAACGGACCCGCGCCGCATCGCGGATTGCCATGGCCGCCAGGTTTACGCCCAGGGCTAAGGCGATGAGGATGATGCCAAGCGCCAGCGCTAGGGCCAGGTTGCCTTTGCTGGTCTCCAGGGCGATGGCCGTGGTCATCACCCGGGTTGCATGATTGATGTTGCCGCCGACGATCATCACCGCCCCCACCTCGGCCACCGCCCGGCCAAAGCCGGCGAGGATCGCGGTGAGCAGGCGAAACCGGCCATCCCACAGCAACGTCACCAACGTCTGCCCCGGCCCGGCGGCCAACGAGCGCAGTTGCTCGTCGTATTCTTCGTGCAGGTCGGCCACCGTCTGGGCGCTGAGTGCTGCGATGATCGGTGTGATGAGCAAGCATTGGGCGAGAATCATCGCCGCCGGCGTAAATAACAGACCCAAGATACCCAGCGGCCCGGCGCGCGAGAGCAGCAGGTAGACGATCAGCCCGACGACCACCGGGGGCAGGCCCATGAAGGCGGTGAGCAGGGCATTGATCGCCAGCCGGCCGGGAAAGCGGAACAACGCCACCGCCGCACCCAAGGGCAGGCCGATGAGCGCCGCCAGGCCAACGGCACTGAGGCTGACTTGCAAGGATAAGCCGACAATCTCCAGCAGGTCCGGATCGAAGCGGAGAAGCATGTCGAGTGCTAAGGCGAAGGCAGCGGTCAAATCGGTCATAGGCGTTACGTGGCAAACCTCGATATGTGATTTTGTATGAATTCATGTGTTTTTTACAACATCCCTTGGGTGAAGGGAATAATTGCATTCGCTTGGCGGCTGACCTGACCCCGCTTGATGGCTGGCCGAAGAGGCCGCATAGTGCGGAGATGGTGCACGCGAAAGCGACAGGAACTAAGGCGATCCGCCGCGGTACCGCCAAGGGCGGGGCGGGGGCCTTGGCGGAATTCGTTGTCCGCCCGAACCCGGCGGACCCGCGCCTGACCGAGCCGGTCGAGGGTATCGATCAGGACGGGACGGCGATTTCCATGCGAGTCGTGGTGGAGCGGCCGCTGACCCTGTACCTGAATGGGCAGGAAATCGTCACCATGATGACGATCGGCGACTTTCCGGACTATTTGGCGATCGGCTATCTGCTCAATCAGAACATGCTGCGGGCGGACGACCGTATTGTCGGCATCGACCATGACGATGAGCTGGACGTAGTGGTGGTGCGCACCGAGCGGGAGACCGATTACGAGGACAAACTGAAAAAGAAGACGCGTACCTCCGGCTGTGCCCAGGGCACGGTTTTCGGCGATCTCATGGAGAAGTTCGAGGACGTGGCCCTGCCCAAGGACGCGATCCTGCGAACGTCGTGGCTTTACGCTCTGTCGCGCAAGATCAACACGGTGCCCAGCCTGTATTTGGAGGCGGGGGCCATTCATGGCTGCGTGTTGTGCGAGGGTGACCGGCCGCTGGTCTATATGGAGGACGTGGGGCGGCACAACGCGGTCGATAAGATCGCCGGGTACATGTTCATCGAGGGTCTGGGCCCGGAGAATAAAATCTTTTATACAACCGGGCGATTGACCTCGGAGATGGTCATTAAGACGGTGCAGATGGGGATTCCGATCCTCGTCTCCCGGTCTGGGTTTACCGCCTGGGGCGTTGATTTAGCCCGCCAGGCGGGCCTGACCTTGATCGGCCGCGCCAAGGGAAAACGCTTCGTCGCGCTTTCGGGAGAGGATCGAATTGTGTACGACGTAAATTCGGACGAGGCTCTCGATGAAGAACGCCGCCACCAGCGCAAGGCAAGCGTAACATGAACCAAGAACCACTCTCGGCGGTCACCGACGACAACGTCGCTGCATTCCAGAAAGACGGCGCCGTCGTCCTCCGGCAGGTCTTCGACCGGGATTGGATCGACCTTCTGGTGGCGGGGGTCGAACGCAACATGGCTGAGCCGGGCCGTTTTGCTCATCACTACACCGCGTCGGGCAAGCCCGGCTTGTTCTTCGGTGACTATTGCAATTGGCAGCGAATCGATGAATATCGGCGCTTCATGTTTGATTCTCCGGCCGCGAGCATTGCGGCGCGTATGATGGCTTCGCGCACCGCGCAAATTTTTCACGAGCATATTCTGGTGAAGGAAGCATCGACCGCCGACCCGACGCCGTGGCATCACGATCAGCCCTACTGGACCGTCGATGGCAGCCAGGTGTGTTCGCTGTGGATCCCGCTCGATCCGGTGGCGCGGGAGACCTGTGTGGAGTTTGTCGCCGGGTCTCACCGCTGGGGAAAATGGTTTACCCCCAAACGCTTCGTCGACAACACTGACCATGCAACTCAGGAGGGTGAGCCGGTTCCGGACATCGATGCCCACCGCGATGATTACACCATTCTGGGCTGGGATCTAAAGCCGGGCGATTGCATCGTGTTTCACGCCCTGACCTTGCACGGGGCGCCGGGGAATACAGCCGGGCACCACCGCCGCCGCGCCTTTGCCGCCCGGTGGACCGGGGACGATGCCCGCTTTACCCGCCGCGCCGGATATATGTCGCCGCCGTTTGATGAAGTGACGCTAGCGCCGGGATCGCCGATGGATCCCGAGGTCTTCCCTCTAGTCTGGCCGCGCGCCCAATGACCCCAACCGTTGCGGGCGTGCTTTTGGCGGGTGGGCAATCGCGGCGCATGGGCGGCGGCGACAAGTGCCTGCGGCCGTTGGGCGGACAGCCGATCCTGGCGCATGTGATTGCTCGGGTGCGGGCCCAGGTGGGCCCCCTTGTCTTGAACGCCAACGGCGATCCGGCCCGTTTTGCCGACTTCGGATTGCCCGTGGCGGCGGATGCGGTCGACGGGTTCGCCGGGCCGTTGGCTGGTGTGTTGACTGGCCTGGAGTGGGCGGCGGCGCATGCGCCAGACTGCGAATACGTCGCCAGCTTTGCTAGTGACGCCCCATTCCTGCCCACCGATCTGGTGGCGCGCCTGTCCGCGGCGCGGGCCGAGCAGGGGGCGGATCTGGCCTGCGCCGCGTCTCAGGGGCGCAGCCACCCGGTCTTCGGCCTATGGCCGGTTCGCCTGGCCGCCGCATTGCGTCAAGCCATGGTGGAAGAGGATATCCGCAAGGTTGACGTCTGGACCTCCCGGTATGCGCTTGCCACGGTCTATTTTTCGACTATGGAAACGCCCGCCGGCTCCCTCGACCCCTTCTTCAATGCCAACCACCCGGACGACTTGGCCGCCGCAGAGAGTTTCGCCGGCACGTAAAATAAGCTCCGCCCGGCGGTAGCCGTCCCATTGCCGGCTATGTACTATCTGAACATATCCCGGAGAGGAGAGGGTGTGCCAGTCGATGGCCGGTGCGTGGAATATCGGGAGATTTCAGTCTTCAGCGTCCGTTGCGCCGCTTTTTATTGCGCTTGTGGTCGCGATCGTCGCCGTGGTTTTGGCCTGGCCCGGATCGGCTGGATACAAGGATGAGAACCCGCTCTACGAGGTCTCGAGGTATCCGGAGGTTGCCGACGATGTGGCGCGGCTTGGCCTCACGACGTGGGACGGGTCCGATCGAGATTGCACGCCAAATTTCTACGCCGGCCATCCCTGCCTGGATATGGTTCCCTTGTGGCGGGATTTTGCCGCCCGCCATGAACTGGGGGAGAATCGGCGTAGTGCCGATATGTTTCAGGCATACATTGGCCGCGGTTCCCTTGGTAGCCGAGGAAGCGGAGTTGGACGAGGCGGAGCGCCTGGAACTGCAATCACTGATCGAGGCGATTCAGGTGCAGATGCGACCCTGCTGGCGCCAGGCAGGAGGAGCAGACCGCGCCCGGCCGGTTGTGGCCTTGGATGTGTCGTTGAATCGCAACGGGTCGATCCGCAACGCCAACGTGGCCGACCGAACGCCCCTGGGCGGGGACACAGGTCTGCGCACCATGGCCAAGGGCGCCCAAGCTGCGGTTCTGAAATGCAGCCCCTTCAAACTTCCAAACAGCCAATATGCGTTGTGGCGGGAGCTGACGCTTGTGTTTCACCAAAACTAGCGGCGTGAACGAGTTCCCTTCGGCGTTTGATGTGGGTCAATACGTAGTACCGGGTATCCTGCTAGAGATAGCGGGTAATGTTCCGAATCCACGCCGCCGATCGAGAGGAACTCAGGGAAACTGGAAGGTGGCGGTGTGCGTAGCCGAGGGAGAAAACAATGCGTGGCACTAGCAGGCATACACCAGACCGTCGATTTGACTTCTTCCTGCCGATCGTCGCCGGGCTTGTCGGTCTTATGGGTGTAAGCATAGCGCCGATGAGCGCCCTGGCGGACGACCCGGAGGAAGGTGAGACCACCGGGCATGCCCATATGACCTCAGTCTGGGATATCGCGCGCGGTGGGCAACTCTACGACAACTGGATGGCGGTTATGGAGGCGCCCCCGCCGGAAGGGACTCATCCAGCGTATCCGGCCGCGGGCAAAAAGAAAGGTGCGACCACCTGGCGCTGCAAGGAATGCCATGGCTGGGATTACAAAGGTGCCGATGGTGCTTACAGCAAGGGCTCGCACTTCTCCGGGATCAAGGGCGTTGCGGGGGCCTCCGGGGTCGCGCCGGAGAAGCTGCACGAGATCATCATGAATAAGACGCATGCCTTCACCAAGGACATGATCCCGCACAGCGCCATGGAAAAAGTAGCGCTCTTCCTGAGTGCCGGTCTCATCGACATGGATCGCTATATCGACCGCGAGACCAAGGTCGCCCGCGGTAATGTCCAGCGCGGCGCCGCCTTCTATCAAACGATATGCGCGATCTGCCATGGCTTCGACGGCAAGGCGATGAACTTCAAGGACGAGGCGAAGCCGGAATATATCGGCACGGTCGCCCAGGATAACCCGTGGGAAACCCTGCACAAGATTCGCTTCGGCCAGCCGGGCGTGGGCATGGTGTCCCTTGAAGTTCTCGGCCCCGACGATCTGGTGGATATCCTGGCCTATACGCAGACGCTGCCGAAGAAGTAGCCAGCCCGACAACCAAGTCGGAGCCGGTCCGTGACATTCGCGGGCCAAGACGCTATGTCCTGGTCTCGGTCTTTGTCGCATCGGCGGTTTGCTCATGACGGACATACACACAGGCGCGGACTCCATGGATGCTGCGGAAGTCAGAAGTGCACCGACCGATACGGTTGCACATTGCCGAACCATGGCCGACGTCCGCCGCCATATCGACCGCGTTGACCGCGATGTCGTCGCTTTGCTGGCCGAGCGCGCCGGCTACGTCCGCCAAGCCGCCCGGATTAAGCCGGGGCGCGAGGATATCGTCGACCCGTCGCGGATCGAGGACGTGATCGGCAAGGTGCGCCGCACCGCTCAGCAGTATGGCCTGGAGCCGGACCTGGTGGACGCGGTCTACCGCCTGGTGATCGACCGCTTTATCGCCCAGGAGGCCGCGGAGTTCGAGCGTCTGCACGGTGTTCCGGGCGACAACGCCTGAGTCCACGGTCAGCTTAACAAGGCGGCCGAATTGGGCTATCGCTTAAAGTCTGGCTGTGAGCCCTTTGATTCTGCTGAGGGCGCGTTATAGAATTCGGTGATGGACCACCCGGCGACCGAAGCGCGCCCTATGGGCAAACAGGAAACGATGCCGCTTGGCATTGTGCTGGAGCGCCGGCGCCTCGATCATCCGTGGAAAGATCATGCTTGGGTGCCGGTCGGGGTGATTCCCGGTGCGCCGGCGCGCGCGCCAAGCGGTGAATGGCTCCTTCTGAAGCAAGGTGACGGATGGGCTCGATACCACGGCGGAACCCTGCTCCTTGACCTGTTCCGCAAGGAGACCGACGCCTACAAGCTAAGCTTGGCCCAGGTGCCGCCGCGCCTGTTTGTCGTTCTGCGCGAGGACGAAGACGTGGGGGCGACACACGAAATGGTGCCGTTCGCGGTCACCGCCAGCCCGACCGAGGCCCAGGAGTATCTGGACAGCAGCGAGGACATCGTCGAGTCGGTGCCCATGCCGGTCGAGGTCGTGGCATTCGTTCGCGATTTCGTCGAGCAGCACCACGTGGACGAACCGTTCTTCAAGCGCAAACGCAAGCGTTACGATCCGCGCGCTGCTGATGGTGGCCGCCGTGGCTAATTCCGGGGATGACGACTTTCTGTCGCGCTGGTCGCGGCGTAAACGGGGCGCGCTCCCCGAAGACGCCGCCGCCGAGCCTGCCGCGCAGGTGGCAGAGGTTGAGTCGTCGGATCGGGAGGCTGAGGGCGATCCGGAGGTGATCGCGCAACTGCCCGATATAGATGTCATGGACGATTCGTCTGATTTCACCGTGTTTTTGCAGACCGGTGTGCCGGAAGCGCTTCGCCGCCGCGCATTACGCAAGCTGTGGCGGGTCAATCCGGTGCTCGCCAATCTGGATGGTCTCAATGACTACGACGAGGACTACACCCAGATGGGTGTCCTGGGCGAGGGATTGAAAACCCTCTACAAAGTCGGCAAGGGCTTCGTCACGGACGAGGAGGACGTGCTCGTGGCCGATGAGACGCAGCCTGACGTTGCCGATGAACCTAATTCAGAGAATATCGAACCGGCGGCGGCAATTGAATCCGAGGGCCCGGCAACCGTACTCGATGCGACACCCCCCCGCACCGCGGAACCTGCCGAACCGACGGGCAATCCCAAAGGCACGGCGCGAAGCCGCCGCTGGGGAGCCTCGGAGAGACCAAGCTAGGTCACGCACACGTGCCGGCATTCGCGGTCGCAGCATCGCATTTTGTTGACAGGGCGCCGCGAAGTTGTTTACCTTTATTAACTAAGTTTCAAAACCCTTGATAAACAAGGGATATTCACTGCTAAACGACATTTTGTCGACAAGTTGGTGGATTGAAAAAGAAGCTGCCAGAAGAAGTGCTTAGGCGCTTTCGGCAACGAACAGGGTAAGGGGGCGCCAGTTGGCCCAAGGGCTCGCCGGCTTTGAAGTCACCGACGAAGACCACTTGCGGGCGCAGTGGTACGTGCTTTTGGCGCGGTTGCTGTCCGCGCCGCCGGATCAAGCTTTGCTCACCACCGTGCGCGGCCTAACCGGCGACGACTCCGAACTTGGCCAAGTCATTCGCACTCTCGCCGCCGCGGCCCGGGCCACGACTCCGGTGGCCGTCCGCGAGGAACATTTCAGCCTATTTGTCGGTGTCGGGCGCGGTGAGCTGCTGCCCTTCGCGTCCTATTATCTGACCGGGTTCCTGAACGAGAAGCCGTTGGCCCGCCTACGCGGCGACATGAGCGATTTGGGCATTGCGCGCGCCGACGATATGAAGGAGCCGGAAGATCATATCGCCAGCTTGTGCGAAATGATGGCGGGTCTGATCACGGGTACCTTTGGTGCGCCCGTGGATTTGACGCAGCAACGGCGATTCTTCGCGACGCACATCGCCTGTTGGGCGCCAAGGTTCTTTGCTGATTTACAGGCCGCGAAGACGGCAGCGTTTTACATGCCGGTCGGCGCGATCGGCAGCGTTTTTATGTCGATCGAAGGTCAGGCTTTCGAGATGGCGGCGTAGCCGCCAGTGGATTTTTGCCAACACTGGTTTGGCTAGGTGAAAAGGGGTATGCGAGATGAGTAAGAAGGCAGCGGCGAAATTGGGCCGTAGAGACTTCTTCCGCAAAGCCGGTCTCGGTGCCGGCGTGGCCGGTGCGGCGGCGGTCGGGCTTTCCGCGTCCAAGGGGAACGCGGCGGTGCCGGACAAGGCCGCGGCAAAGGGCGAGGGCTACCGGGAAACCGAGCACGTCAAGAAGTTCTACGAGCTGGCTAAGTTCTAATGGCCGGCAGCGGATCGATATTCGAATAGGAACAGGAGAGGTCAATGCTTACGAAACGGACGAATGGGCTGGTGGGAGGCCCTCGTTTGTCAAAGGCGCTTGCCGGACTGACCGGTGGCGCCATTGACCGTCGCGCCTTCCTGAAGCGCTCAGGGTTGGCCGCGGGCGGCGTTGCCGCCACGACGCTACCTTTTGGCCGAGTGAAGAAGGCCGCGGCACAGGCGCAATCGGCTGGCGGCGAGATTAAGCTGGTCAAATCGGTGTGCACCCATTGCTCTGTCGGCTGCACGGTGATGGCCGAGGTTCAGAACGGTGTTTGGATCGGGCAGGAGCCCGGCTGGGATAGTCCCTTCAATCTAGGCTCGCATTGCGCCAAGGGTGCGTCGGTCCGTGAGCACGCCCATGGCGAGCGCCGATTGAAGTTCCCGACCAAGCTGGTCGACGGCAAGTGGACCAAGGTCTCTTGGGAAACGGCGATTGAGGAGATCGGCGATAAGCTGTTGCAGATTCGCGAGAAGAGCGGCCCTGATTCGGCCTATTGGCTGGGCGGCTCGAAGCACAGCAACGAGGGCGCCTATCTGTTGCGCAAGTTCTCGGCGTTCTGGGGCACGAACAACTGCGATAACCAGGCGCGGATTTGTCATTCGACCACGGTCGCGGGTGTGGCAAACACCTGGGGCTACGGGGCGATGACCAACAGCTACAACGACATGCACAACTCTCGCAGCATGTTGTTCGTCGGCTCGAATGCCGCCGAGGCGCATCCGGTGGCGATGCAACACATCCTCAAGGCGAAAGAACAGAACAACGCGCCCCTCATCGTCGTTGACCCGCGCTTTACACGCACGGCGGCACACGCCGACGAGTATGTGCGGCTGCGCTCCGGCACCGACGTCGCGTTTATTTGGGGCCTAGTCTGGCACATCTTCGAGAACGGCTGGGAGGATAAGGAATACATCCGCCAGCGCGTCTGGGGTGTGGAACAAATCCTCCAAGAGGTGAGGAAGTGGACGCCGGAGGAGACGGAGCGGGTCACCGGCGTGCCCGGCTCGCAAATGCGGCGCGTGGCACGGACCCTGGCGAACAACCGGCCGGGTACCATCGTCTGGTGCATGGGCGGCACGCAGCATCACTCGGGCAACAACAACACCCGGGCCTACTGCGCCCTGCAATTGGTGCTCGGCAATGTCGGTACGTCCGGCGGCGGGGCCAATATTTTCCGCGGCCATGACAACGTTCAAGGGGCGACCGACATCGGTTGTCTGCCCGACAGCTTGCCGGGTTACTACGGTCTGAAAGAAGGATCGTGGAAGCATTGGGCGCGGGTCTGGGAGGTCGGCCACGACTACCTGGTCGGGCGCTTCGCGACCAAGAAGCTCATGGAGAGCAAGGGCATTCCGGTTTCGCGCTGGTTCGACGGCGTGCTCGAGTCCAAAGACAACCTCGATCAGCCGGACAGCATCCATGCGATGGTTTTCATGGGCCATGCGCCGAACTCGCAGACCCGTCAGCAGGATGTGAAGAAGGCGATGGAGAAGCTTGATCTTCTTGTCGTCATCGATCCGTATCCAACCGTTTCGGCGGTGCTGCATGATCGCAAGGACGGGGTCTATCTGTTACCGGCGTCGACACAGTTCGAGACATACGGGTCGGTCACGGCCTCGAATCGTTCCATTCAGTGGCGCGAGAAGGTGATCGAGCCGGTCTTCGAGTCCAAGCCGGATCACGAGATCCTGTACATGCTGGCCAAGAAGCTCGGCTTCGCCGACGAGATGTTCAAGAACATCAAAGTCAACGGAACCGAACCGCTGGTCGAGGACGTCACCGGCGAGGTGAACCGCGGCGTTTGGACCATCGGCTATACCGGGCAGTCGCCGGAGCGGATTCGGCTGCACATGGCCAACCAGCACACCTTCGACAAGACAACGTTGCAGGCAGTGGGTGGCCCGGCGGATGGCGAGTACTACGGCATGCCGTGGCCAAGCTGGGGCACTCCGGAGATGAAGCATCCGGGAACGCCGGTTCTCTACGATCCGTCCAAGCCGGTGGCTGAAGGGGGCTTGTGTTTCCGCGCCCGTTTTGGCGTCGAGAAGGATGGGTCGAACCTGCTGGCGGAAGGCAGCTATCCGGTCGGTTCCGAGATCAAGGATGGCTACCCGGAGTTCACCATGGCCATGCTCCAGAAGCTGGGCTGGGACGCTGATCTCACCCCGGCGGAGCGGGCGGCCATCGACAAGGTCGCCGGGGCCAAGACCAACTGGAAGACCGATCTGTCGGGCGGCATCCAACGGGTGGCGATCAAGCATGGCTGCGCGCCTTTTGGCAACGCCAAGGCACGGACGGTTGTTTGGAACTTCCCGGACCCGGTGCCGATCCACCGCGAGCCGCTGTATACGCCGCGGCGCGATTTGGTGGCCGATTACCCGACTTATGCGGATACCAAGTCGTGGCGGGTGCCGACCCTTTACAAGTCCATCCAGGACAAGGACTTTTCCAAGGACTTCCCGATGATTCTGACATCGGGCCGCTTGGTCGAGTACGAGGGCGGCGGCGACGAATCGCGGTCGAACCCGTGGTTGGCCGAGCTGCAGCAGGAGATGTTCTGCGAGATCAATCCGCGCGATGCCAACAATGTCGGCGTCAGGGATGGTCAAACCATCTGGGTCATGGGGCCGGAAGGCGGCAACGTCAAAGTCAAGGCCATGGTGACCGAGCGAGTTGGGCCCGGCACGGTGTTCATGCCGTTCCATTTCGGCGGGCATTTCATGGGCAAGGACTTGCGCAGTAAATACCCCGAGGGGGCCGATCCATACGTGCTTGGCGAGTCGGCAAATACCGCCACGACGTATGGGTACGATTCGGTCACCCAGATGCAGGAAAGCAAAACCACGTTGTGCCGTATCGAGGCCGCGTAAGGAGATCTGAGCAATGGCACGGATGAAATTCCTCTGCGATGCGGAACGCTGCATCGAATGCAATGCCTGCGTCACGGCCTGTAAGAACGAGAACGAGGTTCCGTGGGGCGTAAACCGCAGGCGTGTTGTCACGATCAACGACGGTAAGCCGGGCGAGCGGTCTATTTCGGTCGCCTGCATGCACTGCTCCGATCCGCCGTGCATGGCCGTTTGCCCCGTCGATGTCTTCTACCAGACGGACGATGGCGTCGTGCTGCACTCCAAGGACCTGTGCATCGGCTGTGGTTACTGTTTCTACGCCTGTCCTTTTGGGGCGCCGCAGTACCCGCAGGCCGGCAACTTTGGCAGTCGCGGCAAGATGGATAAGTGCACCTTCTGTGCGGGCGGGCCCGAGGAAGACCAATCGTCGGCCGAATTTTCCAAGTATGGCCGGAACCGGTTGGCCGAGGGCAAATTGCCGCTGTGCGCCGAGATGTGCGCGACCAAGGCATTGTTGGCGGGTGATGGCGATATCGTCTCCGACATCTATCGCGAGCGCGTCGTTGCCCGCGGTTTTGGTTCGGGCGCTTGGGGTTGGGGCACTGCCTATCAGCAGAAGTCGGGCTCTTAGTCGAAACGCCGGTCGATCCGGCTACAGGTCGAAAACACGGGCACGGGATGGCGCGGGGCGCCATCCCCGCCTGAATTTCTCGGACGCAAGTCGGGCTTGCCCCGGCGCCGTGTGGGCTGACACCGTACAGGTTGGCGGCGCCTGTAGGTTGGCGCAACGTATCTAAGGAGGGTGCCGGCATGCGAACCAAGACAACGTCATCGGTTCTCCTGGCCGCCGCAATTGCGGGCCTGGGCTTAAGCTTGGCGGCTTGTGACGAGGCCGAGCAAGGGCGGATTCTGCGCTACGAGAAGGGAACCTATCTCGGTCAAAAAGACACCGAGCTTTCGTCGGAAGCCATAGGCGTTTTGCGCTCACGGGCTAGCTTGCAAGGCGGGAACTAATCGGGCGGGACCTAAATAAATACCGGTCCAAGCGGCCACGGGTAATGTTGGAGATCACGATGACAACAAAGTCGATTGCGCGTCTTGCCGGTGCATTCGCCTTGGCGATTGCCGTATTGCTGGTTGCCGGGTCGGCTTTGACCCCCGACGCGGCGTTGGCGCAGACCGCGGAGCGCAGCGTCGATAGCCCAAGCCCGCAGGCCGGCAATGTTCCGGGTGGCCACCTGGGCACGATCAGCGATGCCGATATTTGGCGCGAAGTGCGGCGCGGCCTGCAGGGCAACGTCTCGATCCCGGATAAGCAAGCCGGGGTGATGATTCAATCAGAAGGCGACAACTGGCGCGCCTGGCGAAACGGCCCCATGACCGTCGGCGGGGCCTGGGCCTTGTTGGGGATTATCGGCCTTCTCGCATTGTTCTTTGTCGTGCGCGGCCGGATTCGTATCGACGCGGGCCCGAGCGGTCGTACGGTCGAGCGCTTCAACGGCATCGAGCGAACTACGCACTGGTTGACCGCGGTATCGTTCATCCTGCTGGCACTGACCGGCCTCAACATGCTCTATGGCCGCCATGTCCTTCTGCCGATTCTCGGACCTGATGTCTTTGCTACGCTGACGCAGGGCGGCAAGTACGTGCATGACTTCGTCTCCTTCGCCTTCATGCTTGGCGTAGTCCTGATGGTGATTATCTGGGTGCGCCACAATCTGCCGACGCGCGAGGACCTTGTGTGGCTTGCGAAGGGCGGCGGGTTGTTCGTAAAAGGCGTACATCCACCGTCACGCAAATTTAACGCCGGGCAAAAGATATTGTTCTGGGTCGTCGTCTTGGGCGGGGCGTCGTTGGCCCTTTCCGGGATATCGCTCTTGTTTCCATTCGAGCTTTCGATTTTCTCGGCGACCTTCTCGGTCCTCAACGTCTTCGGTCTTGGGCTGCCAACCGATCTGGGCCCGATACAGGAAATGCAACTTTCGCACCTATGGCACACGGTCGTCGGCCTGGTGATGGTGGCTATCATTGTGGCGCACATATATATCGGGTCCCTCGGCATGGAGGGTGCGTTCGATGCCATGGGTACCGGCCAGGTCGATGAAAACTGGGCCCGCGAGCACCACAATCTCTGGGTGGCGGAAATCAAAGGCGAGGCGGGCGACGGTTCCGTCCATCCCGCCGAATGAAAGCAGGGCCCATGAATGGCTTGAACATGTTGCTTTGTCGGATGTGGGTCGCGCCGGTGATCGCCGTGGCAATGTTAGCTGTTGCCACGTGGGCGCCAGCACCGGTGGCGGCGGCGGTGAGCAGCGATGAGGCGGCACGTAAGATCGCTGCGGAGTACTCCGTCAAAGTATTGCGGGTACGGGCCGCGGTGTTCGACAATATCCCAGTCTGGCTCGTTACAATCATGATGCCTGGCGGAAACAACAACGACGCGTTTCAGGTGAACACCCTGGCTGTCGATCAGGAAAGTGGAGAACTGGTACCCGCGTTCCGGCACGGCGCCAACGGCTTTAGCCCGCCGGAAGGGCAAGCACGCGGCACAAGGCTCGAGCAGCGCCCGGAGGCCATGCGCTCGGGCGTTTGGCGCTAGACAGCCTTCCGATACGCCTTTGAAGCGGCTCCTGCTCATCGCCGGTATGTGCGCGGTGTTGACCGCACCAAGTTCAGTTGCGCGCGCCGAGTTCGTCGGTCACGGCGGATTCGTCAAAGGTGTCGCGGTTTCGACCGACGGTCGCTTAGCGGCCTCCGCCAGTTTCGATCTCCAGGTCATTCTCTGGGATGTGGCGGCGCAATCGGAAATTCGAACTCTGAATGAGCACGAAGGGGCGGTGAACGCCGTCGCACTGACCCCCGATGGTGCGCGCGTGGTCTCGGTAAGCGACGATAGCACGGTGCGTCTTTGGGCGGTCGCTACCGGCGCGCTGCTGCACACCTTTACCGGGCACCAGGGCAAGATCGCCGCTGTCGCCGTTTCGCCGGACGGCAGGCTGGCCGCATCGGCGGGGTGGGACCGGACCATCCGCCTGTGGGACCTCGATTCACTTGAGGAAGTCGCAGTCCTTGCAGGGCATATCAACAACGTCAACGCCGTCGCCTTCTCGCCCGATGGCACGCAACTTCTCAGCGGTAGCTACGACTCGACGCTGATGGTCTGGCGTGTGTCGGACGGCGCCGTTATGGCGACCCTTTCAGGGCATGACTTCGGCGTGACCTCGGTCGCCTTCACGACAGATGGGCGGCGCGCCATCTCGGCGTCGGTGGATGAGACGGTGCGCCTCTGGAATCTGGAAACCGGCGCCGAAGAAACACGCTTGGTCGGCCACGAAGGCCCTGTACTCGCGGTTGCCGTCTCGCCAGACGGTACGTTGGCGGCATCCGCGGGTGTCGACAATACGGTGATCCTTTGGGATCTAGCGACCGCGACTTTTATTCGCGCCTTCTACGGTCATACGGGACCAGTCTGGTCTCTAGCTTTCACACCGGACTCGGCGCGCCTGCTTTCCGCCGGATCGGACGAGGTTGTGCGTCTTTGGGATTTGCAAAGTGGTGAGGAGATTGGCACCTCCGGTGGCCGTCGCCTGGCCGACGCTCCCGCGACAGTTGCGGACGACCCGGACGATCGCGGCGCCCAACTGTTTCGCCGTTGCGCCGTTTGCCATACGGTTAGCGCCGATGGCCGCAATCGGGCGGGTCCGACGCTGTATGGCGTCTTTGGCCGTCGCGCCGGAACCGTGCCGGGGTATAACTATTCGGCAACGTTGCGCGACAGCGAGGTGATCTGGTCGGCGGCAACCATCGACGCGCTGTTTGACGAAGGTCCGCACCGCTTCATACCCGGCAGCAAGATGCCGTTGCAACGAATGCCCGAGGCGCGCGACCGTGAGGAACTGATCGCCTACTTAAAGAGAGTTACGGCGCCGACCAACTAGCGGGAGAGGAAAACTGGCATGAAAGAATTTATCGTGGGAACGGTCGCGATCATCGTGATCGCCATCGTGGCCGGCTTGATCTTGAACACCATGGACATGACAACGGCCGAAACCTACACCAGCGGCGACGTTCGCCTCTAGGATGCTGTGGTCTGGTGTGTAAGCAGGATGGCCAACCACCAGCTGTCATGCCCGTGCTTTGACACGGGCATCCATCGCGAAGCTGTACCATGGATTACCGGGTCAAGCCCGGTAATGACGCGTGCTGGAGGTGTCCTGGACCGAGGGTCGCTTATTCCGCCGCGGCGTGCACCGGCTCGATGCGGGCGGCGCAGAACTTGAATTCCGGAATCTTGCCGATCGGATCAAGCTGCGGGTTGGTCAGCACATTGGCTGCTGCCTCGGCGAAGCAGAAGGGGATGAAAACCATGCCCTCCGGCACGTCGCCGTCTTGGCGCACCTTGATGTCGATGGCACCGCGCCGGGTCGCTACCCGGATCATGCCTCCGGGTGCTAAGCCGAGGCGGCCGATGTCCGCCCGATTGAGAAAGGCCACCGCTTCCGGTTCTAGGGCATCCAAGGTGCCGGCCCGGCGGGTCATGGCGCCGGTGTGCCAATGCTCCAGCATGCGGCCGGTGGTGAGGACCATCGGGTAGTCCGCATCGGGCAACTCGTCCGGTGGCGTTAGCTCGGTGGGGACGATGCGGGCGCGGCCGCTTTTCGTCGGGAAGCCGTCGCCGAAAAGAATTTCGTTACCCGGTTGCCCCGGATCGTCACAGGGATAGGTGACGGAACCCTCACGCTCCAACCGCTCCCAGGAGATATTTTTCAGGGACGGCATGATTTTTGTCATTTCGGTAAAGACGTCGCTGGGGTGTTTGTAATCCCAGTTCACGCCGATGCGCCGCGCCAACTCCTGGATCAGCCACCAGTCCTGGCGCGCCTCGCCCGGCGAGTTGATGACCGGCCGGCCCATTTGGACCTGGCGGTTGGTATTGGTGAAGGTGCCGGCCTTCTCGAAGGCGGCGGAGGCGGGGAAGATCACATCCGCGTGCCACGCGGTTTCGGTCAGGAAAATGTCTTGGACAACCAGGTGCTCCAGCTTCGCCAGGGCGGCGCGGGCGTGCGCTTGATCCGGGTCGGACATGGCCGGGTTCTCACCCATGATGTACATGCCCTTGATCTGGTCGGCGAGGATGGCGTTGACGATCTCGACCACGGTCAAGCCG
>JAJFGP010000069.1 GCA_021776055.1 Kiloniellaceae bacterium
GCTTGGCACGCAGGGGTGTGGTGCCGCCTCGATGGCCTCAAAGACGTCCTCGATCCGGGTTACCACCTGCCACATTCGGGTATGGCGCGGGCTGGCGTAGTTGGCCGCGACGAGATGGTTGAGCAAGCGCACCAAGGGGTCCCAGTAGCCGTCCAGGTTTAGCAAGACCACCGGCTTGTCATGGAGTTCAAGCTGCTTCCAGGTGAGAATTTCGAAGGTCTCATCCAGCGTTCCCAAGCCGCCGGGCAAGATGCAAAACGCGTCGGAAAGTTCGAACATGCGCTGTTTTCGGACGTGCATGGAATCAACGACGACTATTTCGGTCACGTCGCGGTGCTCGACTTCCCGGGCCATCAGAATCTCTGGAATGACCCCGGTCACGCGCCCTCCGGCGGCCAGAGCCCCGTCGGCAACGGCACCCATCAGGCCCACACGGCCGCCGCCGAAGACGATGCCGACACCGCGCTCCGCTGCCTGCCGGCCGAGCACAGCCGCGCTCTCCAGGTGACGCGGATCGCCGCGCCCTGAGGCACCGCAATAGACACAGAGCGCACGAAGCTTGGCCATGGGCAGCAATCCTTCACTCTTGCGTGAATCGGGCTTCACCAGCGTTGAGTAATTCGGCTAGCATACAGCAACGGGAATTGTGTGCCCTAGTCCAACGACGATGGGCACGCTACATGAATCAAGTATCGAACAACGGGGAAAGAGCCAATCAATGAGAAAGATCACCCTTGCGATTGCGGCCAGCCTGCTTGTCGGGGCCGCTAGCCCGGCCTTCGCCGTCGACGAGCCGGAGAACATGATCAAATACCGCAAAGCCGTGATGTCGGCCATCGGCGGCCATACCGGCGCCATTGCCGGCGTGGTCAAGGGCGAGGTCAGCTTTGTCGGTCACGTAGAAGCCCATGCTCGCGGAATCAACGAGATGAGCAAGCTCATTACCCAGCTTTTCCCCACGGGCACCGATAATGGGGCCTTCAAAGACACGCGCGCGCTGCCTGCGATCTGGCAGGATAGAGCCAAATTCGATGCGGCGGCGCAAGCCCTGCAAGATGAAAGCGCCAAGCTGATCGAGGTGGCGCAGGGGGGCGATGCCGGGGCCATTGGGGCGCAGCTGCAAAACGTCGGCAAGGCCTGCGGCGGTTGCCACAAGCCATTTCGCGCCGAAAAGAAGTAAGGCCCGCGCGACGGCGCCCGGTGTTTCGGCCGGCGCTGTCCCAGGCGGTGTTAATCCGGGCGGGGCTGGCCGCTGCACTAGGCTTGGTGGTCTTTAGCGCAGCGGCGCAGACTACCACCCGGCCGACTACCACCCAGCCGACTACCGCCCAGCCGAGTGCGGAATCGGTGACCCGTGGCGGCTATGTTCTGTGGGCCGCCGGGTGCCTGTCCTGCCATACGGATAGCAAGAATAAGGGTCAGCCGCTCGCTGGCGGCCGTGCCCTACCGACGCCTTTCGGCACTTTCTACCCCCCGAATATCACGCCGGACCGAGACACTGGTATAGGGGGTTGGACGGTCGAAGATCTGTCGCGTGCGCTGCGCGAGGGGCGGGCGCCGGACGGCCGGCACTACTATCCGGCCTTTCCGTATACCTCTTATACCGGCATGGCGGACCAGGATGTCGCCGACTTATGGGCCTATTTGATGGCTCAGCCGCCGGTTGCCCGCGCAAATCAGTCCCACGAACTGCCTCTGCCGTTCCGATTTCGCGCGTTGCTTGGTATCTGGAAGGCGATGTACTTCGAGCCGGGCCGATTCGCCGGCAACCCCGCGAAGGATGCCACCTGGAACCGCGGCGCTTATCTGGTCGCGGCCTTGGGCCATTGCGGCGAATGCCATACGCCGCGCGGTGCCCTTGGCGGGATGGACGGCGACCGCCCTTTGGCCGGGACCGCCAAGGGGCCACAAGGCAAGAAGGTGCCCAACATCACGCCGCACGCCAAGGAGGGCATCGGTGATTGGCGCGAATCGGATACAACTTTCTTCCTTAAAACGGGCTTTTTCCCCGATGGTGACGTCGCCGGCGGGGCCATGGCCGAGGTGATCGACGATGGAACAAGCCATCTCAACGACGCGGACCGGGCGGCAATCGCCGCATATCTGCGAGATTTGCCCCCTTTGCCCGGACCCTAGGCACTGCCAGACGCCTCAGGCGTCGCTGCGTTGGCATGATTGCGCTAAACAGGCGTGGAGATTACCCTATCGGTTGATTGTACGAGGATATGCTGTTGAACCGTAACCGGATCGTCATCGCCGTCGCCGCCACCGCCGTTGTTTTCGGCGTGCTCATCGGCGTTCTCCTGCTGTCGCTGCCGGAGCAGCCGGGGCCCACGACGGCTGCCGTGCAGGCGGTGCCGGCGGAAATTGAGGCCGCCACCTCGGTCCCGGCCGAGCCGGAAGAGCCAGCGGCCACGGCGGCGTCGGCACCTACGAGCGACGCCGAGCCAGCCCAGGCCAGTGCTGAACCAGCCCAGGCCAGCGCCGAGCCAGCCCAGGCCAGCGCTGAACCAGCCCAGGCCAGCGCTGAACCAGCCCAGGCTAGTGCTGAACCAGCCCAGGCTAGTGCCGAGCCAGCAGCCGCATCCGAGCCTGCACCGGCGCCGGCATCGGAACCGAAAACCATGCCGATCGCCGAACTCGTCCCGCCCGGTTTCGACATCGTTCGGGTCGAGACAACGGGCGAAACCGTATTGGCCGGTCGTGCGATGGTGGGCAGTGAAGTCTCGGTTCTGGATGGCAATGCCTCTCTTGGTGAGGTGCTGGCGGACGGGCGCGGGCAATGGGCCTTCGTCGTCGAGGAACCATTGGCTCCCGGCAGCCATGAATTAAGCTTGGCGGCGCGTCTGGCCGACGGTCGGGTCGTAACCTCGACCGACGTTGTGGTCGTCAATGTGCCGCAGCCGCAGGTTGCGAGCGCCTCCCAAGCGGATCCGCAACAGCCCGCCGCTGGCAAGACAGCAACCGAATCCGCGCAGGCGGCAGCCGATGCAACCCGCGCCGCTGTCGATACCGGGACAAAGATTTCGCCGAAGGTCACTGTCGCCGAGCAACCGCTGGCGGTGCTGATGCCGCGGACCGGGCAGGGGCCAAGCAAAGTGCTTCAGCAGTCGACAACGCCGCGCGAGGGGCTTGCCGAGGGAACCCTGGTTCTCGAAACCATCGACTATGACGACCGGGGGGCCGTGATCGGTGGCCGTGCCGAATCGGGGGCTCGACTCATTGTATATCTCGACGATTCGGCTTTGGGCGAAACCGTTGCCGGGTCTGACGGTCGTTGGAGTCTCGTGCTCGATCGGCCGCTGGAGACTGGTTTGCACCGGATGCGCGTCGATGTTCTCGATGCCCAGGGCAAGGTTGTTGCCCGCGTCGAGACACCGTTCTCGCGTGCGGTATTAGCCGAGGTGCTACCCGATGAGACTTCGGTGGTCGTACAACCCGGCAATAGTTTGTGGCGGATTGCGCGGCGGGTTTACGGTGAAGGGGTTCGTTATTCGGTTATTTTCGAGGCGAATAAGGAGCGGATTCGCAACGCCGATTTGATCTATCCGGGACAGATATTCAAAGTGCCTATGACGACTCCGGTAGCGGCTCCGGGGACTCCGGGGACGAACTAGGGACCGCCGCGGCTGCAACGCAAGCGCGCTCTGCCGCGGCAATCGTCTCGCGCAACAGATCGATATAAGGGCCGAAATCCAACAGGAGTGAGGTAATGGCGGCCATGACGCTCGCGGGTGTCAAGGGAAGCGGCGGCTGCGCCGTCGCCATCAGGGACATGTCTTGAGTCTCGGATACCTCGATGCGGCCGCTGGGTATGTCGGCGGTGGCTTCGACGATGCGCTGAGTCACCCGGCGGCCGTCGCCTTGCTCCATGCTATAAGGTATCCTGCCCAGCTCGGCCGAAAGGGCGATGCGGGCTTCGGGGCTCGTCTCAATCCGTGCCTCGAAATCCGCACCCCGGTAAGCGAAGACGAGGCGAAGGGGCTGGTCGCCACTCCGCCGGCGAATACGACCGTCCTCGTCAAGCTCTATGTCGCCGACCTGTAGCGGGGAATGACTATTGGCCACCAGCGCGAGAACATCCCGCAGGCCGGACTTATTTTCTGCATACTCGGAGGTGTTGGGCTCTTCGGACATTTTTGACTACACAGCCTCGCCCTAATAAGGGTGTCTGGATACGAATTTGTTAGCACGGGAACGATTAAGGGTGCGTAAAGCTTTATGCATATATTCAATATCGGATATATTCCATGGCCATAGGCTGCCCCGCCGGCGATGTTGTGCCGCCGAACGTGGGCGCTTGCCATGTAAGTCGGGTTTCGAGGTAGGCGAGTGCTGAAGAACGTGTTCATACCGATCCACCGCGCCGGTTGGCCATTTATCGCCGCCGCCGTAGTGGGGGCGGTGCTGCTCTCATTTCTATGGACGCCGCTCTTCTGGCTGGGTTTGCTGGTCGCCGCGTTTTGCACGTATTTCTTTCGCGATCCGGAACGGATCGTACCCGTGCGTGCCGGCCTGGTCGTAAGCCCGGCGGATGGCCTGGTCTCCGCCGTTGAACCGGCGGTGGCGCCCCCGGAGCGGGGGCTGGGCGGCGGCGTGCGGCCCCGTATCAGTATTTTTATGATCGTGATAGACCTGCACCACAAACGTGTGCCCGCGGCCGGGACA
>JAJFGP010000070.1 GCA_021776055.1 Kiloniellaceae bacterium
GGTAGCTTGTCGACCGTGAGGCCCTCGCTGCCGATCTGCGACTCGACTTCGGGCGAGGCGGCGAGCAAGCGGATCACCTTCATCTCGTCGACACGGGCGCCGTCGACATAAAGCCCTTGCTCCATCAGACGGTTGTCGGCCTGGAGCAGGCGCTCGCAGAGCATCTGCAATATCGACAGGGCAAGCGGATTGTCGCGCCGAAAAGCCGACAGGAACGTCTCGGCCGGAATGGTCATCAGGGTCACGTCACCCATGGTGCGAACCGTGGTCGAGCGTGGTTTGTTGCGAATCACGCCCATCTCACCGAATATCGCGCCGGTTCTGAGAACGGCGAGACGGACCGGCTTGCGATCTACTTCACGCAGGACTTCGATCTCGCCTTTCGTGAGGATGAAAACAGCATCGCCGGGGCCACCTTCCTGGTAGATGACATCGCCCGCGCGAAATTTGGTTTCTTTCATAGGCCCCCCCCGTTTGCCTCACCGATGCGTCCGCTCGTTATGGTAGGGCACTGTCATGTCGACCGCCAGTCGTCGCCTGGAAGTCAAATCCAGTCTTGACCGGATCCGATCTGCCCGGCCAACTGCGCGTCATGACGAAATCCGCTGGCAACATCACCCTGGTCGACCTCGAGAACGGTGGCAAAGCCGCGTTGGCCCGTGCCCTTGCGGCCATCGAGCAGGCACCGGAGGCAGCGGCCAACCTGACCTTGCTCGATGCTGCCTACGCGGCACCACGGGCCCAGGTCATCGGTGTGACCGGACCGCCGGGTGTGGGTAAATCCACCTTGCTTGGCCGCCTCATCGCCCGCTATCGCGCTGCCGGGCAGCGGGTCGGGGTCATTGCCGTCGATCCGTCGTCGCGGCGTTCCGGTGGCGCTCTGCTGGGTGATCGCATTCGATTGGTCACCGATCCCACGGACGATGGCGTCTTTGTCCGCTCCATGGCGGCGCGCGATCGCCTGGGTGGCCTGGCGGATCTTACGGTTGGCGCAATGGTCCTGTTGCGCGCGGTTTATGACCGGGTACTGATCGAGACGGTGGGAGTCGGCCAATCGGAAACCGATGTAGCCGGGGTTGCCGATACGGTGGTCTTTTGCGTTCAGCCGGGCTCCGGCGATGCCCTGCAGTTCATGAAGGCCGGTATTGTTGAAATTCCGCATCTCGCGGTGGTCACCAAAGCGGATATGGGACCGCCGGCCAGCCGCGCCCTGGCGGACTTGAAGGGGGCCTTGGCCCTCGCCGCGGCCGCAAACGATCCCGATGATTGGACGGTTGCGACGCTTGCGGTCTCGGCGACCCAGGGAGATGGGATGGACGAATTTTTGAACGTTCTCGATAAACGGGCTGATTGGCTCGATGCGGCGGGGCGCCTGGCGGCGACACGCCAGGTACAGGCCGGTGTGTGGCTCCGGGAGGCTTTGCGGGATCGCTTTGGCCGCGACGGGTTGGCGCGGGCCGCCGCCAAGTCCCTGGACGTCAGCCTGGCACCTGGCCAGTCACCGTTTTCCCGTCAGGCAGAACTGGCCCAGGCCCTGCGGCTTTAGAATACCGCCCAGGCCGGCTTGCGGGGGGTGAGGCGGGCTTCCCCGGCTGTTAGGGTGCCCTCCAGGTGCTCCACGCGCAGTAACGCTAGTCCGACATTGTTCACGGCGGTGCGCATGATGCCGGCTTCCTTGCCGGCCAGCATGACCGGGGTGTCGGGTGGCGGTTGCGGGCCGTCGATATCGACCGGCAACAGCCTCTTTTTCACGAGGCCGCGGTATTTCGTGCGGGCTGTTAGCTCCTGGCCCACGTAACAGCCCTTTTCCCAATCGATGCCGTGCAACTCGTCAAAGCCGTTCTCCAGCAACAACGCCTTCTCGACTTCCAAGTCGCGCGAGCCGTCGGGTACGCCCAGGTTGATTCGCAGTGAATCGTAGGCTGTCAGATCGACAATCTCGAAACCGGCATCGGTCAACGCCTTCTCCGCCGTTGCCGCGGGAAGGATGGCGCGGGCACCCAGCTCTGGTAGGCGCGGGTCGACGTATGCGATGCCGTCAGCCATCGAGATGGCGTGGCCGCCTTCCGCCGCTAGGCCGAGGGTCGATAGGGCGTCGTCACCGAACAAAGCCGCAATTCGGTAATCCGCGGTCGCATCCTCGATGCTGGCTTTGGCGCGCAATTTATAGATGCCTAGGCGCCGCCGTAGGTCGTCGCGCCGCGCCGCTTCGCAATCCAGTAGGATAACCTCGCCGTCGGACCCCGATGTCGGCGCCTGGGCCAGGAAGAAGTCGTGCAGAAACTTGCCCTGCGGGGTCAGGAACGCGGCCCACAGCGCCTGCGCCGGTGTCAACTTGTCTACGTCGTTGCTGATCATGCCTTGCAGGAAGGGCCGCGCGTCGGGGCCGGTTACCCGCAGCACGCCGCGCGACTCAAGAATGACAGCAAACCGTCGGGACAACGCTGACCTCCATTAGGCGGGACAAGTCATCAGTAGGTGGCGATTGTGGTGCTCCATGGCAAGACCGGTTGCTTGGCATGGCTCCGCGCGCGCCTTATAACCCGCGCCGGAGGGCCATGCGTATCCTATTCATCACGGCTACCCGGATCGGCGATGCCGTGCTGTCGAGCGGCATTTTGCAGCACCTGATCACGCGCTATCCGGCCGCTCGGATCACCGTCGCCGTGGGCCGTGTAAGCGCGCCGCTGTTCGAGGCGGTGCCGAGGCTGGAGCGCCTGATCGAGATCGATAAACGACCCTTCGAACTGCACTGGCTCGGCCTTTGGCGCACCGTGGTGCCGCGGCGCTGGGATATTGTCGTGGATCTGCGTGGCTCGGCGATCGCCTATCTCTTGTGGACGCGTCGCCGCTTCGTGATCGGATCGGACGCCCGCCATCGCCATCATCATCGGGTCGAGGAGTTGGCCGAGCTGATCGACGGAACGCCACCGCCAGCGCCGACAGTATGGCTGGCGCCGCGACACGAGGACACAGCGGCTCGGCTGATCCCGCCTGGCGATCCGGTTCTGGCAATCGGTCCGGCCGCGAATTGGTCAGGCAAACAGTGGCCGGCAGCGCGCTTTGCCGAATTGGCTCAGCGTCTGACAGCGCCGGATGCCATCCTTGCTGGTGCCAGGTTGGCGGTGCTGGCGGCGGCCCATGAGCGGGAGCAGGCGCAAGCGGTCATCGATGCGGTCCCGGCCGAACGCGTCATCGATCTGGTCGGCACCGTCGATCTGCCCACGGCGGCGGCGTGTCTGCGGCGCTGTGCGCTGTTTGTTGGAAACGATTCGGGCCTGATGCACCTGGCGGCGGCGGCCGGCGTTCCCACGTTAGGGTTGTTCGGGCCCACACCCGAGGATCGCTACGGCCCCTGGGGGCCGCACGCCGCCTTTGTCCGCACTCATGAATCGAGTGCCGAGCTGATGGCGCGGTTTAGGGCCGCGCCGGACGCGACGGGCGACTTTATGGCAAACCTATCGGTGGATGCGGTGACCGACGCCGCCGAGGCTTTGTGGCGCAGGTCACAATAATTATTGCGCGTCGATAGCGGCGAGCACCTCGGGCACGGTCAGCTCGGTAAGAAATGGTTTCTGCAGGACCGTGACCGTAGGGCCTGGCGGCCTCGATCTGACGGGGTGAGATTCGCGGCTGAACAAAGCAATGGTCGGGCATCCGGCCGCCGCGACGATGTGCAGCGGCCCGGTATCGTTGCCGATGGCTATCCGGGCGCCCTGGGCCAATGTCACAAGCTCTGCCAGGTCGGTTTGACCGCATAGATCGCGGGTCTCGGGGCATGTTTCGGTGATTTTGCGCATGGCGTCACGTTCCGCCGGGCCGCCGATCAGGACGGGTGTAACCCCCTCTCGTGTCAGGGCCTGGGCAAGCTCGGCGAATTGGCCGGCCGGCCAGCGTTTGACCGCCCGATGCGCCGATGATCCCGGGACCAGCAGGGCGTAGGGGGCCTTGATGGCAAAATGACCCACGTCGGCGTGCAGAAAAGAAAGATCGGGCGGCGGCACGTCCGGGATTCCCGCCAGCGCCAACATGCCGGCGTGGCGGGCCATGATGTGCGTATCCTCCGGCGGGTCCACATAGCGGTGTGAGCAACCGGGTACGATACCGATCCATTCCGGTGAGCGGGGGCCGAGCAGGCGGAAATACCAACCCGTGCGTTGCGACCGCTGCAAATCGTAGACCCGCGTAAAACCGGCCCGGCGAAGTCTACGGATATGGCCAAACCAGCGCCCGACCTGCCACCAGCGCGGCCGGTCATCCTGCCAAACGTCGTCAAAGCAGCCGCAGGCAACCGCCATCTCAACGAAGGGCGCGGTCGTTAGAAGGGTGATTCGAGCCCCCCGGTGATGGTCGCGAATGGCCCGAAAGGCGCCGAGCGATTGGATAAAATCGCCGAGCGCCGAGAGCTTAATCACGAGGATGCGGGGGTGCCGGGACTCGGTCATCAGGCCAGTCGTTATCGTTGCCGCAGTGGTACCCGGCGCCACGCGGCTTGGCAAGCTAGCGGTGCCGCAGGCGATTTTGCCCTACACCCACCAGGCACTTTCACGCTACAACGGCGCGGCAATGACCCAAACTCAACCTAGATTGACCGAGATGGACGTTGGTGCTCCCCCGGTGCGGGTCATGCAAGTGATTGCCGGTGCACCCCATGGCGGGGCGGAGACCCAGTATGTGAACTTGGTCCTGGCCCTAAATCGCGCCGGTCTCGACCAGCGCGCCGTGATCCGGCGCAACTCGCTGCGGGCCGCCGCACTTCGATCCGGCGGAGTCGAACCGCTGGAGCTAAGCTTCGGCCGCTGGACCGATTTTGCGACCGTGCCGGCGCTAAAGCGCGAGATTGCCGCTTATCGACCGGATATCGTTCTGACCTGGATGAACCGGGCGAGCCGGATGCTCCCGGCCGGGAATTTCCTGCGCCTTGGGCGACTCGGCGGGTACTACGACCTGAAATATTACCGGCGCTGCGATCACCTGATCTGCAATACACAGGATATCGTCGAGCACGTGGTCCGGGCCGGCTGGCCGCGGGCGCGGGCGCACGTGATGCTCAACTTCGCGCCTGTGCGCGAGATGCCAGCCGTTTCGCGCGCGGCGCTGAACACGCCGGAAGATGCGACAGTGGTTGTGGCCTTGGGGCGTTTGCACAAGGCCAAGGCGTTCGACACTCTTCTCCAGGCGCTTGCGGTCGAGCGGCGCTTGTATTTGTGGTTGGCCGGCGAGGGGCCGCTGCGGCGCGAGTTGGAATCTCTGGCCGGCACGTTGGGAATCGCCGATCGCGTGCGCTTCCTCGGTTGGCGTGACGACCGCGAGGCACTGCTCGCCGCCGCGGACATGTGCATCGTGCCGTCCCGCTTCGAGCCGTTTGGTTCGGTGGTTATGGAGGCCTGGGCCCATCGCCTGCCGCTCGTTGCGACCGCCAGTGCCGGCCCCGCCGCTGTGGTCAGGGACGGCGAGGATGGCCTGCTGGTGCCCATCGATGAGGTGGCCGCGATGGCGGCATCGCTGACTCGGATCATCGACGAGCCCGGGCTGGGACCGCGCCTGGTCGAAGCCGGTTGGCAGCGCTACCAAGCGGAATTCACCGAGTCGGCGGCCGTCGGCCGCTGGTTCGATCTATTCCGTCAGTTATCGGCAACACACGCTGGCGCGCGCGCGGCGGCAAGGTAGGACAGTCGATGAAAAAATACGATCTGCTGATAACGGGCGGGACGGTGGTGACACCGAGCGGTCCGATTGCCGTCGACGTCGCCGTGACCGATGGCCGTATCGCCGCACTTGGAAACGTGGGCGCGGATGCCGCGGAGGTCTTCGATGCTCGCGGTCTGCACGTTCTGCCCGGCGCAATCGATACCCAGGTGCATTTCCGCGAACCCGGCCATGAAAGCAAAGAAGATTTAGCGACCGGCAGTACCGCTGCCGCGCTGGGCGGTATCACCGCGGTGTTCGAGATGCCCAACACGTCGCCGTCCACCCTGACGACGGCCGATCTGGACAACAAGTTGGCGCTTGCGCGTGGCCGTATGTGGGTGGACCACGCCTTCTTTGTCGGTGCGGCGGCGGCGAACCTGGATGAACTGGCGGTATTGGAACGCCGGCCCGGTTGCAGCGGGGTCAAGTGTTTCATGGGTTCATCGACCGGCAACCTACTGGTCGCGGACGATGCGACACTCTTGCAAGTACTTGCCGCCGGTACCCGGCGGGTCGCGGTGCATGCGGAGGATGAGGCGCGGCTACAGGCGCGGCGGAACATTGTCGAGGATGGCGCGGCGGCAGGCCCGGCTCTGCATCCCGAGTGGCGCGATGTGGAGACCGCCACCCTGGCCACCACGCGTGTGCTGCGACTGGCGCGCCAGGTCGGGCGCCGCGTGCACGTGCTCCACGTTAGCACGGGCGACGAGATACCGTTGCTCGCCGCCAACAAAGACCTGGCAACGGTCGAGGTGACACCCCAGCATCTGACGCTCAGCGCGCCGGAGTGCTATGAGCGCCTAGGGGCTTTGGCGCAAATGAACCCGCCCATCCGTAGTGCCGACCATCGCGAGGCGCTGTGGCGGGCGGTGGCCGATGGGGTCGTCGACGTGATCGGCTCCGACCACGCCCCGCACCTGCGGGCGGAGAAGGCGAAGCCCTATCCTGCGTCGCCGTCGGGCATGCCGGGGGTGCAGACCCTGCTGCCGCTTATGCTCGACCATCTGGCGGCCGGGCGGCTTAGCCTGGAGCGCTTGGTCGATCTGACCAGCGCCGGCCCGGCACGGGTTTATGGGATCGCCGGCAAGGGCCGTATCGCCGTGGGCTACGACGCCGATTTCTCGATCATCGATCTGGCGGCGCGGCGGGAAATCAAGCAGGACTGGCTGGCCTCGAAGTGCGGCTGGTCACCGTTCGAGGGCATGACGGTGACCGGCTGGCCGAAAGCCACGGTGATCCGCGGCCACGTGGTCATGCGCGAGGATGAGCTGTTGGGGGAGCCTGCCGGACGTCCGGTACGTTTTCAGGAAACACTCCCCCGCGATGGAGCTATACCAAGGAACGCTGGTAACGACCCCTAGAGATCGCTTGCGCGGCCCGTCGGGTAGGAGGGAAGCCGCTGGCGATGTGGTTCATCGTCAAGGTTTTCCGACGCCCTCCGACGGGTCGCGCAAGCGACCGAGACGGCGGGTTACCAAGGCTTTCGGGCAGCGTTGGGCAGGCTTTGCGATGCACCGCATCGCCGCAGCCCGCGCGCTTTGCCGAAAATCTTGGGAAGCCGTCTCTAGGGGTCGTTACCAGTGTTCCTTGGTATTAGTGCATCGCCGGAACGCAGTCGGTGAAACGCCAGTCCATGGGTTGGATGATCCCCACATAGCCGATGCGCACGGAGTGCAACTTGCCCTCCAGCCGGCTTTCCCAGCGCGTCAGGAAGCTGTTGAGCTTGGGGAAGTCGGGCACCCGATCCAGCGACTGCCAAAGATAACTTTGCAGCAGATCCGGAAACTCGGGCATGTGGTACAGAATCTCTGCCGTGGTCAGGCGGTAATCCTGTAGGTCCTCCAGGTCCTCGAGGTCCTCATGTCCCTCGAATTCCGCTAGCTCTTCGCTCAAATAAGCCATTCCACCACCTCCGTCATGGCGGCCGGGCTGACAGCGTCTTGCGCGCCTGATGTCTGTCCCAGCGGTCCGGTACCGGCGCTCATGCGCCCTTGGGCCGTCCCACTAGAATCGCCGGAAAAGTCTGCTAAACCGTTAAAACGCCGAATATGGTTAACGGGTAAACCCCTGGATAACCGCGGGGTTGCGGCTCCATCCGAGCGTCGAAGGGGATTTAATGCCGGAGGAGGAGGGTCGAGCGCCTCAGGCTACTTGAAAGCCATGCGCATAGGGGTCGCGGGGGTCGATGAAGATCGTGTTGAACCCGGTGATTCGCGCCCAGCCCTCGATCGAGGGCACGATCCCCTCGTGGTTGCCTACCCGAGTCTCTGCCTCAACCCGGCCGTGGAAGAGCGAGCCGATGATGCTTTCGTGCACAAAGGGGTCGCCCACCTTGAGCGTGCCCTTCGCATGGAGCTGCGCCATGCGGGCCGAGGTGCCGGTCCCGCAGGGACTACGGTCGATGGCCTTAGCGCCATAGAAGACCGCATTGCGGGCATGTGCGTCCGCATGGCGCGGGGAGCCGGTCCACAGGATGTGGCTGACCCCGGCGATGGTCGGGTCCTCGGGGTGGGCGATCTCGATGGCTTCGTTCAGGGCCGTGCGCAGGGCGGGGGAGTTGCGCAGCAGGTCCCCCACGGAAACGTCCTCCAGCCCCGGATAGCTCGCCTGAGCCTCCACAATGGCATAGAAGTTTCCACCATACGCGATATCCACCGTGACCTCGCCGAGACCCGGACAGTCGACCGTGACATCCTCGGCGGCCAGGTAAGAGCCCACATTGGTCAGGCGCACCGATTCGACATATCCGTTGGCCATCCGGTATTCCGCCGTTACCGGTCCCGCCGGTGTCTCCAGCCGCAGCATGCCGGGCTCGCGCGGCTGCACCAGGCCACGCTCAAGGGCGAACGTCACAGTACCGATGGTGCCGTGCCCACACATGGGTAGGCAGCCGGTCGTTTCGATATAAAGCACGGCGACGTCGAAACTAGGGTCCGTCGGCGGGTAAAGAATGGCCCCGGACATAAGATCGTGGCCGCGTGGTTCGAACATCAGGCCGGTCCGAATCCAGTCGTAGCGGTGGATGAAATCCTGCCGGCGATCGCTCATGGTGGCGCCAGCCAGCGCTGGTGCGCCGCCTGCGACCAGGCGAACCGGATTGCCACAGGTATGGCCGTCGATGCAGAAAAAGGTGTTGGGCGTCGGCATACTCATGTGTGCATTTCCTTCACCTCGGGCCCCATCTCGGTTGGCTTGCCCCGACTGTATCCCATGCCTTGGTCCGGATAAAATCCATATTTACTGTTTTAATTCATATATTTAGTAGGCCGTGAATTGCGTGGGGTCTTTATCCCGGATTAAGAGTATTGGCCGATACTATTTGGTGAGCAATCACTATGGCACGCCAGGAAGGCGCGCCGAGCCGGCTGCCAACCAGGTATAGGTCGCCATGAGCCAGCAAGGCCCGAACATCAGAGAAATCTCGGAGCAAGAGTTCCGGGAATTCGCCAATCGCTATGCCACATCGCCGGAGATCGGTCCGATCGCGACGTCTCTCGATGGCGGCGCGGCGAAGGATGGCGACTTCGAACGGACTCTCGTTGGGCTCTGGGGATGCGACACGTTGTGCGCGGTCGCCTGCTTTCACATGTATCAATCGGCCATGGACAAGGCTCGTAAGGTCTTGAAGCTGGATTCTGTCGTTGTCGCGCCGCCTTTGCGCCGTCGGGGCCTAGCCGGCATCCTTGTCACCCGTGGCTTTGCCGACCTTGCGGCTGACGGTATCCGCAACATAGTGCGCATCTATGCTCACTCGGTGCATCCGGCGACGGTCCTGCTTTTGCGCCGTCTCGGCTTCAATGACCCGCAAGTGGTCGGCGCCCCGATTTCCGATCTCAGTATCGAAGACGGCGACCGCGAGGTTTTTCTGCAAGCGTGCGAAAGCCAGATTCGGGATCAGATGGACCGGATGCGTTTGCAGTGCGAGTTTTGCCGCAAAGGGGACAAGCGCGCGCGGCCCTGGTGCTTGCCGCGCGGCGAGACTCCCAAGCGTTAGGTAAGAGATTGGCGGTACGAAGATGACTACTTTTTTGTTTACCCATCCGGCGTGTTTGAAACACGACACGGGTTACGATCATCCCGAATCGGTGGCTCGATTGCAGGCGGTGCTGGATAAGTTGCAGGGTCCCGAGTTCGCCAAATTGGAATGGCAGGAAGCGCCGATGGCGGATCGGGCACAGATCGCACGTGCCCACGATATGGCCTACATCTCCAAGGTTTACGAGTTGGCGCCCAAGACCGGGGTCGCAAACATCTCGCCCGACACAATCCTAAGCCCAGGGTCGTTGGCCGCAAGCCTGCGTGCCGCCGGGGCTGCGTGCGCCGCCGTTGATAGCGTTGCGGCCGGCAAGGCAGATAACGCATTTTGTGCGGTGCGGCCACCGGGCCATCACGCGGCGGCGGGAAATACCATGGGGTTTTGCGTTTTCAACAACGTCGCCGTCGGTGTCGAACAAGCCCGGAAGGTGCACGGATATGGCCGCATCGCCGTCATCGACTTCGACGTGCACCACGGCAATGGAACCGAAGCCATCTTTCGCAGCGATCCGGATGTCATGGTCGCCTCGATACACCAATCCTTGATCTTTCCACGGTCGGGCGACAGCTCCGAGGTTGGTGTCGGAAATATCGTGAACGTACCGCTGGCGCGTGAGACATCGGCGGAAGGGTTTCGTCAGGCTTTCGCCAGCAGGATTATTCCGCGAGTGCAGGAATTTCGCCCCGACTTCCTTTTCATCTCCGCCGGGTTCGATGCGCACATCCGGGATCCCCTGGGCGACCAGAAGCTGGCCACCGCGGACTTCGCTTGGCTGACGGCGCAACTCATGCAAGTCGCAGATGCGCATTGTGGCGGCCGGTTAGTTTCGGTGTTGGAGGGGGGGTATAATCCGGAGGCCTTGGGGCTGGCCAGTGCGGCCCATGTGAAGACGCTGCTGGAGCGCCGGTAAGACGCGTCTTGAGGCGTGCGAGGCAAAAAAAACCAGGCCCGGCATTGCTGCCGAGCCTGGGGTTGCTGACAGCTAGGCTGCCTGATCGTCGTTGAGGAACTTCTCTATTTCAGTGCGCAGGGTGTCGCCCTGCTTGGCCAATTCCTCTGCTGCGGTCAGGACATCGGTGGCGGATTTGCCGGTTTCGACCGCGGCCGCATTGACGCTGGTGATGTTGGTGGAGACCTCCTGCGTGCCGGTGGCGGCCTCTTGCACGGCGCGGGAGATTTCCTGGGTCGCCGCACTCTGCTCCTCCACCGCCGAGGCGATGCTAGAGGCGATCTCGCTGATCTCGCCGATGGTCGTGGCGATGCCCTTGATCGCGTCGACGGTACCCTTGGTCGCGTCTTGCATGCCCGAGATCTGAGCGGCGATGTCCTCGGTGGCCTTGGCGGTTTGATTGGCCAGGCTCTTTACCTCCGAGGCGACCACGGCGAAGCCCTTGCCGGCATCTCCGGCACGGGCTGCTTCGATCGTGGCATTCAACGCCAGCAGGTTGGTCTGGCTGGCGATGTTGCTGATCAGCTCGACCACTTCACCGATCTTCTGTGCCGCTTCGGCCAAGCCCTCGACGGTCACGTTGGTACGATCGGCCTCACTGACGGCTCGACCGGCGATCGACGACGACTTTTCGACCTGTTGGCCGATTTCCTCAATCGACTTGGACATTTGCTCGGCGGCCGAGGCCACGGTCTGCACGTTGGTTGTCGCCTCTTCCGAAGCGGCAGCCACTGCTTCCGACTGCTTGCTCGTCTCCTCGGCTGTCGATGCCATGGACTGAGCTGTCGACTGCAACTCCATCGACGAAGAAGAGACGATGTCGACGACGTCGCCAACTCTTTGTGCCATCTGCACCTGGGCGGAAATAACCTCCCAGGCCAGCATGGGACCAAGATAGCCACCGTCCTTGTCCATAATGGCCGAGACTTGCAACGACAAGGTCTCATCGCCAAGCTTGATCTTGGCCTTGTGCGGCAGGTTCCGTGGATCGGCGAGGAGTTGCCTCTGGTGTGCCGGGTTTTTGTGGAAGATGTCGATGCACTGGCCCATCAACTGATCGGCTTTCACCGGCAGCAGGCTTTCCACCGTCTTCAGGGTCTCGAGACTGGTCTTGTTGACGTAGTTGATCTCGAGTGTATTAGGGTCGCACGTCATGATGTTGATCGGCATGTTGTCGACCATTTGCAGCAGCCGGGCGCTTTCCGCGTCCGCCTTAACCTTCTGGGTCACGACACTCCAAGTGAGCATCGGGCCCATGTATTTCCCGCTCGGGTCGTGGATCGCGGTGACCAGCAGATCGAGGGTCTCCGGGCCGACCTGGATGAGCGCCTTATGCGGCAGGTTCTTGGCATCGGAGAGGATGTTGCGCTGATGCGAAGGCACCTTGTGGAAGACATCGATGGACTGGCCGATCATGTCGTCGACCTTGATCGGCAGATGCTCCTGCAAGGTCTTCAAGGTCTCGGTCGAGAACTTGTTCATGTAGTTCATCTCGAAGTTCTCGGTCTCGCACATCATCACGCCGATGGGCATGCCCTCGACCATCTGGGTCAGCTGGGCGGCCTGGGCATCGGCCTTGACCTTGGCGGTCACCACACTCCAGGTGAGCATCGGCCCCATGTAGCTGCCGTCCTTGTCGTGGATGGCGGTGACCAGCAGATCGAGGGTCTCGGGACCGACCTGAATGAGGGTCTTATGCGGCAAGTTCGCCGGGTCAGAGAGGATCTTGCGCTGGTGTGCGGGCACCTTGTGGAAGACATCGATGGACTGGCCGATCATATCGTCGACCTTGACCGGCAGATGCTCCTGCAGGGTCTTTAGAGTCTCGGTCGAGAACTTGTTCATGTAGTTCATCTCGAAGTTCTCGGTTTCGCACATCATCACGCCGATGGGCATGCCCTCGACCATCTGGGTCAGCTGAGCGGCCTCGGCATCGGCTTTGAGGCTCTCGAACTTCTTTTCGGTGATGTCGACAGCGTTCTTGACGACCCTGCTGGGCTTGCCATCGGGTCCGAGGACAGGGTTGTAGGAGGCTTGGATCCAGACCTCCTTATTGTCCTTGCGGATCCGCATGAACTCGCCGGACTGGAACTTGCCGGCCCGCAAATCGTCCCAGAATTGGCTGTATTCTGGGCTTTCCTTGTATTTGGCCTCGACGAAGATGCTGTGATGCTTGCCCTCGATTTCGGAGAGCTGCTGATAGCCCAGGGCTCCGAGAAAGTTTTCGTTGGCGGTGATGATGGTGCCGTCCATTTCGAATTCGATCATCGCCTGCGAGGCACCGATCGCCTGCAGGGTTGCGGCGAGACGCTCGTGCTCGGCGTTGTTGCTCGTGGTGTCTTTTGACATGGTGTGCTCCGGTGTGGGCTGCGCTGCGGGCGCGGGTTGGGCTGCGGCGGATTTCATGGTCTCGGCGAGGACGCCGTAGACGGCGGTCCAGGCGGCTTTGACGTCGGGGGTAAAGCCGTCCTTGAGGCCCTGCTCGAGGGTCCAGAGAAGGGCGGCGGCGACGGTGTTGTAGTGCTCGTTCTCGACCCCGTAGCCGGCGTGGCGGCGGCCGAGGTCCTGGACCGCGGGGACCAGTTTGCCAAGGTCATCGAGACCGGCCACGGCGATCTTGAGCAGGGCCATCAGCTTGCGGCCCTGTTCTTTCATGTCGCCTTTGAAGAGGGCTTTGAGCGAGGGATCCAACTCGAAGAGGTGGCCGTAGAACAACCCGGCCGCGGCTTCGGCGTTCGGGGCGACGGCGGCGAAGCTATCCTGCACCAGCTTCTTCTGGGCCGCGCTGATCGGGCCCTCGTCAGTACCAGAGGCCGTGCCAGACAAACTCTGCTTTAACATCTTCCAATGACCTTCTTGAATGACATCCGGATTTGGTTCAGCCTGATCTCTGCTCTGAATCGCTCTGGAGCACCGCACCGGAAGGTTAACGTCTGGGGCAACGTATCTAGGTTGAGTAAATGGAACATTAATGCGACCATAGATTGCATCAAATGCCGTGCTTCGGCCCATCGGGTGCCTGGCAAACCTTGTCTCCCCTTTGGATTCCAGAAATAATCCGACAACATCGCGGGCACGGGCGCCGGTCAGAAGCCGCACCAGAATCGCGAGCGCGCAGGCGAAGCGAACACCCAAGGGGAGCATAAGCAAGATGTCGGAAACGCAGGTCTTTCCCGTACCCGAGTCAGTGGCGGCGAATGCTTGGTGCACCGAGCGCCAATACCTTGAAACCTACGAGCGGTCGGTCAAGGACCCGGCCGCGTTCTGGGGCGAGGAAGGCAAGCGCATCGACTGGATCAAGCCCTACAGCGCGGTCAAAGACGTTTCGTACGGCCCCGGCGACGTGCACATCCGTTGGTATCACGACGGCACCTTGAATGCCGCCGCCAACTGCCTGGACCGGCATCTGGCCAGCCGCGGCGACAAGGTTGCCCTCTACTGGGAGCCGGACGATCCCAAGGCCGAGGCGCGCAAGCTGACCTACCGGGAATTGCATCAGGAGGTTGGCCGCCTAGCCAACGGCTTGAAGAGCATCGGCGTCAAAAAGGGCGACCGGGTGACGATCTATCTGCCGATGATCCCGGAGTTGGTCATGGCCATGCTCGCCTGCGCGCGCATCGGCGCCATTCATTCCGTCGTCTTCGGCGGATTCTCGCCGGAATCCCTGGCCGGGCGCATCAACGACTGCGCCTCCACCGTGGTCATCACCTCGGACGAGGGCGTGCGCGGCGGCAAACCGATTCCGCTGAAGGCCAACACGGACGCGGCCGTGGCCAAGACGCCGACGGTCGAGAAGGTGATCGTGGTCAAGCGCACCGGCGGCAAGATCGATTGGGCCGATGGGCGCGACGTTTGGTACCACGACTTGGTGAAGGACGCCGCGGCCGACTGTCCGGCGGAAGAGATGCAGGCCGAGGACCCGTTGTTCATCCTCTATACCTCCGGCTCGACCGGCAAGCCGAAGGGTGTCGTGCATACCACCGGCGGCTACATGGTCTACACGAACATCACCTTCAAATACGTCTTC
Organism: Kiloniellaceae bacterium; assembly: GCA_021776055.1. Taxonomy (GTDB): domain Bacteria; phylum Pseudomonadota; class Alphaproteobacteria; order Kiloniellales; family J153; genus JAJFGI01. The sequence continues at coordinate 14,704 of JAJFGP010000070.1, forward strand.
GATTATCACGATGACGAGGTCTATTGGTGCACCGCCGATGCCGGTTGGATCACCGGGCACAGTTACGTGACCTATGGGCCGCTCTCCAACGGCGCTACCCAGGTGATGTTCGAGGGTGTGCCCAACTATCCGGACGCCTCGCGCTTCTGGCAGGTCTGCGACAAGTACAACGTCAACATTTTCTACACCGCGCCGACCGCGATCCGCGCGCTCATGGGCCTGGGCGACGGTCCGGTGAAAAAGACCAGCCGAAGCAGTCTGCGCCTGCTGGGTACGGTCGGTGAGCCGATCAATCCGGAAGCCTGGATGTGGTATCACCGCGTGGTCGGCGAAGAGCGCTGCCCCATCGTCGATACCTGGTGGCAAACCGAAACCGGCGGCATATTGATCACGCCGCTACCGGGGGCGACACCGTTGAAGCCGGGCTCGTGCACGCGGCCCTTCTTCGGCATTCAACCGGCGATCATCGATAAGGACGGCAAGGAAGTGACGGGCGCCGGCGAGGGCTCGTTGTGCATGAAGGATTCGTGGCCCGGTCAGATGCGCACCCTCTACAAAGATCACGATCGCTTCGTGCAAACCTATTTCAGTACCCACAAGGGTATGTACTTCACCAGCGACGGGTGCCGCCGCGACGAGGACGGTTACTACTGGATCACCGGCCGGGTCGACGACGTGCTCAACGTGGCCGGTCACCGCATGGGCACCGCCGAGGTGGAAAGCGCCCTGGTCGCCCACGACAAGGTGGCCGAGGCCGCGGTCGTCGGCTATCCGCATGATATCAAGGGCCAGGGTATCTATGCCTACGTGACCTTGAACGCCGGCGTATCGCCCTCGGAAGATTTGCGTAAGGACCTGGTCGCTTGGGTCCGTAAGGAGATCGGGCCCATTGCCAGCCCCGACTTGATTCAATGGGCGCCGGGTCTGCCCAAGACCAGGTCGGGCAAGATCATGCGCCGGATCCTGCGCAAGATTGCCGAGAACGACTACGGCAACCTGGGTGATGTTTCGACTCTAGCCGATCCGACGGTGGTCGAGGATTTGGTCGACAAGCGTATGAACCGGGCTTAGCCAGTCCGGCTAAGCACCGCCGCAAGCGTTTTGACGGCGCGGTTGATCTCGCCGTCATTGGCGGCGGCATAACCGAGCAGCAAACCCTGGGCCGTCGGTGCGTGCAGGAAATAGCTGGAAAGGGCCGGCGTCACGAGGCCGGCTGCTTGTGCCCGTGCCGCCGCCTGCCGGTCATCCAAGCGCGCCGCCAAAGCTGGCGTTAGGCGGGCGACCAGGTGCAACCCGGCCTCGTCTGCCGGAACCTCCAGAAGTCCGCTCAAGTACCGTTCGGCAGCCGTCACAAGCATTGCTTGGCGCCCCGCATACAGGGTGCGCATACGGCGAATATGAGCGGCGAAATGGCCTTCGCCCATGAAGGCGGCCAAGGCCGGTTGCGCTACCGCCGACGGGTGGTCGTCCAGACCTGCCCGGGCCCGTAACACCGGCTCGACCAATGCCGGCGGCAGCACCACATAGCCGATCCGCAGGGAGGGAAAGAGGACTTTGGAAAAACTGCCCACGTAGAGCACCCGGCCACCGTCCGGCGCCGCGGCATCCAAGCCCTGCAACGCCGCCAACGGGCGGCCGCTGTAACGATATTCGCTGTCGAAATCGTCTTCGACAATCCAGGCTTTTTCCGCATGCGCCCAATCGAGTAACTCGAGCCGCCGAGCCAACGACATGACAATTCCCAACGGGTACTGATGCGACGGCGTAACAACCGCCAGGCGGGCATGCGGCGCGAGACGACGGCCGGCCGTCACGGAAATTCCCGCGCCATCCACAGGTACCGGGACCAATTCTACACCCGCGGCGATCAGCGGTCCGCGCAATCCGGGATAGCCCGGCTCCTCGATCCAGGCGGCATCGCCCGGGTCCAGCAACAGGTGCGCGGCCAAATCGACGGCCTGCTGCGCGCCGGTCGTGATCAGCACTTGTCGCCAATCGCAGCGCACCGCGCGCACCACCCGCAGGTAGTCGGCGATCGCCTCGCGCAGGGGCCGCTGGCCCGCCCCGTCGCCGTGTCGCGCCAAGCCCCCGGCCGGGCGCCGCCAGGTGCGCCCTAGCAACCGAGCCCAAACATCGAAAGGAAAGGCCCGCAACTCCGGCACGCCGGGAATAAAGGCCGTCGCCGGTGTGCGGGGCCCGCGAGCATAGCGAGCCAGCACCTCGCCGCGCTGGGAAAGATGCCGCCGCGGCACTTCCGGCGTGCGCCGCTTGCGGTCCGCACGCTGCGCGGGCTCGGGGCGCACGCTCAGAAGCTGTTCCGGCAGAACCCCCGAGACAAACGTACCGGAACCAGCGCGGCCTTCGATGTACCCCTCGGATTGCAGCTGCGCGAAGGCCGCCAGAACGCTGGTGCGCGAACACTCAAGCTCCGCGGCCAGCGCCCGGCTGGCGGGTAAGCGGGTTCCCGGCCCCAAGCGGCCGCCCAGGATGAGATCGCGAATTCGGTCGTAAATCCGCCGATAGAGGGCCGCGTCATCTCGATGTCCAGCAGAGCGCCCATTGGAGTGATCGACAGCGAGAGCCTCCATTGAGGCAACGGCATCACGGCGTGGCATGCGCAGCATCTGCTCCATAAATGAAGATACAAGTTACTATAAGCGGTATTACGAAAAAATCGAAAGTGGTTCTTTTCACATAACCACTTTGCATCTATTCGTGCCTGGATTGTCGCTACGCTAGTGGAGGTGAAGACTATGCCAAAGACTCATATGCCGGACGCCCTTGCGGATTTCGAACCCACGGCACGCACCCGGGTAAAACGCCAAGGCATACGCGGCGCCTACGACCGCGAGACTGTCTATGGCATCCTCGATGCTGGCTTGCTCTGTCATGTGGGTTACGTGATCGACGGGCAGCCCTATGTCACACCGACCGCCTATTGGCGCGACGGCGACCGGGTCTTTTGGCACGGATCGTCGGCCAGCCGCATGCTACGGCAGGTAGAAACCGGTATTCCGGTTTGCTTTACCGTGGCCATGCTGGATGGTTTGGTTCTGGCGCGTTCCGGTTTTCACTCGTCCATCAATTACCGGTCCTTGATGGCCTTCGGTCATGCCGACAAAGTCACCGACCCGGAGGAAAAGCTTGCGGCCCTGGTCGCTTTCTCGGAGCGAATTACACCTGGCCGTTGGGCCGAGCAGCGCCCGGTGACCAAGCAAGAGCTGAAGGCGACAACGGTTTTGACCATGCGCTTGGAGGAGGTCGCCGCAAAGATTCGAACCGGCCCGCCGGGCGACGACGAGGAGGACTATGCGCTCGACGTTTGGGCCGGCGTGGTCCCGGTGCACAGCGTCATCGGCGCACCTGAGGATGACCCACGCCTAAATCCCGGCATCGCCCAGCCGGCATATCTCAAGACCGTCAAGATCGGCTAGGCGCCCGCCGGAACCGGATTACTGCGCCTGGCTCGCGCGGGTTGTAACCTCGGCTTGGCGACGGCGAATTTCGTCGGGCCAGCGGGATTTAATGAAGTCGATGACGGCGCGAATATCCTCGTCGCTAAGTTGATCGGCAAATCCCACCATGGTGGATTTGTAATCACCGCCCACCAGGGCCGCCGTGCCGAGCTTGGTGATCTGGAAAAGTTGTTGATCCGGGTGATGCCAGGTATGCCCGCTTGCATCGTGCGGCGGCGCCGGCAACAGGCCGTCCGCGCCGCGCTGTTGCCAGTTCTCCTGGCCCTCCAAATTATCGCCGTGACATGCCGCGCAATAGGCTTTGTAGACCTCCTGCCCGCGGGCGAGGCGCTGAGGATCGTTCTGGCGCTGGTCCGGGGCGGAACCGCTGAAATACAGGAACCCCGCTGCGCTCAATAGCGCGACCACGACGATTATCAGGACTGTCTGTTGCCGCCGCGTGCTCCACATGATGCCCAACATCCCTCCCAAACGTCACGGACGTACCACGAGCCTGCAAGCTGAGGGTTCCAGTAGGGGGAAGGTCAAGCCGGCGAGGACGGCGCTTCGTCGCGCTTGTGCGCCGGCTCACACTGTTGGTCCACCGGCGGCGGGGCGGAATCGCGGGCAGCCAAGGCAGCGACTTCGAGCAAATGCGCCACCTCGACAAGCCCATGCCGCATTGCCCGATCAACAAGGATATCGAGCGCTTCGGCCAGGCAGGTGGGGAAATCATCACCAGGTTCGGGGCCACACGGACCCGGGGGCTCACCCTTCGCGCCAAATTCTGGCAACGGCACGGAATCAAGCTGCTTCATCGATGCTCCGCTGATTGACGCACCCCACCGATCGCTTGAATGGCCACCGGCGTCGTGTTCCTAGATGGCGTGTCACAAAAGTGCAATCAAGTCTGGGGCGACGGTTTCCGGCCAATTCGGGAAAGAATGGTGCCCCGGTCGCAGCCGCGCCCGGCGAATAACAACAAATATCGGCAAAATTTCCATGAATTATAGTAAAACTCAAGTAATAAACTTTGATATATCAAATAATAGACAAATACTTGAAGAAATAACTCGTGTCATTAGTGTTTTTTATTTGATTTTTTTCAGCATTACGAGTAGTATTCGCCTATGCAAGTAACAAATCCTTTAGTGCCCCCGCCAGTGGGGTCTCCGGGCAACACCCCAGCATCGGTTGCTAACGCGCCGAATGTTGCGGACAGCGGCCAACGTGAGACCTCCAGCCCGGTTACGGCCGGGAAAGGCAGCGAACGAGGCCGTTCCGACAGTGAACGGCCGAATTCGGCGCCTAATGGCGGCGCAACGCACCGCGGCGACGTACTCGACATCTCTGTCTGAGTAGCTATCGCCGGCCGGCAGTATTCTGTCGGATTAACGCGCCCGCGCCAGCGGGTGCGATCTGCTGTCTGCATCTAACGTCCTAATACTCCACCTATTTCTGCCATTTATCGCCTCAGGACCCCCTTGCCGCCTATCCGGCGGCGCACCAGGAGCGCCGGCCACGGCCAGCGTAGGGATGGGCGAGCCCGGCGGCTAAAAGGCTGTGGCCCAGGTCTTCTCCCTCTGCCGTGAGAACGCGGGCCAGGACCCGCCCGCTGTATTTGCCCAAACTGATGTCATACAGGCTCACCAAGACCGGGGAGCCGCTGGCCGCGGATAGGCGTGCCATCACGTGCGCCCGCGCCCGAACCGCCATTTCCCGCTCATAGGGGCAGCCTCCCCTCAATTCGGGCGCATCGATGCCAACCAGCCGAACCCGTGTTTCTACGTCTTGGCCAAGCCAAATGTGAGCGCTGACTTCAAGGGTATCGCCGTCCAGGATCCGCAATACCTGCGCCCCGATTGGGCCCGACAGACGCTCCCCAGCCGGCGAGGACGGCACCCACAGGCCCCCCAACACAAGGCCAATCACCAGGACACGGCCAACCGAGAAAATCCGGCCGCCTTGCGCACGCTTCGCGAATAAAACTCCTAGTTGTATTATATCGCCATAATACGTCGTATTAATACGCATTTTAGGACATTATGCCTGAAACATGCCCGATGCAAGGAACAAATAACGAACGTTTGTCGGCGGCTAGAGCGGCACATGCAGACTCAAAAGTCGACGCAAATGCCCTTTCGTTCCCAATCGCCGAATCGAGTCGGTTCAGGCCCTTCGGGCCCACCGATCTCTCGTTGTCCACCGGGTTTGGTATCCGATGCGCGCTCGGGTGTCCGGCCGTGCAGTGACACCCCACCCGCCCCGACATTCGGCGCTTCCGGTCGCGCAGGACGTCGCGTCTGCACCCGATGTTCGACGAAGCGTTTGCTCATTGCCTCTATATGACCGCCGCTGGAAGATCTGCCAAGGCTTGACTGGGCCGGGCGACTAGCCCAACTACCCACAGCGCAAACCGATTTAGCCAAAAGAGGTTTTGGAACTGTGAGCGATCTGCACACCATAATGCGCCGGGCCGGCCAAGACGGCGGACCCCGGAGCTGAGCACCAAGCATCAAATACGTGGAACGCGGAGCAAGGCACCCGATGCCCGAGCCGTGGCGTTGGCTGTGCTCGCCGCCGTATTGCGCCAGCATCGGCCTCTCGACGATGTTCTAGCCGACGACTTAGCCAATGACGGCGATTTGGCGCGCCTAGAACCGCGCGACCGTGCCTTTGCCCGATTGCTGTGCGCGACGATGCTGCGCCGGCTCGGGCAGATCGACGCGCTGATCGATGGCAGCTTGAAGCAACCAGACAAACGCGGCTTTGCCGACGTCCGCGACTTATTGCGTCTCGGCGTTGCCCAACTCGTTTTTCTCGGCACGCCGGCGCACGCGGCGGTCAGCACGACCCTTCACCTTGCGCAGGGCCCGCGTTTAGCCGGCTACAAGGGACTGCTCAATGCGGTTTTGCGCCGCCTGGCACGCGACCCTGGATTTGCCGGGGGTGCCGAGCTTGCGGCTGCCCAGGATGCGCCGCGCTTGAATACACCCGATTGGCTTTGGCGCGCCTGGTCGGACGCATACGGCGAGCCTACGGCGCGGGCCATCGCGCAAGCACACGCCGATGAGCCCTCGCTCGATATCACGCTCAAGAACACCGCGGACCTGCGCACCTGGGTCGAGCGTCTGGGTGCCGAGGTCTTGCCCACGGGTTCGTTGCGCCTGCGCGGCGCCGGCGCCGTCAGTCAGCTTCCTGGCTACGACGAGGGCGCCTGGTGGGTGCAGGACGCCGCCGCGGCATTGCCGTCCCGGCTGCTCGGCGATGTTACCGGACAGCAGGTCATCGATCTGTGCGCCGCACCGGGCGGCAAGACCGCGGCACTTGCCGCCGCCGGTGCCGAGGTGACCGCAATCGAATTGGTGCCGGAACGTTTGCACCGTCTGCGTGACAATCTCGAGCGCCTGAGGCTGCAAGCCAAACTCGTCACCGCCGACGCCACGCTCTGGCGGCCGCCACAGCCAGCCCAGGCGGTGCTGCTCGATGCACCGTGCACGGGGACCGGCACCATCCGCCGGCATCCGGACATCCCCCATCTCAAACGGCCGAGCGATGTCGCAACTTTAACGCGGGTCCAGGACCGTTTGCTTGCCGCCGCGGTGGAGATGCTCGGCCCCGGCGGCCTACTGGTCTACGCCACGTGCTCGTTGCAGCCGGAAGAGGGGCCGGAGCGCATTGCCGCGCTTATGACCGGCGGCGCCCCGGTCGAGCGCATCGCCGTGCAGGCAGCCGAGGTCGGCGGCCAGACAGAACTGATCGATAGCGCCGGCGATCTGCGCACCCTACCCTGTCATCTGCCGACGCATGGCGGGATCGACGGTTTCTATGCGTGCCGCCTGCGCCGGCGGTAAATCCTCTTTGCGCTGAATCCCTACTGGACACAGGCGCTTGCGGGGCGCGGTGCATGCTGATACCAAGGGTTTCATGCAGCACCCGGTCCGTATCGCACCGTCGATTCTTTCGGCCGACTTCGCCAATTTAGGCCAAGAGGTACGCGCCATGACGGCCGCCGGGGCCGATTACATCCATGTCGATGTGATGGACGGCCACTTCGTGCCTAACATCACCATCGGACCATCGGTTATCGCGGCGTTGCGGCCGCATTCCGCGCTGCCCTTTGATGTGCACCTTATGATCACCCCGGTCGATCCGTTCATCGCCGAATTTGCCGCCGCCGGCGCCGATACGATCACCATCCATCCGGATGCCGGATACCACGTGCACCGAAGTATTCAGCACATCAAGGCGCTGGGCAAACGGGCTGGTCTTGCCATCAACCCAGGCACGCCCTTGAACGTTGTCGATCATCTGCTCGACGATATCGATCTGCTTTTGGTCATGAGCGTCAACCCGGGCTTCGGTGGGCAGGATTTCATCCCGACCGCCTTGGACAAGCTCGCCGCCCTGCGCCAACGCATCGATGCCAGCGGCCGGGCCATCGATCTGGAGGTCGATGGTGGCATCAACGATGCCACGGCACCGCAGGTCATCGCCGCCGGCGCCGATATCCTTGCCGCCGGCTCCGCCTGTTTCCGCGGTGGTCCCTCGGCCTATGCCGACAATATTCAGCGCCTGCGCGGCACCCCGGCGGTGGCCCGAAGCAGCGCCAGCGGCGGATAACCGTGCCAGCGCGGGACGCGACATACCCGCATCGCATCGCCAGCGGCGGTCGCGCCCTGACGGAAATCACGGCGCATTTGCGTACCCTTGCGCGCCTGCCCACCGCTCAGGCCATTGCACGGCTGGCCTACGATCTCAAACGGCCGATCTTCGCCCTGCCGCTCTATCGCTTGTCATTGCCTGGATTTACACCACTGGCCCTGGCCGTCTCGCCCTCCGACGCCTGGCCAGGCGATGCGAAGCTAGGCACCGAAATCTTGCGGGGCGGCTTCAACTTTGCCGGGCGCCGGATTGCGAACCCCGCGCCTTTGTGGGCACCACTAGGCGCCGAGCCCGGCTGGCTGGCGGAATTGCACGGGTTTACTTGGCTGCGCGATTTGCGCGCCGTCGGCGGTGACGGGGCACGCCGACGCGCGCGTGAGCTTGTCGCCGCTTGGTTGGCGACCCATGAATCCTGGTCGGCGACAGCCTGGGACCCGCTGACCACGGGATACCGCCTGTCCCATTGGCTGGGGTGCTATGATTTCTTCGCGGCCAGCGCCGAGATCTCGTTCCGCCACCGGCTACATCGCAGCATGACGCGGCAGGCCCAGCATCTTGGCCGGGTGTTACCGGCCGGCCTTGCCGGCGCCGATCTGATCGCCGCCCTGAAAGGGTTGGTCTACGCCGGCGTCTGCCTACCCGATAGCACAGTCTGGCAAGAACGAGGCTTGGCGATTTTGCGCCGAGAGCTGCCGCGGCAAATCCTCGGGGACGGCATCCATGTGGAGCGAAACCCGGCGCGCCAAATGGCGGTCTTACGTGATCTCATTGACCTGCGCGCGCTATTGCACAAGGGCGAGGTGGTAGCCGGGCGCAGCACCCAGGGCGAGGTTCACGCAGGACGCCGCGGCGTGCCCGCCGGACTGCAAGCAGCGGTGGAGGCCATGGCCCCGGCGCTGAGCATGCTCCAACACGGCGACGGCAGCCTGGCGGCCTTCAACGGCGGCACCGAGGAAGAAGGTTGGCAGGTAGATACGGTGGTGCAGCGCGCCACCGGCCGGGCCCGCGCGCAACCCCAAGCACCGGAGGGCGGCTTCCAGCGATTGTGTGCCGGGCGCACCCTTATTCTCGTCGATGCCGGCGCCCCCCCGCCACCGGGTCTGGATAGCGTTGCCCATGCCGGCACGTTGAGCCTGGAGATTAGCGTCGGACGGGAACGCATGATCGTCAATTGCGGCGCTCGACCAGGCGATCCCGGCTGGCGCCAAGCGCAACGGGCGTCGGCGGCTCACTCCACCCTGGTCGTCGGTGATACCAACAGTGGCGAGCTTCTCGAAACCGGCGGCTTTGGCCGGCGCGCGCGTGTTCGCCGCTGCAAGCGCACCGAAACGGACGGCAATCTCTGGCTGGATATGAGCCACAACGGCTATCAGCACGCCTTTGGTCTGCGCCATCGGCGGCGCTTGTTTCTTGCCGCCGACGGCATGGATATACGCGGCGAGGACCGGCTGCTGCCCAG